>JAJCZP010000102.1 GCA_029262315.1 Deltaproteobacteria bacterium | reverse complement strand
CGCGGCTAGGCTGCATTCGCGGGCGCGGGCATGGTCCGAGTCGTTGTCTATAAAAAACGGCTCTGGAATTAGCGCGACCTGGGAAACGCCGTGCAGCAAATAGCCGCCGCGACCCTCGCGCGGGATTTCCTTAACACCGCGATTCGGCAGGCCCAATTCATCCACAAGCGCCGCCTGAAGTTGGATGGCGGCCGCAACGCCCTTTGCGCTGCCGGCCGCGGCCAATACTTCCGTTCCTGACGCCTCGGTGTTAAAGGCGTTGCAGAGAAATTCGAGCAAGAGGCGGGAAGCGCCGGACCATCTGGCGACATTGCCGCCGCCGTTGGTGTAAATATCCATCTGCGCTGTAACGCCAAGCGCCTGCAGGCCCACGCTTACGGCCTGCACAATCGGCAGGTTAAAATCAAACTCATAAACATCATCTGACGGATCAGGGCTGCCCATATTCGCAGCGCCCTTGGCCCATGGCTGGTGCCCTACAATCAGCAAAACGTCTAGCATTCTGGACTCCTGCTTATTCCTGCCCACCGCGTGTTTTCCGGCAGCCTGGCGCCTTTATAATAATTAGGCGCCCGCGGTATATCTTTGAAAGGGTCGCCGCCTGAATGCCCCTAGATAACAGTGCCCGGCATTTCGGCTCCGTGTCCACAACAATTCGGGCGGTATAGTCTCGGCAGGTCATCCCGCCACTAACGATGGCAACGCACAGGGTGAATGATGCAAGCCACATTTTAGGGCCCTTCCGGCGGCAGACTCCTTGTGCGCCGAATGGTAAAAGTCAGCCGGTCAACGCTGCGCCGTAGCGACTCCATTTGCGTTTCCAGCCGCGTGATTTTGATTGTGAGGCTTACCGGCGGGAAAGTCGCTGGCAACTTGGCAAGTTGCGCGGTGTTTTGCTGGACCTGCACCCAAAACAGAGTCCCGCCTACCAGGATCAAAGCCGCTTGCACAACAACGGCAATAACGACGCTAAGATTTACGCGCTTGTCCAATGTCCAATGGTCTTGGGGCAACGGCTTCCCTTTTGGCTTTTCTGGCGCGTCCGGCATCTTATGACTCCGGCGCTAAAATCACGTCCAAGTCAGCGCCGATGGCGGTTAAGAAAGCGTTAACGTCTGGGTCGCTGGCCTTGATAACGCCCGCCGCCAGCCACAAGCCGTGGAATTTTGGCTGTGCCTGAAGCGCTGCCATATACGAGTCTTCCAATCCCAGGCCGATAATGCGCCGTGTAATGGTGATTTTGGAAATGGTGTATTTTCGGGCGGCCTTGTCCGCCTCGGCCTTGTCCAATTTTGCTTTCCAAATAGCATTTTGAGCGGTTTGGGCTGCCTTTGACCAAACAAGGACGGCAGGGCGCCCGTCAGTCAATCGCCCTTGCGTCGTCCCGCGTCCGGCTGGCACGGGCTTGGTTGACACAGAAACCCGCTTGCCGGTGCCGCGCATTTCCAAAACGCCGGATGGGTCCTCAATCACATAGATCATTGGTTGAGTCCTATCAGCTTGAAGTTTCCGCTGAAATTACCGCTGCTGTTTAACTGGACCTTGAGCGCATCCAACGCATTGTTATTGCCTTTGAATGTGTAAGACCCAAAGCCGCTATTTTCAGACGCGGCCGACGCCGGGCTATTGTGCGCAAAAATAAATGTGAAGTTCTTCTTATGCGCCGCGTCCATGGCCCAGCAGGTCAACTCGAAATTAAACATATTGTCAATTTCGCTCGATTGTAGCTGAATCGACGTTTTATTCAGCGTGATCGCATCAGTCGCGCCTGTTTTATACGTCCACGCGCCGCTTGATAGCTGGGCCAACGAACCGTCATAACTGGCGGTTTCGTAGGTGCTGCCGCCGTCATCGGAGACAACTACCTCCAAATCTCTAACGTTGGTGTCCACAGATATATCCGTGCCAATCAGCTTCAGTTGATCGTAACCAGCAAGGCCCGTTGTAAATGTGAGCGAAGTGACGCCCGCCGCGGTCTGCCGCTCTATTTCAGTGTGGACGCCGCCGGCAGAGCCGCCAAGCCCGCCCGCAATCTGAAAAACCGTCCCGTCAAAAATGACCTCGACAATCTGGCCCGCTATAAAATCGCTTGCGGCCAAGTCAGCTTGCGCGCCGCCGCTGTATTTCTTAATCGTGGCCGCGTCGGTCCCGCCCGTCCAATTGATTGTCAGGATAGACGCGCCGGTATTGGCCGCCGGGGCGATGAATCGAAACTTGGCGCCCGCCTTGACGCTGCCGCCATCTGTGAAACTGGAATAGCGGGAGTCGATTGTCAGAGTGATATTATCGCCATCATCCGGCGAATTATCGCTAACGGCCGTGCCGAAAATCCAATCACCATTAATGATTTCACCAAATGAGGGAATCGGGATGCCGCCAGCGGTGGCCGCGTCGCCAACAATCGGCGCTTTTCGCGTTGTGTCGATACCCAAAACGCCGATGGCGGGCGTGACCAAGGCCAGGTTTGCGGTTGTATCGCGGCGCTTTTTCCGTTGTTCGGCCATTAGACTAACGTTCCCTCATCGACAATGACGCCGGCAGACTCGCCAAAGGCGCCTTCGTCGGTTTCTATAGTAGTTGGCTCGGAAAACAAACCTTCATCAAAACTTGACGTGGCACCCTCGGCCGGGCTGCCTACCGTATAACCGAGAATTGCGGACGGGCTGGAAACGGCACCAATCGAGTTTCTAAACCTCACCTGCAGGTCATACGATACGCCATTGTCCACCGGCGCCACATAGCCAACCAGCTTTTCAGCGTCCACATATTGGGCGGCCTCATATGCCGGCGTTACCGTGCCCAAGACATAATCAGGCGAGCCGGTCAGGGTCAGGTAATTGCTATTGCTGGACTCGTCCACGGCAAAGGCCGGGTTGAAAACCTCAAATGGAATATAGGCCAAGAGTCCGGTTTCGTCGCCGTCCAGCGGCAATTGATAGTTGGCCAGAACCTGGGCCGCACCGCGCGCATAATCCCAAACCCGCACGTCATCCAGGGCACCTTGGTAATAGGCGGCATCGACAACGCCGGCTTGTCCGCGTCCTATCTCGCTTGCCGTCGCCTTGCCTGGAAATCTCGCAGCCGCAACCGTGCCGACGCTTACGCCGTCCATGTAAAGGGTCATGGTCGCGCCGTCCCACGTAACCGCCGCATGTGCCCAATCTGTCGCCGCCACCGCAGAGCCAACGATGATTGGCCAATTGCCTTGCGCGCTGGTCAATGCGCCGTATTCTGTGAATCCGCCGCCTGTGCCCTTGTTCGTTGGGAAGGCGGACTCGTCGCCTGAAAGGTAAACAATTGGCGCGGTGCCTGTGGGTAGGCTGCCATCGCTGCCTAGGTCTACGGCGTGCCCGTCCTTGTAGAATTTTTCCCGGTTAGCGGCGACCGAAAGGTCCACAAACTCGGCAAGGTTTACATAGACTTCCCCAAGGTCGCCGGAGATAGGAAGAACGCCTGCCGCTGGCGCGGCCCCTATGCCAAAATCGCCGTTCGCATAGTCAAGTGTGTCGTTGTTGATATGCCCCGCGGGCACCGCGTAAACCCCGTCAACGGCCACCTGAATAGTTCCGGCGGCTGCGTCCCATGCCGCCATAAAATGGCGGAGTCCGTTGGCTATGGTTACGTCAGACGCAATGGTGAAACTCATGTCCAGATTGCCCGCGGCGTCTGTCGCCTGAACAATCAAATTGTTGGCACCGCCCATCAGGACGCGGGGCATCAGATCAACGGTCGATGTACCCCCTACGATGAATGTCAGTTGGTTGTCTACGCTCGGACGGAACCAAAAAGAAATAGTGCCTACCTTCCCGTCCACAAGCCCCGTCAGGTCAGCCCCGCGGGCTAGGTAGCTTACTCCGTCAAAAGTGACCGTCGCAGGCTCAATCACCCGTGCAACAATCTTGCTATCCGAATCGCGCCGGAATAATTCAAGCTGCCCATTGTGGAAAATCGCGTTATCGCCACCGGCGACTCCATTCCATTGCGCGTAGGCCTCTAGCGAAAATTCAGACGGACTCGCCGCTTGGTGGTCTAGGTCAATCGCCGTGGCAAACGTGCCGTATTGGGCGCCATCCAAGCCGAGCGCCCGGCCCGCGGCCCGCCGGAATGTCAATTCCGCGTTGCCATCCTGCCGGATAAAGAAATCCGCCGGGGTATCCCATTGCACAACGACTCGCGGATTGACTCCCACATATTCGGTTGAAACGCGCAGGCTGACCGGCGCGGCCACGGTGAAAGGGTCCGGCAAGGTCGTTTGTCTAATCGTGCGCGGTGCAATTTCCTCGCTGCCTGGCGTCCAGTCATAATCGGTTGACGTGACGGCCCACCCGCTCAGGTCCACGGTTAGCGCGCCGTTTTTGTCCTGGCCCAAGCCGAGGGACTCGGCCTCAAAGGCGGCACCGGAAAGGCCCCTAACGGTATTGTCAAAAGCAAACGTGCCGAGCGCGTCAACCTGCAGGCCTGCCAAATGCGTCTTGAATTTAAGCCGCGTCTGGTTTCGGTTGCGCTTCATGGAAATGGCAGCCAGGCGTTGCGCGGTGGTGTTGCGGCTTGTGTAGGGCAGATTTAGGGCGCCCCGGATAACTTCGCCGTTGTCTTCCGTCACATAGGTTGCGGATTTAACCGATGGATAGGACTCGAGAATCCAGCGCGCACGCGGGTCCGCGTAGTTGCCGGAAAGCCGGTTAAACCTGTTGCGCCGGGAAACCTTGGTAGGTGTCGAAACCTTGCCAATGCAGTGCGACTCGTCAAACGTGATCGTTGGCGCCGTGTACTTGGCCGGCTTGCACCTGAAAACGCCGCCTATGTGCGCCTGCCGCCCCTGCATGCTCGACATTATATCGCGGATAACGTCTGCCGGTTTTTGGTCGCTGGTAACGATTCCGTTGACGGTATAGCGCGGCTCTGCGGTTTTGCTGAAAGTGATTGTGCCGCTGCCTTGGTCCGTCAGGGCGATGGCATCCCCAATCAAGGCTTGGTGCAGCGTCGCGGCTAGCTTCATTTGGGGGAAAGCAGAAACGCTGCCGTCAGGCTCGGTACGCTTCCACCATTGAGTCGGAATGCAAAAATAGTCCGTTGACGTGGCGAGGCCGCTTGGCACGCTAACCGTTGACGCGACTCGGATGGTATCGCCTAGCTGAAATTCCAGCACGTCGCCCTTTAGGTCTATCGTGGAGTCCGCATCGCCGGCCGGGCTTTGGTCTGTGCTGTTTATCTCCTGGGCAATAACGTCAACCTGCACAACGGCGGCTTGTTCGTCGCAAGTGTCCGCCTGCGTCCCGTTGTCGGTATCGTCCATTTCCGTTGAAATAGCGCCGAGTCCGCCATCCTGGCGGGTGCGCAAGAGATAATCGCGCCAGGCCAAAACAGAATTTTGGCAGTGGTAATCATCCCCGGTGATTCGCGGGTCTTCGCATTTCAGGCCCTGGCACACGAAAGAAACCGCCGGGCGGCCGTTGCTGTACACGTCGCGGTCATACTCAAAACGCAGGTAACCGTAGGCCATGCCGCGCAGCCTATGGGCGCTTGTCCAGGCGCCAATATCAGAAACCGCGTCAGCGTCCGCGGTTTGGTTTACGCCGCCAAGCTGCAGTTTAATGCGCAGTTTGTTTGCAAAGCGCCCGCGGATAACCAGCCCGTCCGAGTCCATATCGTCCGAATAAATCGGGTAGTCATCCAAGAGAATGCAGGGGATGCCAGCAATCGGGCCGTCAGCCGCATAGAAAATCATGTGCAGATATTTATTGGAGTCGGATGTTGCCATATAGACAACGTGGCCGCCTATCCGGCGCGTGCCGTAAATCCACCGCCGCGGCAGCACAGGGTTTCGCGTTTCGAGCGTAAAGCCATCTTCCCGGATTAGGGACTCTTGCTCGCCAAGGCGCGGCGTTTCCGGCTTGGGCGCAAATAGGAAGCTAGCGGCGACCGCAAGGGCCGTGACCGCAACCGCAATGATAATCTGTGCAGTTAAGAGGCTAACCGCCAACGCGCCCGCAAGGGCCGGGGCAAGGGCTATTGGCATTTATGGAATCCTGAAAGCTGCCTTTATTTCCAGGCCACCATATACCAGCAAAACGCCATCTTCCGAAACCATGGCGATTCTAATGCCGCCGGTATGGACTGCGCCGGTATTGCCTACGGGCGTTTCGACAACCAGCAAATCGCCTTCCATGGCGTCTTCCGGGTCAATCTTTTCAAGGTCTGAAAATATAGCGTCAGCAAATTCGACAAGGTTACGCGCGCCCATCGCGGCCATATAACGCTTGGCCTCGCCCTCATCGGCATATGCGCCACGCGCAGGGGCTGCAAAGTCGTGGCCGGTCATGGCAAGGGCACAATCCGCAACGAATAGCGCACAGTCTCTAAAACCCCATTCAAAGGGCACCATGCGGTTGACCTCGGCCCATAGAAGCGATTCCCAATTGTCCACCTTGGCTATTGTCATAGCTGGCCAAATCCCCAACGCAATTTTTTGTCGCGAATATCGCTTACAAATTCCAACCCCAGGTCGCCGCTGTAACGCTCGTTTTGGTCCTCATGGGTAACAACGCCGTTTGCCGGCCGCTCGAAATCCACAAGCCGGTTTTCGCAAATGAGCGATATGTCGGCAAATTCCCCGTCATCGTCAAAAACCATCACATCCATGCGACCGCCGAAAAACTGGTAAGGGTCAGCAACAATGGCGCCGAATGCGTCCAGGTATCCAAGCCACACGGCCGCCGGCCGCTCCTGATAATCCTCATTGAAAACGGTGCTAATCAGCGCCGAGTCGACGCCGTTTAGGCTCATGGTCATTTGAGCCGTCTTGATTTCGTTGGTTTCGGTTATGTCGCTAATGCGCCCAAATTTGGCCGTGCCGTTCCACGTCTGCGAATCCCATGTAAAATCGCCGTACCCCGTCCAAAAGCGCAGCGTGCCGCCGTCAAATTCCAGCTTGGCGAAAAAAACAGGCGTGACCATCGCCTTAATCGTTTCGGCTAAAAACCCTGCAGTGGCACCAAGGCGGGCGGCCATTAGATTGCTTCCATCGCGGACAAGGTGAAACCGTAAACGCCATTTTCATTCGCGCTCCATGGCGTAAAGTTTTCGGCCATGCGGAACGCCCCCACAACGTTGGCATAGACCAGGGCGGCGTTATTCGCAGGGCTGGACCGCAAGGACGGCTCGAAAGTTATCACGCCGGCGCCGCTGCTATCCGAGTCCAGCGAGGCCGTTACCATGTGCATATGATCGTAATTGGCAAAGCCGATGTAGTCCCCTGGCAGCAATAGGCCGGCGGTGGTTTCCGGCAGGGCGTCCACGTTTATCTGATTTCCCGTTTGGCTGGCACCCGCCACCAATGGCGAGCCGGTCAGGCTGCCCCGTGCCGTCTTTGCGTCCGGGTCGCCGGCGTAGAATGTGCCGTAGATGCCTTGCAACTTCAGGAAAAACGCCTGCCACTCGGCCGCCTGTGCCCGCGTCATGGGCGGATAATTGAAATCAAGCCGCCATTGTGCGCCTTGGTGCCGCTGGACCTGTTGCGCCCGCGTAAAGGTGCTGGACGCCATGCCCACAACGCGCTCTAGCCCTAGTGTGGAATCACGCGGCGCCGGCGACGTGGGCAGCGTCAGCGGGTAGGTATATTCAAGAGTCGCCATTATCCAAATGCCTTTGCCATTGCCCCGCCGCGCGATCGCTCGCTTATAACCGCGTCAACCGCCCGCCGCTCTAGGGTGCCGTCAATATCCCTTACCAGCGATTCAAGCCGGGTGATTGCCGCCGGGTCAGCCCCGCGCAGGTCTGCAATGATCGTTGGGCCGCCGCCCATCGCCTGGCGCGTTTGACTGTTGCTCAGAATCTTGCCGCCCATGCCGGCGGGCAATAATTCCGGCCCCTTTTCCCCTACCAGAGTCGGGAAGTTTGACCGCAGATTGCCGCCGCCCGCGCGGGCGCTAAGGCCAGCCATACCGCCAAGGGCTTGACCAAGAGTAGACAAACCGCCACCGCCACCGCCGCCGCCAAGGCCGCCAAACATACTATTGACCAGCGGGTTAATAATCGCCATTCGCAGGAAGGTTTTAATCAATTCCTTGGCAAATTCCTTGACGCTGGCCTTTAGGGACTCGATGGCGTTTTTGCCGTCAAAAATGGCATCTACGACTCCGTCCATTGCGTTTTGCATTCCGCCGGAAACAACGTCCGTTAACTCTGCCAGGGCGGCCCGTTGGCGTGCGATAGTTTCCTTAATCGCCTTGTCCATTTCCGCGGCGGCTTCCTTCATTTCCTTTAGCGCCGGAAACATCGACTCTGCGTCTTTGAGGGTGCCAAGCGGCGCAGGCGTGCTTTTGCCTTTACCGCCGCCAAGGGTGCGCGCCGGTGGCGGCGTCCTTCCCGGCTGCCTTGGCGGCTCGGTAAACCGTGAGCGCTCGCGCTGCTGTTCTTCCGTTAGCGTTCCTGGCGGAAAGCTGCCCGTGATTGGAACGCGCAAACCCTTGCCAAAAACAGTGCCGCGCAAAGCGTCGGTTAGGCTATTCGGATTAATCGGAATCGGCAGGCCGTGGCCAAGCCCAAGCGAAACTAGATTCTTAAAAGCCGTCCACTTTGTGGAAATAAAACTAAGCGCATCGGCAATTTTCATTAACCAGCCAGCCACCCCGGTTGCCAGATTTTTGGCACCCTCAATAACGGCCGGGTCATTCAGTTTTTCGGTAAGATCACCAATGGCCCGCGTTAGTACAGGCAAAACCTCTTTTCCTACCTTTTCCTTAAATTCCGTCCAGGCCATCGACATTTCATCAACCGCACCGGCGGTTGTCTTTGCGGCGCCAACGGCGGCGTTTGCCGTCTGGCTGGCAATCTCTTTCAGGATCAGCTTTTGCGCGTCTAGCAGACGATTGGATTTTACCAGCGCGTGAATCATATCCGTTTGCGCTTTGGTAAAGGTCGTTCCCGTTCGGGCCAGCGCGGATAGGTTTCTAATCGGGTCTTCTAAAACCTTGCCAAGTTGGACGATGGCGCTTTTTACATCGCCGCCGTAAATCTCGGCCATATCCTGCGCGCGGCGGATAGCGTCTTTGAAAACGTCGCCCTGCACGGCCTTAAAGGTCAGGAGGATAGACGATGCCTCTAGGAATCCCTGCTTACTGCCAAGCGTTAGCTTGTCCATTTCGCGGGCAAACTCGACAATTTCCGCAGTCGTGAAGCCTGCGGCCTTGCCCGTGCCTTTGATCTGTGCGGTGATTCGTGCCTGCAGCCGCTCCAAACGAATGGCGGCACCGGCCGTCTTGCTGGTAACGGCACCAAAGGCAACAAGCGCCGCCCCGGCTGCCAGGATGCCCACCTTTAGCGCTCTGGCGCCGCGCGCCGCGCTCTGCATTCCTTGGTCGACCTTGCGCCCTGCGGCCTGCCCCTTGGCCCCCATGCGGCCCATAGCGGCCGAGGATGCCCGAGTCTCGCGCTTTAGCTGCGCGGCGTCCGCGGTGATTTTTACTTTGAGTTCATCGGCTGTTGCCATGGGGCGAATCCGGGTAGCGGGCCATTAACTCGGCAAGGCGACCATCCGGCAGGCCTTCCGAGTCGGCGGGCACACTATCACCGCCCTGCGCCTTTCGCCAACCATCGGATGCAAGAATCAATTCGGGAAGGGTCGCGGACCAAAAAACGTCAGGCGACCAACCAAGGGCACCAAGCCCGGTTTTAAGGCAGGCTTCCCATGGAAAGGCGGTTAAGGGTTTGCCGTCTCCGGCGCTTCCGCGTTTCCCTCGGCACTCTTGACTGCGCTGGTTACGCTCTGGGAATAGGCAAGCTGCGCCCCGTCAAGGCAAGGCTTTATGCCGTCATTTTCAAGGGATTTTTCAACCTCGGCCAAGGCGTCAACCGCGGAAAGCCCGCTTGCCTGCAGTCCGCGGGTGCAAATGGAAAAGACGGCGCGCATCGGGAAATTACCCTCTGCCATGCCGTCTGCGATTTGTAACCAGTCGAGTCCGGTGTCTTGCTCAATCGCCTGCATCGCTTGAAACGTCAGTTTCAGCGTCAGGGTCCGGCCGTTGATTTCGAGCGGCGACTCGTTGCGCATTGGGTTTGCCACGTCTGGGCCTTTCCTGCTTTGGCGCGGCCGGCTGTACCGCCAGTTCCGCGCGTTCTTTCCGGTCATCCACCGGGGAAATATTGCCTACTACATATTCGGCGCCGTTAACCGTTACGCAGTCGCCGTTTCCGATTCTAGGGTGCCAGGGGATTTCAAGCCGCGACGCAGCCTTGATATAGGCCGGGCTTAGGCCCTCACCCTTAAACGTCGCGGCTACACGTTCCCAGGGCATTGACTAGGCTGCCGTTTCGGTGATCTGGCCCGCGCTCTGGAATGTCGCGGAATATCCGGCGGCGTTGTCATGGTTGCCGTTCAATTCGTAGTTGGTGCAAATCCAGAGTCCTTCAAACGTGAAAAAGTCCGGCATCACGAATTGCATTTCTTCCGGCGTGGGCGTGCCGTTCCACAACTCATTCAAAAGAGTCGTGTCAACCGCCGCGTCTTTAAAATGACCTTCAGTGGTCATTTCGCAGGAGCGGACGCCGGCCCGGATCATCTCGCGCCATTGTTCGGGCGAGTCCTTGTCGGTCACGTCGACTCCGTCTTCGGAAAACGTCATCGACGTGGCCAGGGCGCCGGCCAAGGTGGTGTAATTTTGAGGCGATTCGCCGTCGCCCAACTTAATCAAAACCTCGCGGCCTTTTTGCGCAGCCATTGGAAACCCTCTATTGCGTCAACGCCTCGGATAGCGTCGCTAATACCATTTCAGGGGTTATCCCGTCCATAGCTTTCCTGCAAGCCAGGCAAACGCCCCGGCTACCGCAGCCATAATCCCCCGTGTGCGGGCGGTATATCGGCCGGGTGCTGGCGTATCCGGTGACGCTTGGCGCGATGAATGCCCCGTAAATAGCCACGGCAGGCACGCTAAACGCAGCGGCTGCATGGTGATTAAATCCCTCATGGCAGACAACGGCAGCGGCGCCCTTGATAACGGCGGCTGTTTCCCGGTGCGTCGCCACCGGAACGCGCATAACGCGGGGCAGGGGATGCGCGCCCGGCCATACCGGCTGCACCAATCGGAAGCCCGCGGCGCTGGCCTGAAGGGCAAAGCGTACCCAAGAATCCCGCTGCCATGCCTTCCCTGCCGGCGCGCGTTCCTTGGTCATGGGATCGACAACAACATAGGGCACGGCAGGCATAATCCGCGAAAAGTCAGACTCCGCCTTGGTAAATGTCAGCGGTGCCGTGTGGGGCATGTATTTGCGGAACGTGTAGCGGTCCTTGCCTATCGACTCGATATAGGGCCGGCATCCGCTGCCGTTTTTCATGGCCACAACGTCAGGGCCGAGGGTGTCAGATAGCCATTTGTGGCCGCGCCATAGGGCGTGCGACCTGGGCCGGCCTGCCTTGTCGGTTATGGCCACGCGCTTGCCGGTTTCAACGTGCAGGCTGTAGGCCTCGCCTAGAGCCATTAATTCGTCACCGGCGCCCATTGAATATGCCCCCTGTTGTCGCCTTTCCTGCTACGGCGCCCGGCTTGAATGCCCCGGCTAGTTGCCCCGCAACAACCTTAAACAACGGGCGCAGAGCGTCGCGGCATATTTGGTTGCAAATGTCGCGCTGTAGCTTCAGGCAATATTTACATTGGGGACGTGCCGTTAGCTTGCCAAACTGGATTCCCAAGTCGCCTGCATAGTTGTGACCGCAGGCCGAGTTTAGGTTTTTGCCGTCCGCGTCGTAAAGGTGCTGGCGCCGTGCGCGTCCATATCCCCACCGTAGCGGTTTTTCTGGAATTTTTGTCATTCCCCTTGCTCCCATATTAGGCCTCGCCTAGAGCCATTAATTCGTCACCTGCGCCCATGACTACCTTTCCCGTTGGCTAACTCTATCCACGTCCGGCCGCCAGCGCGCGCAATATGGCGACGCCACAACACCCTAACAAGCCAGGCCGGCACAGGGCCGCCCGCCGAAGCTTCTATGAAATCATCAAATTCCAGTAAATCCAAGCCGCCGCGGTTGGCCTCAAAGGGGCCCAAAAAAGCCCGGTCTAACCTATGCCAACGCAGCAACCGAAACGCCCTTAGATATTGCATTGCAAACTTAATCATTCCCCTTGCTCCTATATCTCGATTTCCAGCCCGTGCGTATAGCGACGCCATTCGTCCGCGTATTCGTCGTTTTCGTGGCCCGGCTCATTCGGCAGCCCTTCCGTGAAATGGACGGCCGCAGGGTCGCCGGTTAGTAACGGTGCCGATTGATTGACCAGGTAATTCCAGCGCAGCGGCAACGGCCCAATCTCGGAGTCGTCCAGCCATTGCAGGCCATGCAGCCATTTGCCGGGCCGGCTGCTAACCTCGCTAACCGTCAGCGCATCGTGGGCCGGGTGGTCCGCATTTATCAGCATGACGCTAGACCAGTTTTTTCGGGTGTAAGGCGCATTGGAAACTTGGACTCCAACCTCTTTAATTCCGGCCGGCGGTATGTGGCCATGCTGGACGCACATTAGCGCATGGTCCTGCCAGGGCTGGCTTTCCAACTCGGCCACGTCAGCCCTAAAAAGTATGTCAGCATCGCAGAATAGGGCCAGCTTTTCACCGGCAAGCCTGGCGAGCGTCGGCACAAGAAACCGGGTAAACGCAAACTCTGTGCTGTAGGGGCGACCGTCGAGTCCGTCAATGCGCTGGCCCGTGCCTTCCATAAGGGATGGCCGGTTGAAATAGCCGGCGGCGCGTAACTTCCAATCACAAAGCGGAACGATTCGCGTAAAGCGGTTTGAAGCGTGGGCGCGCAGACTGCGGACCGTGGCCACATACCCTAGGAAATCGCGCGCATCGAATCCGACATAAACAATCATCGCGCCCGTTAGTACGCGGGGCGGCGCCTTCCGTCAAATTCTATAATGAACAAACCCGGCAGATCCCCCGCCGACCTCCTGCAAAAAGGTCGTCTGTCCTAACAGTGTTAGGTGGGACGCGGCCCGACTCAAATTCCCGGCGCAAATCGGCCAAGGCCGCCGGCCAAGTGTCGCGGGATTTGTTTCTAAACGTGCAGGGCTTGCCGCGTGACTCAGAAACGGCAGACTCCTGCGCCACCGCAGAGTCGTAAATGCCCGGCGAGTCGTGCCATAGGCGCCACCACTCTCCTAATGTTTGGTGATAGCATCGCGCACAATCCGTACGGGCGGGAATCGTAACGCCCAAGGCGTCCAGATAATTCCAAACATCCGACTCACCCCACCCCCATTCGCGCAACGGAAACCGCACGCTAACGCTATTGGATGCGGGAAATTCCATTCCGGCCCGGTCGCCTTCATCCGCGCGCAGTCCAACGTAGCTAATGGCCGGCGCCACTTGTGCTAACCAGCGATAGTAAGGCTCTATTTTTAGGATTCGAGTGCACCAGCGCATCCTATTATTTGGCAAGGCATTAAAATCATCTATAAGCGAGTCCAACGTTTTCCCGCTTGTAACCGGCAATATTCGGCGGCCCAATCTCTGCCCCAACTCTAGCCAATGGTCTATCATTTCGGGCAATTCATCGCCGGTAGGCGTGCAGACAAACAAATAATTCCGCGGCTCTACCTCGGCCAACCTCAATGCAAGCGCCGTTGAATCTTTCCCGCCAGATAGCGCCACAATGTGGGCTAGGCCGTCCGCATCCCTTGGAATATCCATGGCTTAAATCCTGAATAATTTAGGCGGCCCGGTATAGCCTTGAATCCACGTAAACCATGCAAAGGCCATCGCACTTGACGCCTTTGGGCCGTCCCATCCCGCGCGGTGCATCATGGGCAGACGCTTGCGGAATACATGGACGCGGGCAAGGCCGGAGTCCTCTAGCAGTTTCGTGCGCCGCTCGGATTCCAGAAAGGCCAGGCGCAGCAATAGGCAGACCTTTGGCGCAACCTTAATTGCCGTTTCTGCGAATGCCTGCGCCGCACTAAACGGCGGATTGGTGACTATGGCAAAATGCCCCGCAAATGGCGGGATAAACTCTGCCGGTAGATTGGTGAAATCCAGGCCAAAAAGGCTTTGCGTTTCCGCGTCATATTCGTGCAGGTCAGTGCCGAAAACCTCATGCCCGGCCGCCCTCAATTCGCGCACGATGGCGCCAGGTCCGCAGGCTGGCTCCCATATCCGAGTCGGCAGGCTTTCCGCTTCCATGAGCGCTTGCACGGCTATGGCCGGCGTTTCGTAAAGGTCCGATGCGCGGGCCTCCATGCTATGTGCGCGCGCGCCGGTGACGTTGGCTTTGCCGGTCATGCGTCACCCCTGTCTAGCATTTCATCCAACGGCGGCCGAAACATAATGGCCGAGTTGCACCCTGCCCTTGCGCACTTGGCTACGCCAAATTCGCCGGCAGTCCCTTTAGCGGTTTCGCCTTGGTAGGCGTATTTGTGCCCGAGAAACCGGCATCGCCAATAATCCCGCGGACTGCGGCACGCCCAATTTTCAAATTCCATCGGGTCGCCTGTGTTCATCCCATCACCCCTTTGCCAAAATGTAATCGCCGCTAATGATTTTCTTGCACTCATAGCCCCATGACGTGGCCAGCGTTACCGCCGCCGTTTCGCCAAGGCCGTATTTCCGCGCCTTGCCCGGCTTTTGCTCAATAACCAGCACAGGCCAATCTTTTTTAACGGTTTCCTCGGCACCCTGCAGGGCGAATAATTCGTAACCCTCGCAGTCAAATTTTATCAGGCCAACGGGCGGTATATCGTTTTCGCGCGCCACCTTGTCGATGGTCGTTAACATCGCTTCGCCGGCGTTGCCCTTCCCTGCCGGCGTGGGATAGGAGTCGCCGCTGGATTCCGGGTCCGTCGCCATGAATACAGAGTCGCCCTCGCACCCCGGCTTTCCGCAGGCAAGCGGCACCATGTAAAAACGATCCTCCAGCCCGGCAATATTCTTGTGCCAGCATTCCCGGTGCGCGGCTATCGGCTCAAAGGCAATGACCTTGTTAAAATGCTGCGCCATCTGCCAGGACCAAAGGCCAACGTGCGCGCCTATATCGAGCGCGCAGGCGTAGTTTTTCACATAGCCAACGGCCGTCATGTATTTCTTCCGCTGGTATGTCCCGCGCGCGAAATGGCGCGTTTTCTTATCCTCTAGGAATCGCTGTAAGTGCGTTTCGCCGTCAGGCAAAAACCATCCGCCGGATTGAATCATTTTGTGTTTTCCTTGTTGGTGGCCTTGGTAAGTACGGCTTCGATTGCCTCAATGCGGCGCTGGCGAGAACCGGAGTCCGTCACCGGGTGGCGCATATCGCTCAGGTATTGGACGGCGAGGGTCAGCAGTTCCGGCGCTGCCGCTATAAGGCGGGCGTTTGCTGATATTTCCGCCAACTCTGCATCGCTTTCCCGCAAGCCCTGCGGCGGATAATAGCCCACATATTCGCCGCCCTTTGGCCGCGACATTGCACATATATTTGACGCCTGGCCCGGCGCGTGAATAAAGCGAAAGGCCGAAACATCCCAAGGCCCCGGCGTATGCCCGGTCATCGCCCCAACCCCGCAGCCAAGTCATCTACAGTGGGAATGGTCAGGTCCAAGCCCAACACAAAGGCGAACGCAGCCACGATAATAACGACGCCTTCCAAGCGCCTTGAAGTCCAGAAAGACACCTTGGCCGGGCGTATCTCTGCCGTGCCTGGATTCCCATTTAATACCTTGCGGGCCGAGGCCCTTACCGGGTGAATATAGGCACCTAAACCAGACTCCACGCCGCGCTGAATTGCGATCATTCTTGCATCGTAGTGTGTGCCGTCAGGGTGCGATTTCATTGTGATTCCCCTTGGTTGGTGTTTCTGCCTTCCCCTTCTATGTAATCCGTTGCGCAACCGATTGCAACATAAAAGTTGCGCAACGAAAAGGGCCGGCAGCTATCCCCTGCCGGCCCTTCGCCCGTCCGCACAAACGGTGCAGCCCTGTTAGCGCAGGGTGCCTAGTGAAGCGGCGATGCCTCTACGCCTGCGCCGCCTTTGTCGCCGTCATCCGCTGCCGCCGGCTCTGGCGCTTCCTCGGCCTTTGGCGCCTTGAATAGATCAGGCTGCCAGGGGGCGCCCATCACTTCGCGGACGACTTCATAGGTGCGGTCATAGCCGTCTTTCTGTCCATCCGGCAAAAGCGAATATTTCAGGGCATCATTGACGGCCTTGCGATTCAGGCCGTGCGACTCTTCCAGGCCGTCCAGCGTTTCGCGGATTTCGTCGTTGATTTCCTTGCGGGCCTCTTGTGCGCTGCGCAGTTGTGGAATCGCAATTCCAAGCGCCTTTTTGACTTCGCTGATTTTTGGATTGACCGTTTCCGGTGCCTTGCTTCCTGCCATTGTCCTGCCTTTCAAAAGTCCATGTGATTAAGAAAATGACCGTGGGCAATTTCTTCTAGTGTCCATTGCCTGCCGGCCAACGTGTGCGCCCATTCAAGCCGGTTGCCAGGTTGTGGCGGGTCCGCCATTTGGGCGCGGTCGGTAAACCCTAGCAACCGAGTCGGGCTGTAGCAATCCGCAAAAGCAGGCACGCCCAATAATGCCGCTTCGACACTCACCATGGACGAATGGGCGATAACCGCACGGGCGCTAATCAAGTCCCTGTGCAGGTCGCGGGTGCCCGTGTGGGCCGCTCCGTAGGTTGCCCCCGGCTTA
>JAJCZP010000101.1 GCA_029262315.1 Deltaproteobacteria bacterium | reverse complement strand
ACTGCCACGTTGCCTTCGGCCGCTCCAGTCGCGCGTCCAAAGGCGAGACGCTCACCCGCCCCGCAGCTTCCGCACCAGCATCCGGATCGGGTCGTAGTGCGTGTCGACCACGCGTTCCTTCAACGGAATGATCGCGTTGTCTGTGATCGTGATGTCTTCCGGACAGACCTTCGTGCAGCACTTCGTGATGTTGCAGTAGCCGACGCCAAACTCTGCCGCCAGGTCGCCCGTGCGGTCCTCTTCGTCGAGGGGATGCATCTCGAGCGCGGCGGTGTAGACGAACAGCCGCGGACCGATGAACTGCTCGTGCAGATCGTGGTCACGCAATACGTGGCAGACGTCCTGACAGAGGAAGCACTCGATGCACTTGCGGAACTCTTGCACACGGTCGACATCCTCTTGCGCCATCCGCCAGGTCCCATCGGCGGCGTCGGCCTCCCGCGGCTTGAAGGGCTTGATCTTCTTCTTGGCCCGAAAGTTCCACGACACGTCGCAGACGAGATCTCTTATGATGGGGAAAGCCTTCACGGGCTGGATCGTCACCGGCTCGTTGAGATTGATGTCGCTCAAGCGCGTCATGCACATGAGCTTCGGCATGCCATTCACCTCGGCCGAACACGACCCGCACTTCCCCGCTTTGCAGTTCCAGCGGACGGCCAAATCGTGCGCCCGTTCCGCCTGGATCTGATGTACGGCGTCGAGCACGACCATGCCTTCGGACACCTCGGTCTGGTACTCACCGTACTCGCCACCCTCCGTATCGCCGCGCCAGATCTTGAACGTCGCCGTGGCCATTACTTCATCTCCTCGATGATCGCCTGAAGATCGGGACGCATCTCGGCGATCGGATGCTGCTGGACCTCCATCGCGCCGTCAGCGCCCTTGCGGACGACGGTATTCACTTTGCCGCACGCCTCGTTCTTGCCGGGAAAATCGTTCCGCGTGTGCGCGCCACGGCTCTCGGTGCGATCGAGCGCCGACCGAGCCACGGCTTCGGAAATGACCAGCATGTTCTCGAGATCCAGTGCACCGTGCCACCCGGGATTGTACTGGCGGTGTCCGTCGACGCGCACCTTGCGTGCACGGTCCCGCAGCTTCGCAAGCCGGTCGATGGCCTCCTTGAGCTCGTTCTCGACCCGCACGATCCCGACGAGGTCTTGCATGGTGTCCTGCAAATCGTGCTGCACGGCGTACGCCGCCTCCGCGTTGGCATCACTCACCTCGAACGGAACCAGCGCGGCCGCGATAGCGGCATCGATCTGCTCGGCCGGCGCATCGGCCGCCCCGTGCTCCTTCGCGAATGCGGCGGCGTGCTCGCCGGCAAGCTTCCCGAAGACCAGCAGATCGGACAACGAGTTGCCGCCGAGACGATTCGCACCGTGCAGACCGCCGGCGCACTCGCCAGCGGCAAAGAGGCCCGGCACGGTCGACATCTGGGTGTCGGCATCGACCCGCACGCCCCCCATCACGTAGTGCGTCGTCGGCCCGACCTCCATCGGCGTTTTCGTGATGTCGATGTCGGCCAGCTTCTTGAACTGATGGTACATGCTCGGGAGCTTCTTCTTGATGTGCTCCTCGGCATTCGAGATCTTTTCCTTGATCCACGCGATGTCGAGAAACACGCCACCGTGCGGGCTGCCACGCCCCTCCTTCACCTCGCGCATGATGCACCGGGCAACATGATCGCGGGTGAGCAGCTCGGGAGGCCGGCGCGCGGCCTTGTCACCCTGCACGTAGCGCCACCCCTCCTCCGGGGAGTCGGCCGTCTGCTCCTTATAGAGATCGGGGATGTCGTCGAACATGAACCGACGCCCCTCGCTGTTGCGGAGCACGCCGCCGTCACCACGCACGCCTTCGGTCACGAGAATGCCTCGCACACTGGGCGGCCACACCATGCCCGTCGGGTGAAACTGGACGAACTCCATGTCGACGAGATCCGCACCAGCGTCGTAGGCCAGCGCGTGGCCATCGCCCGTATACTCCCAGCTGTTGCTGGTGATCCGAAACGCCTTGCCGATGCCGCCCGTTGCCATGATCACGGACTTGGCACGAAACGCGTGAAAGTAACCACGCTCGCGGTCGTAGGCGAGCGCGCCGACGACACGATCTCCGCTCTTCAGGAGCGTGACGACGGTGAACTCCATGAAAACATCGATGCCCTGATGAATCCCGTGATCCTGCAAGGTGCGAATCATCTCGAGCCCGGTTCGGTCGCCCACATGCGCGAGGCGTGGGTAGCGGTGGCCGCCGAAGTTCCGCTGGAGAATTGCGCCTTCCTTGGTGCGATCGAACAACGCACCCCACTTCTCGAGCTCGCGCACACGATCGGGCGCCTGCTGCGCGTGCAACTCGGCCATGCGCCAGTTGTTGAGGTACTGCCCGCCGCGCATCGTATCCGAGAAGTGCACGCGCCAGTTGTCGCGCTCGTCGACGTTCGCGAGCGACGCGGCGACCCCGCCTTCGGCCATGACGGTGTGCGCCTTCCCGAGCAGCGACTTGCACACGAGCGCAACCGAGCAACCAGCCGATGCGGCCTCGATTGCCGCCCGCAAGCCGGCCCCGCCGGCACCGATCACGACAACGTCGTGCTCCTGGGTTTGATATTCCGCCATCAGATAATCCGCCAATCAGTCCAGATGCCCATGGCGCAGAGCCGGACGTAGAGATCCGTAAAACCGACCCAGACCAGGCTGAACCATGCCCACCGCATATGACGGTTGTTGAGACACGACACGCACCGCCACGAGACCATGCGAGCCGGGGACTCCGACATACGATCGAGACCGCCGCCCACGAGGTGGCGCAGCGAATGGCAGCCGAGGGTGTAGCCGCCCAGAAGGAACGCGTTCAGTGCCAGCACGATGCTGCCCACGCCCAAGCCGAACTCGTACACACCCGTCGTCGCATTCTTGAACCAAAGCGCCACCCAGGCGTCGTAGGCCAGGATCGCGATCAGCGCGAGCGCGGGAATGAGAAAGTATCTATGGAGGTTCTGCAGTATGAGCGGGAAAGCGTTCTCGCCCAGATAGCCTTTCCGGGGCTCCCCGACAGCGCAGTTCGGCGGATCCGCCCAGAACGCTTTGTAGTACGCGCCACGATAGTAGTAGCAGGTCAGCCGGAAGCCGATCGGGAAGGGAACGACGAAGAACGCCGGCGACCAAAGCATCCACGCCGGCCACCACGTGGGCTTGACGGCGTCGATCCACCGATGCGGCGACTCGCCGAACAGCTCCGGTGAGTAGAACGGCGAGAGGTAGGGACCGAAATGGTAGTACTCGCCCTGCATACCCGCCCAGGTCGAGTACACGATGAACGCAGAGAACACAGCGAATGTCACCAGGGGCTGTATCCACCACGCGTCGCGGCGGGCAGTCACGCCGAAGCCGGCACGTTTCAAGGCAAATGCTCCATTGCTCATACTGATGCTCCCTGTCCGAGAAAGGTTGCACACCATAGCGGAGCACCTGAAACTTTCCAGTCCGAGCCTGGCTACTACAAGAGTGAACTCCGCCTAATGGCACGGATCGCCGGGCACCCCCCTAGCCTCAGGGGGTGCTTGAGAACCGCAGCTGCAGTGGGCTATTGAGTACGCTGATGTAGGACCCGCGGATGCGGAAAGCCCACGCCCACGAGCAAGTTGTCCAGGACCTCCCCCGTCTCGGTGAGACGACGTTCAAGGCCATCTTCGACATGGCGGGGACCGCCATCATCGTCTTCGATCTCGATGGACGCATTCGCGAGTTCAACCCGGCCGCCGAGCGCCTCCACGGCTGTTCACGCCAGGACGTCGTCGGGAAGCGGTACATGGGCCTGTTCGTGCCGAAGGAAACCCGGAACTCCCTTCGAAGCGAGATGCGGAAGATCGCGGCCCGAGACATCGGACACGATCTGGAGATCTCGATCCACACAGCCGATGGTCAGACACGCATCATTTCATGGAATGGCACGCGGCTGCGCGACGACGAGGGCACGGCGACCGGTATGATCGCGATCGGGCAGGACATCACTGCCCGGAAACAAACAGAGCTGGCGCTCGGGGAAAGCGAACGACGTTTCCGCGACCTCGCTGACGCGGCACCCATTTTGGTATGGATGTCCGATATCCACTACAAGTGCACGTATGTGAATCAGGCATGGCTCGATTTCACGGGGTTGACCGCCGACGCGCTGCTGGGCGATGCGTGGGCGAACCTCATTCATCCTGACGACCACAAGCTACGGTTGCCGGAATACCTCGACGCAATCGAACGGCACGTCGAGTTCAAGATGGATCACCGACTCCGCTCCGCCGACGGCACGTATCGATGGATCTACGGCACGTCCGTTCCCCGCACTGACACCAAAGGCGAGTTCGCCGGATTCGTCGGCTGCTCGATCGACATCACCGACCGCCGTCGGGCCGAGGAGAAGCTCCGCCAGACCAATGAAGCACTCGAAGGACGCGTCGTACGCCGCACGGCCGAGCTGAGCGCCTCCGTCCGTGAGCTACGCTCCGAGATCGCCGAACGGAAGGACGCGGCCAGCCGGCTCGAATCCGTCATGCGGAACTCCCCGGACTTCATCTTTCAGACCGACCGCGACGGTCGCATCTCCTTCCTCAATCGCCGGCTGCATGGGGATGTAGACGATGTGCTGAACACCAGCATGTACGCGTGGGTGGAGGAGGAGGCGCACCCGCGTCTCGATACCGCGCTCCGCCGCGTATTCGAAGAGGGAGTCGCCGACCGATACGAAGCCCGGGTAACTGGCAACGGCACGGCGGAGAAGGGGACGCTCTTTGTCTTCGACATCTCACCCGTGATTCTCGACGAGCACGTGCAGAGCGCTGTCGTCAATGCCCGCGACATCGGTGCGCAAGAGCAAGCCGAGCGGAGACTGCGTGAGATCGAGAGCGAACTGGCGCATGCCCTCCGGATGAGTACGATGGGTGAAATGGCGGTGGCGATCGCCCACGAACTCCACCAACCGTTGGCGGCGGTCGTCAACTATTCTGGCGCGTGCACCGAGCTGGCGTCCGCCGGCGGCGCACGCGGTACGAAGTTGCTCTCGTACCTCGACCAGATCAGCAGCCAGACCCTTCGGGCGGGGGAGATCATTCGTCGGTTGCGCGGGTTCATCGAGAAGAAAGAGCCCGAGCGGGGCCCGCTGACGATGAAGAGCGTCATCGAGCAAACTGCGCCGCTGCTGAAAGCGGAAGCCAAGCACCACGGGGTCGCGCTCGAGTTCGCCCTGGCCAACGACCCGCCAACCGTCCTTGGTGATCGCATTCAGCTGCAGCAAATCATCGTCAACCTGGTCAAGAACGCCGTCGAAGCCACCCGCGACAACGACGAGAACAATCGGCGCGTGCGCATCGAGACGAGCGCCCCAACGGACGGGAGCATCGTCGAGGTACGCGTATCGGATACCGGCCCGGGCTTGTCGGGCGAGGAACTACGGCGGGCCTTCGAACCTTTCTATTCGACAAAGCCCACTGGAATGGGATTCGGGCTCTCCATCAGCCGGTCCATCGCCGAAGCTCATGGAGGATCACTCGTGGCACGCGATGCGCCGGACGAGGGCGCGACGTTTTGCCTCGCACTGCCAACAATGCGTCAGGAGACTTCTCGTGAATACTAGCAGCCCCACAGTCCATGTCGTCGACGACGACCCCGCCGTCCGCCAGTCCCTGCGAGCCCTCCTGAAATCGATGGGCCGCCGCTTCGCGGGCCATGCCAACGCAGAAGAGTTCCTGAAGTCCTACGATCCCGAAAAGCCCGGCTGCCTCATCCTCGACGTTCGGATGCCGGGCATGACGGGCCTCGAGCTCCAGAAAGAGCTCGAGCGCACGGGCATCGAGATTCCCATCATCATCGTCACAGGGTACGGCGATGTCCCGACCGCCGTGGATGCCCTAAAGGAAGGCGCCGTCGATTTCTTGGAGAAGCCCTTCTCCCGAAAAGCGCTGGTGGACTGTATCGATCGGGCCCTCGCGGTCGACCGGCGACGCCGCGCGATTGCCGTGGAATGCGGCGGCATCGATGCGCGGCTCGCCAGTCTCACACCACGCGAACGCGAGATCATGGGACAGCTGATCGAGGGACACGCCAATCGCAAAATCGCGGACGCGCTCGGGCTGAGCGTGCGCACGGTGGAAGCGCACCGCGCCGAGGTGTTGCGGAAGATGCAGGTCCCCTCAGCGGCCAGCCTCGTCCGCGTCGTGCTGCTTTCGCAACGCGAGGCCTCCTAGCCTCGCCATTTACACTCTCGATTTTGTTGGTTTAGACTATTCGCTGCATGGATCTAGCCGACGCCGATCTGAATCTCCTCGTCACCTTCGATGCGCTCCTCGCGGAACGGAGCGTCACCCGCGCGGCGGAGCGCGTAGGACTCAGTCAGCCGGCGATGAGCAACGCGCTTCGCCGACTGCGTAGCCTCCTGAACGACCCCGTGCTCGTCCGCACCCGCGACGGCATGGCCCCAACACAGCGGGCCCTCGAGTTGGTCGATCCGATCCACGAAGCGCTGGCGCAGCTCGATCGGGCGCTGACGAGCGACCGAGGGTTCGACCCGCGCACGTCCCAGCATACCTTCCGCATTGGGACAGCCGACGTCATCGAGTTTCTCCTGCTACCCCGCGTGTTGACGCGGTTGGCCGAGGAGGCGCCAGGAATCAACCTCGAAGTGTCTCAACTACAGGGGGGCCTGCCCGTCGAGGAGCTCCGCACCGGACGCCTCGATCTCGCGATCGGCAACTTCATCGAGGTTGACGAGCCCTTCCGATCCGAGACCCTCATGCGCGAGAACCTCGTCTGCGCGGCCCGCAAGGGGCATCCCAAGATCGGCAGACGACTGACGTTGAAACTCTTCACCGAGCTCGGCCACGCACTCGTCACCCCACACGGCCATCCGGGGGGCGTCGTCGATCGCGTCCTGGCCGAGCGCGGCCTCGAGCGACGCGTCGTGGTGACGACGCCGCACTTCCTGGTCGCGCCGATCCTGGTCGTGCATTCCGACCTCATCGTGACACTCGCCGAGCGCGTCGCTCGGGCGTTCGCGAGCTTTCTGCCGCTCGAGATCTTCAAACCGCCGATCGATGTTCCGGGCTTCTCGCTCGGCATCGTCTGGCACAGTCGCACGGCCGACGATCCCCCGCACCGCTGGTTCCGGGGGATGCTTACCGAGCTGGCCAAAGAGTTGTAACGCGCGGGCGAGCGCGCCGGGGAGGCACGCCGTCCGAGGAAAATCGGAGCGTGCGGGCGCCTCCGACACCACCCGCACGCTCCGAATCAATCAGGCCGCTTCTTGGAAGAAGGCTTTCTCTTCCTCGATCAGGGCGGCGATCGTTGGTCGGGCCATCATTGTCTTCACGTACTTGGCCAGGTTCGTGTTCTTGCCTGGCGTCACGCTCTCGACGGTCTCGCCAGCGTGCATCAGATTGACGAAGGGCGACGTCAGGGCGATGTCGGCCACCGTGAACTGGCCGCCGACGAAGTACTCTTTGCCCTTGATCTCATTGTCGAGCCAGGCGAACAACGGCGGCAGCGTTTCGGTGAGGGCGGTCTTCACCACTGCCTCGTCGGTCGGCTGGTTCATGAACCGCGGGCCCACCATGCGCTGGAAGAACACCGTACCCACCGCGGCGACGAGCGCCGAATCGCCGTACTCCTCGAGGAAGAGCGC
This sequence comes from Deltaproteobacteria bacterium, assembly GCA_029262315.1. Classification (GTDB taxonomy): domain Bacteria; phylum Desulfobacterota; class Binatia; order UTPRO1; family UTPRO1; genus JAJCZP01. The sequence goes on along the minus strand of JAJCZP010000101.1, from coordinate 26,483 downwards.
TCGGGCGAAATCCTCGGGATTCGACGGATAGAGTGGCGGATCCGACTGTGTGCGCTCGAGGTAGGCGATGATGACCGACGAATCCGGAATGTTCACCCCCTCTTTCGGCGTGTAGCACGGGATCTTCCCGAGTGGGCTGATCTTCTTGTACTCCTCGCTGACCCCGATCGGCAGCACCGGGTCCAAGTCGTAGGCAATGCCTTTCTCCGCAAGCGCGATACGCGTCTTGCGAACGAAGGGTGAGAGGCCGACACCGTGAAGTTTGGGCATGAGTGAATCTCCTTTTCCGAAAGAGTGATCGTTGAGTACCGCCGCGCGCCGCACCCTATGCGGCGCGCAAAGATGACCCAAACTCATCACGACAATGTCGAGTATTCACGACGTGAATGTGGCAGGTCTTGACCGGAGCAGTGGACAGGCCGGATATACAGCGCTGACGTTGGGCGATGCTAGAGGGGGGGCCCTCCGGCCCCACGAGAGGAGGATCGGCACCATGTCGCTGGCCATGACGAAGGAGGCGCGCGAGGGTTTTCTCGCCGCAACACGAATCGGCATCGTGAGCATCGAGGAGGCCGGACGCGGCCCGCTCACGGTTCCTGTCTGGTATCACTACCAACCCGGGGGAGAAGTCCGCTTCGCCACCGGCCGATCTTCCCGGAAAGCCGCGCTACTCGCGACGGCGTCCCGGATCAGCGTGTGCGTCCAGACGGAGACGGCACCCTACTCGTACGTGAGCGTCGAAGGCCCCGCCACGATGGGCGCGGTCGACTACGAGCGTGACATTCGCGAGATGGCGGTGCGCTATCTCGGGGCGGAAATGGGCGCCGCCTATCTGGCCATGCAGCACCCCGGCGGGAACGTCGACGATACGATCCTCGTCGTGGTCAAGCCCGAGCGCTGGTGGAGTGTCGACTACAGCAAGATGGGATAGCGCGATCCTAGGGTTGTCGAGCAATCACAAATCCAGCCGCCGGATGGGCTCCCGACCACCCCAGGTCTGCGCGGCTTCGGCCTCCAACAGCCCTTAGGTCACCGGTACGGGGGCCTGCGGCACGCCGGCCCAGAACTCGGGATCGTGGCCGAAGAAAATCCGCGCCCCGGCGTCGCGGAGCTGCCGCAAGCGATGCAACGACGCCAGCATCGCCTCGCGGTCGTGGAGAATTCTCGGCAGAAGAAGTTCGTCGAGCGTGCGGCGAAGATAACAGGCATCCGCGGCAAGGATGATATCACCCGTCGCCAGCCTGACCCGCAGCACCTGATGTCCCGGCGTATGGCCGTACGTCGGTAGGCACACGACCGTGCCGTCCCCGAAGAGATCGTGCTCACCGTCGACGGCATGGACCACGTGTCCGAGATCGTAGTCGCGCGGATCGAAGCCGTTCGCCGCAGCGAGGTCGGGATCACGCCCGGCCTCCCACTCCGGGCGCTGCACGACGAGGGTGGCGTTCGGAAGCTGCGCATTGCCCCCGGTGTGATCGAAGTGGAGATGCGAATTCACCAGGAAGCGGACGGCCGCGGGGTCGACGGCGATCGCGGCAAGACGCGCGCCGAGTTCTTCGCCCGGCTGGAAATGGACGGTGTAGACCTTGGCGACGGCTCCCAGACGTCGGGCAGGATCGGTCTGCGTGTCGACATGCAAGCCGGTATCGAAAACGACCTTCCCGCGCGGGTGATCGATCAGAAACGATGGGACGGGCACCCGAAGGTGGCCCGTCTCACCACGCAGAAAGTTGCGCAGCGGGCCGGTCAGCCAGCCGCAGGTCATGGCGAAAAGACGAACGGACACCTAACCCCGGGTAGTCGAGGACCGGGGCGCGAGTCAACGGAGGCCGAAGTCCTTCACCTTCCGATGCAACGCCACGCGCGACACACCGAGCGCCTTCGCAGCGCGCGACATGTTGCCGCCGTGCTCCTCGAGGGACGCGCCAATGTACTGACGCTCAAACGCCGCCCGCGCTTCGCGGAGCGGCAGCGCGGACGCGGCCAGTGGCAACTCGATGGGCAGCGTACCGGGCGCCACGCTGGCGGCGGCACTCGCCAGTGGCACGACTGAAAGCAACTTCGGCGAGAGTTGCCCCGTCCCAACGACCTCGCCTTCACCTGCCAGCGCGACGGCGCGCTCGATCTCATTCTGCAATTCGCGCACGTTCCCAGGCCAGGGAAACTTGGCCAACAGCGTCATCGCACGTGGATCGATACCCGACACGCGCTTGCGATGCCGCGCCGCCGCCGCGATCAGGAACCGATCCGCCAACAGCGGCACGTCCTCGTGACGCTCGCGGAGCGGCGGAAGACGAATGGGAAAGGCACCCAAGCGATAGAAGAGGTCGGCTCGGAAACGACCGTCGGCGACTCCGGCGGCAAGTTCCCGATTCGTCGCCGAGATCACGCGGACATCGACTTTGCGGGGTCTGGTATCCCCGAGACGGGTGATCTCTCCTTCTTGCAACACGCGCAGCAGCTTGGCCTGCATCCCGGCTGGCGTCTCACCGATCTCGTCGAGGAACACGGTGCCCCCCGACGCCGCCTCGAACAGTCCCTTGTGGTCCTGTGCGGCGCCAGTGAACGCACCACGACTGTGCCCGAAGAGCTCGTTCTCGAGCAGCGTCTCGGGGAGCGCGGCGCAATTGACGGCGAGGAACGGATAGTCGGCACGTGCGCCCGCGCGGTGAATCATCCGAGCGGCAAGTTCCTTCCCCGTGCCGGTCTCCCCCTCGATGAGCACCGCGATCGGTGAGGCCGCGGCGCTCTCCATCAGCTGAAAAACCTCAGCCATGAGCTCACCGGTACCGACAAACTCGGGAAAGCGGTCCGGGCGGGCGAGATCGCGCCGCAACGCCCCGACCTGGGCGTGCAAGTGCTCTTGCGAGGTCTTGAGATCGGAATACAGGCGGGCGTTCTCAATGGCGACCGCGATGCTCCCGGCCAACGCATCGAGGAAGGCCAAGTCGTCGTCGGTGAAGCCGCGGCCGCCCCGGCGGTTGATGACCTGAATGACGCCGATCCTTCCCTGGTGCGAGGTCAGCGGCGCGGCGATCATGTTCCGCGTCGTCGCTCCGGTTCGATGATCGATGCCGCGGTAAAAGCGCGGATCGTTGGTGACATCGTCCACCCGAACGGGCTCGCCAGTCTGAAGCACGTGCCCCGCCACGCCGCGGTCGGCCGGAAACCGGAGACCGACGAGCCGTGCCGCGACCGCCGTATCGTCCACCGCCACATAGGGGAAATGGAGCTCGTTGGTGTCCGGATCGTAGAGCTGCACCGACGCACCCTCGGCATCGAGCACCTCCCGACAGCGCTCCACGACGAAGGGTATCAGGCGCTCGATCTCGGTCCGGGCCGCGAACGCACACCCGAGATCATAGAGAAGCTTGAGTCTGCCGGTCTGTTCCGTACCCATCATATCGAGTGCGCCAGTGTCACCAACGGTTTACACATTACTGTAACGAAAAGCTATCAGTGTAAACTAAACTATACACCGCAGCGAGCTGTGCATCTTCCCTTGGCAGTCTGCTTTACCCTGCTCTTACAGTAACTTGTACAAACTCCATGCGAGGTCTCGTGCCTTGGCACCACACTTGCTTGCTAGCTCAGTGGAGGTGCAATGTTGTGATGACCAATCAGAGCCTAGTCCGTGAAGATTCTACTCCCAGCCTGCTCGAGCCAGAGACCGTCGTTCCTTCGCAGTATTTCGATCGCGTCGGATCCGATGCTGGCAACCAGCCAGAGAAGCGGCTGGTACTCGCAATCTTAGAGGACGCCATCACGACGTTTCAGCGCCACGCAAGCGATGAATCCCGGCGCGGTAAACGCCTCGTCGAGGACGTCGAGACCTGGATGGCAGGCGCAAAGAGTGAGGACTCGTTCTCGTTCGAGATCGTCTGCGCCTCGCTCGATATCGACCCCGAATACATCCGCAAGGGGCTGATGCAGTGGAAGGCGAATGAGCTCCAGCGCACCCGCCACGGGGGTCCGTCGCTCTATCGCTCGCCGGTCCGACGCGTCAATGGCCGCCGCCACCGCATCACGGGGCCAAGGGAGTACTACAAAAAGTCGGCCTGAATTGCGGGGGTAAGGTCAGGCACACGCCCCGCGGGGCCTCCCCGGAGGAGGTTCCGTGGGGGGTGCGCCAGGTCTCCGGTTCTCGGTGGCACGCTCCATGCTCACTAGTCGAGTGGACAGAGGAGGACGCCAAGCAGGATCTCAGACTGATCGAACGTACCCTCGAACGCCATAGCGACCGCCGGCCCACACGTGGCCGACCCGCCAGACGTGCCACATTGCTGGAACTCGTCGTTGCTGTGCAGGATTTCGCCGATTCCGACGACGAAGTCGTCCGGGTGATCACGCACATGCTTCGAAGTGGCTCGGTCGTCCTGTGCGGAAACTTCGCCGGACAACAGGTGGAGATCGGCCACTAGGGCGCACTCCATAGGCACACTCGTGCGCCACCAGTGGCACAAGAGCTGTGCCGTGGGAGCCCCTGGCACCCCCAGGGGCGGTCCCGGCAGCTACTATCTTTTGCCTGGCTCGGCTAGAATCCTCGCGCTTCTGTGGGAGGATGCCGATGACGCTGCCGTTCGGTTTGTCAGGCTGGTTTCGCGCCGTACCGATGGACGGCTTCGTCCATCCGGAGTTCCTGTCGGTGGCCACCACCCTGCGCCGCCTGCTGTCCAGCCATCCCGGCGGCGCCGCCGTGTGCGTCTATCATCGAGGTCGCTGCGTCGCTGATCTCTGGGGCGGCTACCGCGACGATCAGGGCACCCCATGGACCCGATCGACGATGGCCCCGAGCTTCTCGACCACCAAAGGCGTCGCGTCGACACTACTCCACCGCCTGGTCGATCGCGGACTCGTCGAATACGACACACCAGTCGCCCACTACTGGCCCGAGTTCGCCCAGGAGGGGAAAGCGGCCATTACCGTACGCCAGGTCTTGGCTCATCAATCCGGCCTGTACCACATCCGCCGGATGATCGACCGCGCCGACCGAATGCTCGACTGGGAATTCATGATCCGCACTATCGAGCAGACCAGGCCGGCCCACGATCCCGGGACGCGCACCGGATATCATGGTTTGACCTACGGGTATCTCGTTGGCGAGATCGCGCAACGCGTGACCGGGCGTTCGTTCCCTGAACTCGTCCGCGACGAAATCGCCGGGCCACTGAACCTCGACGGAATGTACATCGGCGCGCCCGCCGATCAGCTGCACCGGGCGGCGCGGCTGTTCATGGCGAAGCGCAACATCTTCGATCTGTTGCGGCTCGGTCTGGGCCGCGGCGCCAGCGGCGAGATCGGCGAGACGATCGATGGCGCCGCACGTCAGACCCAACGCATGCTCGGCGGCATCGGTATCCGCCTCGACTTGCCAAGCATGCTAGATGCCCTCGCGCCGCGCGGCATCACGGCGTTCGACTTCAGCGCCGACGAGACGCTGCAGGCTGCGATCCCAGCCGCAAACGGACTGTTCACCGCGCGCTCACTCGCCAAGATGTACGCCGCCCTCGCCGGCGGCGGGAGCCTGGACGGCGTCCAATTCCTGTCACCGGAGACTCTGCGCCGTGCCACCGAACTGCAAGCGCCGACCAGCGGCGCACGCCTGGTCATTCCCTTCGATATGCGCTGGCGCCTCGGCTACCATGGCGTCTTCACCACACGCGGTATCCCGCGCTGCGGCTTCGGGCACTTCGGATTCGGAGGTTCAGGCGCCTGGGCCGATCCCAAGCGGGAACTCGCCGTCGGCTTCATCGTCAACAGCGGGCTTGGGACGCCCTTCGGTGACTCGCGCACGATCCGGATCAGTGGCGCCGCCCTGGGCGCGGCGAACGGGCGGGCGACCCCCGCCGCCCCTGTGGACACCGAACGCAATGCCCACGAGGGCGAGAGGACGCTCAGTCGCGCCGTCGGCGACTCACACGGCTGATGCGCGCGCCGACCGCAACTCCGCACGCCGCAGCTTGCCGGATGCGGTCCGCGGCAGCGTCGTGACCACGCGAATCAGACGCGGAATCTTGTAGCGGGCGAGGCGGGAAGCGCTCCACGCGCGAACGGCCTCGGCGTCGAAGGGTTCCGCCACCGGCACGATCGCGGCCACGACGCACTCTCCCCACTCGTCGTCCGGCACTCCATACACGGCGGCCTCCTCCACGTTTGGGTGCTCGGCCAGCACACGCTCGACCTCCGCCGGATAGACGTTCTCACCACCGCTCACGATCAAGTCGGACCGCCGACCCACCACCGTGAGCGCCCCGCCATCGAGGCGGCCGGCATCGCCGGTATGCAGCCAGCCCTGACGAAGCGCCGCGCGGGAGGCGACCGCGTCCTCGAAATAGCCATGCATCACCGTCGCGCCCCGCACCAGTATCTCGCCGACGCCAGCGGCGTCGGGATCGCGGATGCGGAGGTCGGTGCCGGGAAGAGCGGTGGCCGATGTCGGGTCGATCGGACGTCCGGTCGCGACCTGCGATGCCGCCTCGGTCAGACCGTACGTCGGAACGATGGGCACCCCCGCCGCGCGGGCACGCGCGACGAGCGGGGGCGGAAGCGGACCGCCCCCGGTCAGGACGATACGTAGCGTCTCCGGATACGCGCGGGTTCCGAGCGCATCCAGCATGCGCACGAGCATCGTCGGCACCACCGACACGATGCTGACGGCGTCATCGACGATGGCGCGATTGACCGCGTCGGGATCGAAGCGCTCGTGTAACACGACCGTGAACCCCATGATCGCGCTCCGCAGAAGAATCGCCAGACCGCCGACGTGACACGGCGGCATGCAGAGGAGCCAGCGATCCTGCGCGTCGATCGCGAGATGCTGCGCCGACGCGCGCGCGCTGGCCTCGTGGTTCGCGTGCGTCAAACACGCAACCTTCGGCCGACCGGTCGTCCCGGAAGTAAAGAGCATCGAGTGAATCGCGTCCGCGGACAGCTGGGCTGAAGACGGGAAAGCGGGGGAGGGTAGCGCCGCCGCTGGCGCGCCGAGTTCATCGAGGGCGATCGTGAGGCCCGGGGCCAGTTGCGCGACGAGCGGAGCGGTCGTCCGATCATGGACGACCGCTGCCGGGCGGATGATGTCGACGAGCGCACGCACTTCCTTCGCCGGAGATCGGGGGTTGAAGGGAACGAGCGTGGCACCGAGATACTGGAGCGCGTGGATGGCCTGGAGCGCGCACGGCGTCGGCCCGGCGAGGAGTCCGACGCGATCGTCAGCGGTGACACCCCGTGCGGCAAGGGCGCGCGCCATCCGCTCGGCGGCGGTATCGAGCATCGCAAACGAGGCAATGCCGCCGTCGTGCAGGAGCGCCGGCGCGTCGGGCGTGCGCCGCGCGCGGCTACGAAGCCAGGGATCCACGGTCTCGGTCGCCAAGGCCGGGCGATCCGACCTCGCTCCACGGATGTGCGGGCACGGCATGCGCGCTCGACTCGTCGAGCAGACGGGCACCGCCCAAGCCCACGGCCTCATCGGGATGGTGCAAGAGCGCGGCGAGCTGCGTCGCCAGCGCACAGCCCGTCGTCGTCTCGATCGCGTCGGTCACGACGACACGGCAGCCGTCGGCTCGCGCGCGCCGACCAAGCGCCAGGGTCGCGGTCGGACCGCCGAGTCGGGCAGCCTTCACGACGAGGACATCGCCGCCGCAGGCGACCCGCTGGTAGTCCGCCTCGCTCGCGATACTCTCGTCGCGTGCCAGCGCGATGCCGAGGCCGCGCACGCGCCCCCACGCATCGGGCGCGCTATCTCGCAGCGGCTCCTCGATGAAGTCCGGCCCGAACGGCGCCAGCGCAACGAGCGCGGCGCGCGCCTCGTCGAGCGCCCACGCCCGATTGGCGTCCAACCGTATCCGCATCTCCGGTCCGCCCACGGTACGGACGACCGCCACCCGCGCCACATCCTCGGCCAACGTCCGGCCACCCACCTTCAGCTTGAGGGTGCGATACCCCTCGCTCACGAGGTCGCGCACTTCCTGCTCGAGCGGTTGCAATCCGTCCGTGGCAAGCAGGGCGGCCACCGGAACCCGGTCGGGAACCCGATGCACCCGTGACCATGGCGACGCGTCCACGTCGCACAGCCATCGCGCGACGGAGACCCCGGCCGCGCGGGCCGCAAGGTCGACACCGGCCGTATCGAGCGCACACGCCGCCGCTGGTGAGCGCGCGCGCCAGGCATCGACGATCGCGGCCAAATCACCGCTGTCTTGCCCCACCAAGGTCGGAGCCGCGTCCAGCACCCGCGCCGTCGTTGCCACGTCTTCCTCGCCGAGCCAATGGGCCGGGCTGGCCTCGCCTCGACCAACGCGGCCTTGCCCATCCTCGATCTCGACGATGAACCCCGCCCGCCGTGCCACCGTACCGGCCCCGGTCACGAGCGGTCGGCGAAACGAAACGGCGAAGGGACGCACCGTGGCGCGCGCGATCGTCACCACGAAAGCCCGATCGTGAGCAACAGACCGAAAAGAAGATGGAGACGCGCAGTGCCGGCCAGACTCGCATTCAGCTCGGCTCCCGCCCGACGCCAAACCAACACGACCTCGCGGCATGCGAGCGGCAACACCACGAGTGGCAACCAGACACCCACGAGCACCGTCGCAAGGAAGGCCCCTCCAATCAGCGCCGCGTACTGCCACCGTGTCGCGAGCGTGCCGATCCGGACCGCCAGCGTTCGCTTGCCGACCCGTCGATCGCCCACGATGTCCCGGAGGTTGTTGACGACCAGAATCGCCACCGCGAGGCACCCAACGGGCACCGCGGCAAGCAGCACCGCCGGGTCGAGCACGCCGCGTTGCAGGAGATACGTCCCTCCGACTGCCACCGGCCCGAAGAACACGAAGACGAAAATATCGCCCAGGCCATGATACGCGAGCGGATAGGGCCCCCCGGTATACGCGATCGCCGCCGCGAGCGACGTGATCCCGATCAGAAGAATCGGCCAGCCGCCGTGCTGCACGAGATAGAGCCCGACCAATGCCGCCAGCACGACGACGACCATCGTCCCGCGTTTGATGGCGTCAGCGGCACCGGGCTCGCCGCTCACGCGACGCGGCCCGAGTCGCTCCGGACCGTCCGCTCCCTTCTGGAAGTCGAAGTAGTCGTTCGCAAAGTTGGTCGCGATCTGAATCAAGAGCGCCGCGCCAAGCGTCGCCACGGCGACGGAAAGATCGAGTGCGCCTCCACGACGTGCGACGGCGAGTCCGACCGCCACCGGCACGACGGCGGCCACGAGCGTCCGCGGCCGGCTCGCCGACAGCCAGAAGCCCGCACTTCCGGTCACGGCACGCGGCCGAACTTCGTAAAGTCGGGGGGACGCTTCTCGAGATAGGCGTTGCGCCCCTCCTGCCCTTCTTCGGTCATGTAGAACAGCAACGTGGCGTTGCCGGCCAGTTCCTGCAACCCCGCCATGCCATCGGTCTCGGCGTTGAAGGCGGACTTCAGGCAGCGAATCGCCAGTGGGCTCTGCCGCAAAATCTTCCGGCACCAATCGACGGTCGTTGCCTCGAGGTCGGCGAGTGGCACGACCTTGTTGACCATGCCCATGTCGTACGCTTCGGTCGCCGTGTACTGCTCGCAGAGAAACCAAATCTCCTTGGCCCGCTTCGGCCCAATCATCCGCGCCAGATAGGACGCGCCGAAGCCGCCGTCGAAACTCCCCACCTTCGGGCCGGTCTGCCCAAAGACGGCGTTCTCGGCGGCGATCGTGAGATCGCACACTACATGCAGGACGTGCCCGCCACCGATCGCGTAGCCCGCGACCATGGCGATGACCGGCTTCGCCATCGAACGAATCAACTTCTGCAGATCGAGCACGTTCAGTCGCGGCACCCCATCACCACCGACGTAGCCCTTGTCGCCGCGGACACGCTGATCACCGCCGCTGCAGAACGCCTTGTCGCCAACCCCGGTGAGAATCACCACGCCGGTGGAGGGATCTTCGCGGGCATGCGCGAACGCGTCGAGCAACTCCATGATGGTCTGCGGCCGAAAAGCGTTTCGCACTTCGGGACGATTGATCGCGATCCTGGCGATGCCATCGGCCCTGCCGTAGAGGATGTCCTCGTACTCCTTCGCCGTCACCCATTCGATCGACATGGCTCTTCCTTTCCGTCGAGAAACTCCCGCAGCAACGCCGCCACCGACGCTGGCTGCTCGAGATGTACCGCATGGCCCGCGCCGTCCACGAGCGCGAGCGCACCGCCCCGCACGCCTGGTGCCAGCCCGCGCGCAATCGCCGCGAATTTTTGATCGAGCATCCCGGCCACGACGAGCACCGGCATCGAAAGCTCTCCGAGCCTGGGTCCGAGCCAGGCCTGCGCCCCGGTACCCATCGCACGCAAACTCGCCGCGAGACCCGACGGCCGCGACCGCAGTCGCTGCCGCCGGCGCGCCGCCCGCACCTCGCTGCTCAACACGCGCTCGGTGGCAAACAGCGGGAGCGCCTCCCAGCGAGCAACGAACTCCTCGATCGAATGGTCTTCGATGAATCGGGCGAGTTCTTCGTCTTGTTGCCGACGCGCAGATCGTTCGTCCTCGCTCGGCAGGCCGGCCGATGCACTGACGAGCGCCAAGCGCTCGACGACCGCGGCCGAACGCAAGGCCAGCTGGAGTGCCAATCGACCGCCCATCGAATAGCCAACGACGGTGGCGCGCGCGACACCCTGCGTCTCGAGCATGCTCCGCAGGAGATCCGCCGTCCGGGCGAGGGTACACGGAGCGCCCGCGATCGCGGTCGTCCCGTGCCCCGGCAGATCGGGCACGAGCACCCGTCGCGTTCGCCCCAAGACCGCAACCAACCCGTCCTGCCCATCGAAGCTGGTCTTGTCGCCCGTGAATCCGTGCAGCAAGAGCACCGGCGCGCGCTCCTCGATAGATGGAGCGTGATCGGCAACGGCCACCACGCCATCGGGTACGACCACCTCCCGGTTCACGCGACGTCGCTCCGCGTGGGCACCCCATTGAGACCGGGGAGACCGGCATGGACCGCCGCGACATACTCTCGATGCAGACGAGCATTCACGTCGCGGTCCGACGGCACTTCGATGACGTCCAACCCGGGCGTGACGAGGGCGCCGTCAACGACCTCGCCGAACGACCGCCAATCGCGCACACGGTGATGACGCCCGCGACCGAGCGTCACCGCAGACGCGAGATCGAGCCCGTGCGGCGTCGCAAAGCAGCGCTCGAAGACATCGCTGTCGTCGGCGAACGGTAAGAACGAGAACACACCCCCGCCATCGTTGTTGACGACGATGACGACCGCGTTCAGCGCATGGCGTGCGGCGATCTGTAGTCCCCCGAGGTCGTGCAAGAAGCTGAGATCACCGACGACGAGAAGCGTCGGACGACCGCTCACCGCGGCGGCTCCGAGGGCGCTCGAGAGCACGCCATCAATTCCGTTCGCCCCACGATTGCCATCGACGCGGAGCTCTGCCGGGCGGGCGCGTCCGAACATGTCGAGATCACGCACCGGCATGCTGTTTCCCACATGAAGCACGGCGTCCGCCGGAAGGCGCGCCACGACCTCGGCGGCGATCTTCCCTTCGAACAGCGTCGACTCGGCTGCCAACCGCTCGTCGAGAACCGTCCGGGCATGGTGGCCGGCGTTCTGCCAGGCGTGCGCCCACTCCGTCTCCATCACGGAAGGCGGCAGCCCCGCACACAACGCTCGGACCGTCGCCACCCCTTCCGCGTGCACGAGCGTGGTCGCGGCGTGCGTCGGATCGGGCCAGGTGCCCGGCGAGGCAACGACCACGTGCGCGGACAACGAATGCGCCGCGAGGTATTGGCCGAGCGCCTTCGACACCGGTGGCGCGCCGAGCTGCAGGACCGCGCGTGGCACGTGCTCGTCGCAAAAGCGCCGATCGCGGAGCAGAACGTCGTAGGTATCGATCTGGGGTACCGCATCGCATCCGCCGAATCGGACACCGGACAAGGGATCGGCGAGAATCGGCCAGCCAAGCCGCGCTGCCAAGTCTCGCACGAGCGCGCCCTGCCCCTCGAGGCCGGCGCGCGGCCCGCAGAGCACCAACCCGCGTTCCTCGCGGCCGAGCGCCGCCGCGAGCGCGTGCGCGGTGCGTTCGTCCAGCTGCGGCACGGCGGACGGCACGACCATCGCTGGCGGCACCTCCGACACCTCCGATGCGCGTACCGGCATGCCGCCCTCGGGAAGCAGCGGCTCGCGAAACGGGACGTTGACGTGCACGGGACCACGCCGGGACTCCATTGCCGTTGCCACCGCGCGACACACGATTCTCCGGTAGTACGCGTCCAGGTCGACGTCGGCGCTCGGCGCCGGGAGATCGGTCGCCCACCGCACATGCGATCCGTATATCCGCACCTGATCGATCGTCTGTGGCGCGGCGCAATCGCGAAGCTCCGGTGGACGATCCGCCGTGAGCACGATCAAGGGCACCTCAGAAAGCGAGGCTTCGACGACCGCCGGCAACAGATTGGCCGCGGCCGTCCCCGAGGTACACAACACTGCGACGGGCGCGCCGAGCTGACGCGCCATCCCGAGGGCAAAGAAACCGGCGCTCCGCTCGTCGACGACCATCCAGTCGCGAAGCGTCGGATGCAGCGCCGTCGCGAGCGTCAGGGGGCCGGAGCGTGCGCCAGGGGCAATGCACACGTGACGCACCCCGGCGCGCGCCAGCTCCTCGACCATTGCGGTGGCGGCGGCAAGCGCCGGCGTCGAGCGGTCGTCAGACCGCATGCGCGGCGTTCTCGGACGGTTCGGGCTCCGCGAGCGCCCGGCGCATGGCCTGCATCTTGATCTCGGTCTCGTCGTACTCGGTCGCCGGATCGGAATCGTGGACGATCCCGGCGCCCGCCCAGAGCGTCACCGCCCCCCGCCGGAACAGCCCGCAACGAAGCGCCACCGCCAGGGTTCCCTGACCAGACGCGTCCATCCATCCGACGCCACCCGCGTACCAACCACGCTCGGGCTCCACGGCGGCGATCATGCTCCTGGCCTCCTCGCGAGGGGCCCCACACACAGCCGACGTCGGATGCAACGCGCGCGCGGCATCGAGCAGACCGAGGCCAGCGAGAAGGGTACCCCGAAACGGCGTCGCGAGATGAAATGCTTCCGGATAACTCCGAACCTCGATCGGGCGCTCGTCCACCTCGTCGCACACACTCCCGAGCGCCCGACGGACGTCGTCGGCGACGAAGGCGTGCTCCCCCCGGTTCTTCGGACAGACCAGGAGCTGCCGCGCCCGCGCCTCGTCGTTCGCGGCTCGGCGCCCGCGGGGCGCTGAACCGGCAAGGGCCGTCGCCTCGATGGCGCCGTCGGTGACACGCGCCAACACCTCGGGGGACGAGCCAACGAAGCTCGCACCGCCATGCTGCACCCAAAAGCTCACACATTCGGCGCGACCATCGCGAAGTCGGCGTACGGTGCTTCGCGCCGTGGCGGTCGTCGCGGACTCGCATGAACGGGCGAGCACGATCTTCCGCAACGGTCCCGAGGCGATCGCGGCAATCGCCCCGCGCACGCCATCGATCCACGCCACCCGCGCCGACGACGCCGCGCCCGAGCCCGCCAACGGCCGGCGCGCTCGACCTGCTGCGACATCATCACCCGGCGGCGCCCGAAACTCGTCGGCTCGGGCGGGCTCGGACACGCGCGTCCGCACCAACCACGTCTCACCGCCTGTGCGAATCCACAGCCGCTCGGGAAGCACGAAGCGAAGCGCCGGCATGCCCTCCCATCGGGGATCGGTCGGTCGGTCGTCGGCAAAGCCGAAGCCGCCAACGAGGAGCGGTGCGGGCCCCGATCCGCTGAGCGCGAGCTCACCGAATAGCGCCCGCGCCGACGCCGCCGCGTGCGCGAACCGGTCGGGGCCATCGGCACGAATCTCCGCCGCGACCCCCTCCCCCACGATCTCGATCTCACTTGCAGGGTGGGCGAAATACACAGAGGTCGCACACCCATCGGGGAGGCAATCGAGCAGGTCGGACGGCAGGTCGCGCGGCAGGAGGCTACGCTCGCAAACGAGCGCGCCCGGACTCGTCGGGGTCATCATCCCCCCGGTCCCTTCCGCGCCGTCAGCAGTTGCGCCGCGCCGGCCATGAGCCGACGCTTGACGATTCCCTCGAAGCCCGCATCCACCAGGAGCGCTCGCATCGTCACCGCGTCCGGCAGATACGCGGCCGACGACGGCAGATAGGAATACGCCCATCGATCGCTCAACATCCCGCCGAGCCACGGCACGAAGCGCTCGAAGTAGAGACCGTGCGCTCGCCGCACCAGCGCGTTGGCGGGGCGATCGACCTCCACGAGTGCGATCCGCCCCCCGGGTCGAAGGACGCGCGCCATCTCCCGAAATACCGGCCCGATCTGGACGAAGTTCCGGAGCGCAAAACCGCAGGCGATACCGTCGACCGTGTCGGACCCGAACGGCAGCGCCGCGCCGTCGCCACGCGCGAGCTCCATCGCGGGAGTGCGGAGCCGGGCCTCGCGGAGCATCCCCGCCGAAACGTCCACGCCGAGCGCGCGCCCGCCCACGCGTGTGATCTCTTCGGAGAGGTCACCCGTGCCACACGCAAGATCGACGATCACGGCCCCCGGGGTCACCGCCAACCCGGCGACGGCCGCGCGTTTCCAGCGCCGGTGCGCTCCGAAGCTGATCAGCGCGTTCATGCGGTCGTAGCGCGGCGCGATCCGATCGAACATCGCCTCCACGACCCGCCGCTTCTCGGCCTGCGTTGGAAGGGTTACCTCCACTTGAGCCTCAACCGGGCACGAGCGATCGCCTTCAACGCGCGCCGCCACGAGCGCTTCTCTCCACTCCGCTCCAGACGCTGCAGCGCGCGCGTCACGAGGACGCGCTCGAAGTGGTGCGCCACGAGTCCCGTCACGACTGGCATCAGATCGCGGTAGACCTCGGCGACGGCGTCGAGATCCTCGGTGCCGTCGGTGGTGGCGGCCTTCCGCACGTAGTCGTCGAAGAGATCGACGGCGCGATCGACCGTGCGTGTCGTCGCGCGATGATGCGACACGGCGAGCTCGAGCAGCCGCGTCAACGGCATGCCGCGCTCGAGCAGTTTGAGCGCTCCGCGCGCCGCCGTCAGGTCGGACTCCGTGTACCGCGCCTCGCCCCCCGCACTCGGTTGCGGCTCGGCAATGCCGGTCCGCTCCACCGCGCGCAACAACGAAAGCGGCACGCCGAGCGCCGCCGCGAAGCCACGCGGTGTGTACGTAGGGTCCGCACGCCCTTGCTCGAGTGCGGCGCGGAGCGCTTCATCCCCTTCGGCGCCATCGGTCGGCGCGAGCAACTCGCGCATGGACTTCAGGGAGAAGCCGCGCTCCGAGAGCTCGCGTACGCGCGCCAGACGCTCGCGATGTGAATCGTCGTAGACGGCGTGGCGGCCCCGGCGACGAGGAGCCTCGAGCACCCCGAGCGTTTGGTAGTATCGAATCGTGTCGACGGAGAGGCCGGAGGCCTCGGCGAGCGAGCCAACGTCGTACTCCATGCGCTCACTCTTAGAGTATTTACTCGTAGCGTCAACCCGGTCCCGCGAGCCGATCGCACCGAACCTGGGACCCGCCACGGCGAGAAACTCGCGTCGACCCCCGAGGCATGCGACAAATGTCCGGAGAGCGATGGTGACCCCCCGAAAGCCAGCCACCCGCGTCCCCGCAGGGCGCATCGAGCGCGTCCTCCGCTTCGGCGCGATGGCCGGCGGTATCGCAGCAAACGTCGCGTTCGACGGCGCACGCCGCTGGCTGAGCGGGGATCGAGCCGAACTGGGCGATCTCGCGACTTCCAACGCCACCGCCGAGCAACTCGTCGCGCATCTCGGCCGCATGCGCGGCGCCGCGATGAAACTCGGACAGCTGCTGTCGCTGGAGGCGAGCGCCATCTTGCCACCCGCGTTCACTGACGCGCTCGGCATGCTCCGCGCCGGCGGCGATACGATGACCCCAGCGCAGCTCCATCGCATTCTCGGACGTGAGTACGGACGCGGCTGGCAGGCTCGCTTCCAACACTTCGACGAAGAGCCTGTCGCCGCGGCCTCGATCGGCCAAGTACACCGCGTCGTGGCGGCCGACGGCCGCGAGCTGGCGTTGAAGATTCAGTTCCCGGGCGTCGCCAAGAGCATCAGCAGCGACGTCGACAATCTGGCCATGCTGCTCAAGATGGCGCGGATCCTCCCCGAGGATCTCGACGTCACGCCGTTCGTCCGCGCCGTGAAAGACCAACTCCGCCGCGAGACCGACTATCTCGCGGAGGCTGCCAGCCTCGCCCGCTTCCGCGCGCTGCTGGCAGACGAGCCCGATGTCCTGGTGCCGGCGCCCCACGCCGACCTGACGACGACACGCATTCTCGCCATGGATTTCGTTCCCGGAAAACCGATCAGCACGCTGTGGGAACAGCACTCGCCACAAGCCGTCCGCAACCGGCTGGCCATCCTCGCGCAACGATTGGTGGCCCGCGAGCTCTTTTCCTTCGGGGTCATGCAGTCCGATCCGAACTTCGCGAACTTCTTCATCACCGACGAGCATCGACTGGTGCTGCTCGACTTCGGCTCGACCGTCAGCATTGCACGACCAACGTCAGAACGTTACGGACGGCTGCTCGCGGCGATCATCGACGATGATCGCGCGCGAGTAGAAACGATCGCCCGCGAGTTCAAATGGCTCGGCAAGGACGACGTCGGCGAGCGCGCGGCCGGCCTGATCGATCTCATCCTACTCGCCTCGGAACCATTGCGGGCCGAGGGCATCTACGACTACGGCGCGAGCAATCTCCCCGACCGTGCGGGCACCGCCGGCTTCGACCTGGCCTTCCGTCGGGGACTCCGCCGCCCTCCAGCGCCCGAATTGCTGTTCGTCCACCGCAAGCTCGGGGGGACCTTTCATCTCTGTGCCCGACTCCGCGCCTGCGTGGATTCGCGCCGAATCCTGCAACCGTTCATCGACACCCCCTGAGCCGCGGTTGACGCCTACCGCTTGCTCGTCGCATCGTAGCCGACAGGAGGATTTTCGTGAGCTTACTCGACACCCTCGTGAAGAATCAGGACGTCATTCGCCAGATGGCGGGCAGCCTCGGCCTCGGCGAACGTGAGACCGCCAGCGCGATGGAGCAGATGATGCCGGCACTGACCCGTGGCATCCAGCGCAATACCCACCAACAAGGCGGCCTCGATGCCCTCCTTGGCGCCCTCGCCAAAGGCAACCATGGCCGCTATCTCGATCGCCCCGCCGACCTGGGGAATACCGACGCAACGCTCGACGGCAACGCTATTCTCGGCCACATCCTTGGCAGCAAGGACGTGAGCCGGAACGTCGCCGGGCGCGCCGCCCGGGAAACCGGCCTCGACTCGGGTCTCTTGAAGAAGATGCTGCCCATGCTTGCGAGCGCGGCAATGGCCGCCTTGAGCAAGCAGTCGGCAGGCGGACAGGCGGGCGGACAGGCCTTCGGAGCACGCGGAGCAGCCGGGGCGCGCGAGCCGGGACTCGCCGATGCACTCGGTACGTTCCTCGACGCCGACCGTGACGGCTCGATCGCCGACGATCTCCTGAACCTGGCCCAGAAGTTCTTCTAGCGCGTCAGAATTCCCAGTCCACCGGGCGTGACGGGTCGGCGACGTACGTGCAGATCCGTCCGGTCTTCACCCGACTCGCGAGGTGATCGCCGAGCGCGGGATGGTGGCGACGCAGGCGCTTCACGACTTCCTTCATCCGCACCGTCACGGTGATGCGCGCCCGCTCGGCGTTCGACGCGGTATCGCGATCGCGACCACCGAGGCCGATCGCGCCGGCGAGCTGCGTGGCAAGAAACTCCAGCTCCTCCTGCACCCGATCGACGCGCCCGAGGTCGTTGTTGCCCTCGGCCTCCTCGAGTTCCTCCCGGAGTTCGGCAATGCGTTGACGATAGGCACTCTTGGCCGTGGCATCGAGGACGGGACCAGCGCCGCTCCCCTGATCGCGATGCAAGCCATCGGCGGCGTCCCATGCCGTTGGCGCCGCGGGTCCCGGCGCCAACTCGGATGCGGGCGGGGACGTCGTGTTGGTTGCGGTACCAACGACCGCCAGATCCAGCGCATGGAACGGCTCGCCGGGATGGCGGAGCAGATGCGCCAGGTAGTGCAGTCCCTTGAGGTCGCGGATCCGCAATACCGATCCCTCGTACGCCAGCGTCCAGTACTCGCCTTCCTGGCGAAAGACATTCGCGCCCTCGGACGTCGGTACCGGAGCGGGATCGGCATCCCCCTCGGGCTCCCAGCTCCGTCCGTCGGCGGAGCGCACCTCGACGACAAACCGGATTTCCGGCCCCCCGGGCTGGCCGATGCATAGGCTCCCCTCGCCCTCGAGCAGCACGGACTGATGATGGACCGACAGACTCCGCCACCGCTCACGCACGATCAGTGTGCCGTTGCTGCTGTCGTCGTTCAGATAGAACTTGTCGTCCTTGGCGACGATCTCCCCGTGATGCCGCGACACGGTCGAGTCGTCGATCTGCAGATCGTTGTCCTCGGCACGCCCGAACCGAACCGCCTGCCGACGGCCCCCCCCCTGGTCACCGATGATGGCCTGCTTGCGTTTGTACCGCAGGCGCAGGCGCGTCTCGGGCGCGCGCGGCCGGATCGGCAATACCTGTGTCGTCTCATCTCCCATGCTTCGACCGAGAACAAAGCCCCGCCGGGCGCCTCATGTCAACGCATCCGTAACTACGCGAAGAAGCGGCGTTCTTCGATCGCCCTGCGCAAACCACATGCCGTTACGCGTGACGTAACGCCGTTACAGGCTCTGTAACGCCTGACTAGTAGCAGCGCAGCAAGCACTCGACCGGCTGCGCGGAGAAAGGGGCTGACCGATGTCCAGACACTCGACGAACTTCCTCACCCGGTTCTTTGCGTTTCTCGTCGTTGGCCTGCTCCTGTTTTCCGCCGCGGCCACCGAGGCCCTCGTGGCCCACTCGGCGCGAGGATCCGCGCCCGCCGCGGTCGTGCTCCGCAACGGGGCCCAGCAACACGGCACGACCGCGACGGGTGTCGGACACGACACCAGAACGTACCACCCCTTCAACCCCCACGACGCGCTTGGCTTCCCGGCGAACCTCAGCCGGGTCGGAGGGCGGTGACCGGACCGTACGGGGCGGCCGCCATGGGGGCGGCTGCCCCACCCACCGTACATCCCCGCCCGAGGAGATCAGTCAGATGGACTTGCACATGAACGCGAACCTTCAGACACGACTACGCCCCGACCTCGATGGCCTGAACGTCGACTTCCACCCGATAACCCCCCTGATCGTGCGGCACGACCCCCTCGTAGTGATACTCGATGGTGTCGCCGGGACGCAGGCGCACGGTGGTCTCCAGCCGAATGAGGTATCGCTTCCGGACGCCCTCGACAGGCTCGTAGGTCTTCCCCTCAGGAAGATCGCGACCGCGCTCGAGATAGTGCAGGATCGCGCGGCTGCGCGGACTCTGGTGGCGTCGCTCGGCGAGCGTCTTCTCGAGCGCCTGCGCCCCATACAACCGGGTCGTCGCCTCGAGGTAGTCCTGCTCGAGTCCGCCTCCACGCAGCGACACACGCAGCACGACGGTTCCACCAGCCGGATCCTGCGTGATGTTCATCAGCTTGACCCGCAGCTGCAGCACGGGCGCCGCGTGCGCGCTCTCGTGATTGCGAGCCCGGTCGTCGGCATCGTCTTCGAACGCACCGAGCAGTCCCTCGGGACGGCGAAGATCCCAACGATGCCATACGGCATCGACCACGATGGGGAGTACCGGGATGGTGTCAGGACCGAGATCGGCACGGGCGCCGAGACCGGCACCGAGCGTCAGCGTGACGAGCAGCCCAAGGATCCCAGCGACGACCCTCCAACCGTCGACGTTCTCGATACCCCTGGCCGCGCGCATCGGCAGCTTTCCCCCACACTCAAAGTCTATGCCGCGGCATTCCGACACCTGGCCGGACGCCAATAGCCCACCGGCGCCAGGCGCTAGAGTCGACCGAAGAAATCGTTCCCTTTGTCGTCGACGACGATGAAGGCCGGAAAATCCTGCACCTCGATCTTCCAAATCGCTTCCATTCCCAACTCCGGATACTCGAGGACCTCGACCTTTTTGATGTTGTCGCGGGCGAGAATCGCGGCCGGGCCACCGATCGACCCGAGATAGAAGCCGCCGTGCTTCTTGCAGGCCTCGGCAACCACGGGAGAACGATTTCCCTTCGCCAGCGTGATCAGGCTGCCGCCGTGCTCCATGAGTTGATCGACGTAGGCGTCCATCCGGCCAGCCGTCGTCGGCCCGAACGAGCCCGAGGCATAGCCTGCGGGAGTCTTCGCCGGCCCCGCGTAGTAGATTGGGTGGTCCTTCACGTATTGCGGTAGCCCCTCGCCACGTTCGATCCGTTCCTTCAGCTTGGCGTGGGCGATGTCGCGCGCGACCACCAGCGGACCGGTAAGCGAGAGCCGGGTCTTGATCGGATGTTGCGCGAGCGTCTGCCGGATCTCGGACATCGGGCGGGTGAGATCGATTTTCACCACCTCGCCCCCCACGGTCGACTCGTCGATATCCGGGAGATACTGCGCCGGCTCGGTTTCCAGTTGCTCCAGGAACACACCGTCGCGCGTAATCTTCGCCTTCGCCTGACGGTCGGCCGAGCACGACACGCCGATCCCGACTGGACAACTCGCCCCGTGGCGCGGGAGACGAAGGACGCGGACGTCGTGACAGAAGTACTTGCCACCGAACTGCGCGCCAATGCCGATCGCCCGCGTCATCTCGAGAACGGCCGCCTCCGTCTCCGGATCGCGGATCGCATGACCGAGCTCGCTCCCAGTGGTGGGGAGATCGTCGAAGTAGCGGCAACTCGCGAGTTTCACCGCCTTCATCGTCGCCTCGGCGGAGGTGCCGCCGATGACGATGGCGAGATGGTACGGTGGACACGCGGCGGTGCCGAGCTTCTTGCACTCGCGCTCGAGGAAGGCCATCAGCGACTTCGGATTCAAGAGCGCCTTCGTCTCTTGATACAAGAACGACTTGTTCGCCGAGCCACCGCCCTTGGTGATGAACAGGAAATGATACTCATCGCCCTCGGTCGCGTAGAGCTCGATCTGCGCCGGCAGATTGTTCTTGGTGTTGACCTCTTCGTAGAGCGACAGCGGCGCCAGCTGCGAATAGCGCAGGCTCGTTCCGGTGTACGTGTCGTAGACCCCGCGCGCGATCGCGACCTCGTCCTCGCCCGGCGTCCATACCCGACGGCCCTTCTTGCCGATCGCGATCGCGGTCCCGGTGTCCTGGCAGGACGGCAGGATCATCCCCGCGGAGACGGTCGCATTCCGGAGCATGTTCAGCGCCACGAAGCGATCGTTCATCGACGCCTCGGAATCGTCGAGAATCTTCCTGAGCTGCGCCAGATGTCCCGGGCGAAACAGGTGCGAGATGTCGCGGATCGCCTCGAACGTCAGACGCGACAACACCGCCGGCTCGATCGTGAGGATCGACTCGCCACGGAAGGTGTCGCTACCGATTCCGGGAAGATCGAGCTTCCGATAGGGGGTCGAATCTTCCTCGGTGTGGGGAAACATCTCCTGAAACTGAAACTCGGGCATGGGTTTTCCTAACCCAGATCGCACCGGGTCGAAAGTCGCCATGCGCGAGGATCGCCGCAATGGTGTATAGGGTGCGCGCTCGTGAGTGCAGATACGTCAGATCCGACGGGACCGATGCGACCTGGGCAGCGTTGGATGAGCGAGGCCGAGCCGGAGCTGGGCCTCGGCCTCGTCGTCGAGACAGACGCACGAAGCGTCGTCCTCACCTTCGCCAGTGCCGACGAAACCCGCCGTTACGCCGTGCGAACCGCCCCGCTGCGGCGGGTACGTTTCGCCCCTGGCGACGCACTGCACACGAGCGATGGTGCCGACGTCCGGGTTGAAGCGGTCGAGGAACGCGCTGGCCTGCTCGTGTATCAGTGCGGTACGCGTGAGGTGTCCGAGGAGGAGCTTTCGGATCGGATCGCGCTCAGCGGGCCGCGCGAACGCCTGCTCGCCGGACGGGTCGATGCCCCGTCACGCTTCGACCTACGGCTTGCCGTGCTGCACCACCTCCACCGCGCGCGCCGTTCGCCCGTCCGTGGGTTCGTCGGCCCGCGCCTCGAGCTGCTCCCGCATCAGTTTTACATCGCCTCGGAAGTCACCCAGCGTCACGCCCCACGCGTCCTCCTGGCCGACGAGACCGGACTCGGCAAGACGATCGAGGCGTGCCTGATCGTAAACCGACTGCTGCTCGCGGGACGTGCGGCCCGCGTCCTGATCCTCGTGCCCGACGCGCTCGTGCATCAATGGCTCGTCGAGCTCCGACGGCGCTTCAACTTGCCGTTCGCCGTCTTCGACGCCGAGCGCTGCGCTGGTCTCGCGGAGGACGAGCCCGAGGCCAACCCGTTTCTGAGCGAGCAGTTGGTACTGGCGGGGCTCGGACTCGTGACGGCATCCGCCCCATGGGGCCAGGAAGCCGCCGCCGCGGGCTGGGACATCGTCGTCGTCGATGAGGCGCATCACTTGTCGTGGACCCGCACGAGCGCGAGCCCGGCATACGAGGCTGTGGAGGCCATCGCGGCGCGAGCGCCAGGATTGCTGCTCTTGAGCGCGACGCCCGAACGTCTCGGGGAGGAGGGGCACTTCGCCCGCCTGCGCCTGCTCGATCCGGATCGCTACGATGACTTCGAACGTTGGCAGAGTGAGGCCGAAGGCTACCGGGACATCGTTGCACTCGGCGAGCGGCTGATCGCGATACTCGAGCCCGGCGGCGACACCGTCGCAGCGCTGCGGCGCGACGAGATCGCGCGTCTCGCCGCGGCCCTCCAGCTCTCGCAAGCCGAGACCAAGCGCAGACTCGCGTCAACCGACGCACGGCAGCTGCTCGACGAGCTCATCGATCGTCACGGCCCAGGGCGTGTCATGTTCCGCAATACGCGAGCCGCCATGACGAGCTTCCCCGAACGGCGCGTCGCGATGCAGCGCCTCGCGCTGGATCCCCCCGATCGGAAATGCGCCGTGCGCCTGGCACGCGAGGTCGCGGCGGACGTCCAGCCGGAGCCGGAGCCACAGCCACTCGAGACCGGTGCCGACGCCCCGACGACGAAGAGCAGTCGGAAGCCCGATCTCGCGAACGATCCGCGGATCGAGCATCTCCTCGGCATTCTGGCGGCACCGGAACCGGCGAAGCTCCTCGTCTTGTGCCGGAGCGCCGCCAAGGCCGTCGCGATCAAAACGGCGCTCGACGCCCGCATGAACGTGAAGACCGCGCTCTTTCACGAGAAGATGACGCTCCTGCAGCGCGACCGGAGCGCGGCGTGGTTCGCGGACGCGCACGGCGCCCGTCTGCTCGTCGCTTCGGAGATCGGCAGCGAGGGTCGGAACTTCCAACACGCGCACGTCCTGCTCATGTTCGACCTGCCACTCGATCCCGATCTGGTCGAGCAGCGCATCGGACGCCTCGACCGCATCGGGCAGCGCGGCACCGTACACATCCAGATCCCGTACGTCGGCGCCACCGGTCAGGAAACGCTGGCCCGCTGGCACCACGAAGGCATCGATGCGTTTGCGCGCCCAACGCTCACCGCGCGGCCACTCCTCGAGCACTTCGGCGGTCGCGTCCGTACCCTCGTCGCCGATGGGGGCACGCACGACGCGACCGCCGTGGACACGCTCGTGGCCGACACGGCACACGCGGCCGGCGAGCTCGCCGCCCGGGTCGAACAGGGTCGCGACCGACTGCTCGAGATGGCGTCGCTCCGGCCCGAAGCCGCGCAGGCGCTGATCGAGGAGATTGCGCAGCGCGATCACGATCTCACGGCCGAGGACCTCTTCCTCCAGGTTCTCGATCACTTCCATGTCCACGCGGAGGAGATCGGCCCGCGATCGTACCTCCTGAATCCCGACGGTGTGCGAAGCGAGGAGTTCCCCGCCCTCAGCCAGGGCGAGACCGCCATCACCTTCGCCCGCGACACGGCACTGGTCCGGGAGGATCTGAAGTTCGTCACCACCGATCACCCCCTCCCGAACGATGCCATGGAGCTGCTGCTCGCATCCGAGTCCGGCAACGGAAGCTTTGCGCTGACGGACGCGGAGGGCGCGCCGGGCCTGTGGCTGGAGGCGGTGTTCGTACTCGAGTCGGTTGCCCCACCACGCTTGCACATCGACCGCTTTCTGCCGCCAACGCCCGTCCGCGTCGTTGTCGATCAAGCGCTCGCGGATCGCACCGCGGCATCGCTCGGCGCGCTCGTCGCGGGGCAAGGCCCGTGGCTTGCCGCGCGACGAGAAACCCTGACGCCCCTCCTCGCGGGCATGAGCGATCGATGCGCCGATCTCGCCGAGGCGCAGGCCGCAACGTTCCGCGCGGAAGCCGCCGCGTTGCTGGCCACATCGCTCGACGGCGAGATCCGGAGACTGCGCGCGCTTGCGAAGGTCAACGCGCACATTCGCCCCGCCGAAATCGCCGCCGCCCAACGCGAGCGCGCCGATCTCGCCGATCACATTGCGAACGCCCGCCTGCGCCCCGATGCGTTGCGCCTGATCTGGTGCGGCCCACACCGCGATGGCGAGCCCGTCCTGCGCCCGCGCTAACGTCGGGCCGCGGCCAGGAACTTCTGGAACGGCGCGGACAATCAGGACCGCAGTCTCACGACACGCCGGATCTACTGGGTCGAGCAGTAGGCCCGACGGTGCTCGCTAATCGCGACACCCCCTGGCACACTATGGAGGGGACGAGGTGAGGGGATGTCGCGGAGACGATTCGTGGTGGTCCTGGCGTTTCTCTGGCTCGGAGCGCTGACAGGGTT
Source organism: Deltaproteobacteria bacterium (assembly GCA_029262315.1). Lineage (GTDB taxonomy): Bacteria > Desulfobacterota > Binatia > UTPRO1 > UTPRO1 > JAJCZP01. Next base: position 1,696 of record JAJCZP010000101.1, on the reverse strand, counting down.
CTTCTATAAGTACCGGGGCGATCTCGGTACGGTCGGCGAAGTCCTGGTCTCGGCGCGCAGTGAACGAGCGGACCTTGGCGAGGATCTCCGGGCGCTCGGCGAGATCCAGCGACAACAAGCGACGACGCTCGTCCGGCTCGAGACCGCCATCGCCGCCAACGCCGAGATCTGCGGCCAGCACGCCCCCGATCTGAGCGACCGTCTGATCACCTCCGAAGGGCGCCTCGCGTTCCTCGAACAGCACATGACACACCTCACGAGCGAGACCGAGGCACTGGCGGCACGCACCGCCAGCAACGCCCGCGGGCGCGAGAAGCTGGAACAGCGGATTTTCCGGAAATAGCGCCGCTACGACTCGTCGAGCGCACGCGCGAGGAAGCGCATGAGCTCGGTGAGCGACGAAAATTGCGCCGCTTCGCCCGTGGCCACACGCTCGACGCGGCCAATGAGACGATTCGCCGCGACACTGGCCTCGGCACGCAACTGGAGCACGAACGCACGGTCGGGCGGCAAAAAGGTCGGGCGCTCCCGGCGAGGCCGGGCCGTCCGCAACTGATGGCGTTGATCCGTCATTGGGTCCTCCCTCTCTAGAGACCCCATCGTAGAAACCCGGACGGTAAAGGGGGAGGACTCGCGGGTAAGGATTCCGGTAAGGAATGGGGCTGTACTAGGGTGGCGCAGCGCGCCGCGCCGGCTTCGTGAGGACGGGGATGACACAGGAACAGCAAGAAATCGTGTTTGGGCCTTTCCGGATCGATGCGAGGGGGAGCCTCCTCCGCGGCGAGGATCCCGTCGCGCTCCAACCCCGGCCCCTGGCGGTGCTGCAACACCTCGCCGAGCGCCCAGGAGAGGTCGTCGGACGCGACGAGATCCTGGCGACCGTCTGGGCAGATACCCACGTTTCGAAGGCCGTACTGAAGGTCGCCGTGCGGGCGATCCGGGAGGCGCTCGGCGACAATGCCGAGGCGCCCGAGTACGTCGAGACCGTTGGGCGGAGGGGCTATCGATTCATCGGCGGACTGAGCACGGAGGAACGCGCCGCCGCGACCGCCAACGCCGAGAAGCGCCGGGCGACCGCACCGCGACCTGACGAGCCCCGCCCGGCCATGGTCGGCAGGAACGACGCCCGCGCCGATCTTCGCGAATGGCTCCGACGTGCGATCGACGGAAGCCGCCAGGTCGTCTTCCTGACCGGCGAGCCTGGCATCGGCAAGACCACGCTGCTCGAGCATCTACTCGCCGACATCCGCAGGACCGGCGCGGCCTGGATCGCCCACGGACAGTGCCTCGAGCAATACGGCGAGGGCGAACCGTATCTCCCCATCCTCGAGGCGCTCGGCCGCCTCGCTGCCGAAGACAGAACCGGCGATGTGCTCCGTATTCTCCGCCGCCATGCACCGACCTGGATCGCCCAGCTCCCGGCATTCGATGGCGCGACACCGACGGACACCGACGAAGCCGTCCCCGTAGCGACCCCGGAGCGGATGCTCCGCGAGATGGCCGATGCGCTCGAGATCGCAACCACCAAGCGCCCGCTCGTCCTCGCGCTCGAGGATCTGCATTGGTCCGATCACTCGACGCTTGATCTCATCTCCTATCTCGCCCGCCGCCGCACCCCGGCGCGGCTTCTCCTGCTGGGAACGTTCCGCCCGACCGACGTCATCGTGCGCGCGCACCCCATGCATCAACTCAAGCT
>JAJCZP010000100.1 GCA_029262315.1 Deltaproteobacteria bacterium | reverse complement strand
GGCCCCCCCCGCCCCCCCCCCCCCCCCCCCCCCCCCCCCCCCCCCCCCCCCCCCCCCCCCCCCCGCCGGGCTCCTCCCCCCCCCCTTATCTCACCGCCAGCTCCAATCCCGCCCCGGCTCCTCACTAGCATCCGCCTCCTCGGTCAACTCGATCGGAAGCTCGCACTGACAAAACCGACAGACACGGGCCGCAACCTTCACCAACTCGGCACAGCGTGGGCAGGCGCGAAGCATCCGGACGTCCGCGGTTCCGGTTTGCAGCAGGGTCGCCTGATACTCCTCGATGAGATCCTTCAGGCGTTCCGCGTCGGCGTTGGTATGCCCACTACCCAACAGCGGCGCCGTACCGCCCGAGGAGTGGATCGTCACGTCCGCCCACAACATGCCGCGGGTAATGGTGACCGACGACACCTGTCGGATGCTGACGCTCTCCTCCACACGGGTGATCCAGGAGGGTTTGATGCGGGTCACGTGGCGATCGTTCACCTCGATGACGGTCGGAAACAACAGGTTCCCCGGTGACGCCCGACTGGCTCGAAACTGGTGGTTCATCCACCGCCCCCCTTCACATCACGCGACGCCCCCCAGGCGGCCGCGACCTCGTGCGCACGTGCCCGTATTCTACGCGAGTGGGGTCGCTCATAGCCAGCGATCCGCATCGGCAGTAGCCACGACCACGCCCGTGGGCTACAGAACCGAGCCGATGGAGAGGAGAGCACGCATGCGTACTTGGCTCGTTACCGCCCTCGCCCTTGTCCTGGCGACGGGCTCGGCTGGCGCCGGACAACGCATCGAGTTCGGCATCCAGACGGCCCAGGAAGACACGACGTGGGAGGAAATTCTCGAAGCGTGGCAGACGGCCGAGCGCCTCGGCTTCGACAGCGCCTGGGCCTATGACCATCTCATCCCCATCACCGGGGACAGTGACGGTCCGGCCCTCGAGGGATGGACGCTCCTGTCGGCCCTCGCGGCGAAGACCGAGCGGATGAAGATCGGGTTGCTCGTGACGGGCAATACCTACCGAAATCCTGCGTTGCTCGCGAAGGCCGCCACGACCGTGGATCACATCAGCAACGGCCGGGTGATGCTCGGCATCGGCGCCGGCTGGTTCGAGTACGAACATACCGCCTACGGCTTCCCCTTCTACACGGCGAAAGAACGCGCCGAGCGACTCGGCGAAGCCCTCGAGGTCATCACGCTGCTCTGGACGACCGACCACCCGAGCTTCGACGGCAAGTACTACGATCTGGTCGACGCCCCCTTCGAACCGAAGCCAGTACAACAGCCACATCCGCCGATCCTGATCGGCGGCCAGGGACCGAAGTGGATCATGCCGTTGGTCGGGCGCTACGCCGACGAATGGAACGTCCCGCTCGGAATCGATCCGGCCGGCATGCAAGAACGCCTCGCCATCGCCAAGACGGCCTGCGCCGAGGCCGGGCGCACCGACTGTGACATCGAGGTCTCCGTCTTCCTCGTCCTCGCGAACATCACCAACATTCCGCTCGCGGGCCCGGCCACCAGACTCGGCGCCCGCATGCTGTTCGACAGCAGGATTGCCTCCGGTGTGCTTGCCGGCTCGCCCGCCTCGATTCGGAAGACCATTCAGTCGTACGTCGACGCAGGCGCCACGAGGATCATCGTCAACGTCCAACCCCCCTTCAAGCCGGCGCTGCTCGAGCGTTTCGCGAAGGAAATCATCCCCGCATTCCGCGATCCCACGAACGCCGCGCATGAGTGACTTCGGCGTTGATGTGCAACCCGCCGGGGAGGACGGCGTCGCGTGGCTGACCCTCAGGAATCGCGGACGGTTGAACGCCGTCCGCTTCGAGATGTGGGAAGCGCTCGCGACCACGCTCGAGGCACTCGGCCGCGACCCGAACGTGCGCGTGCTCGTCGTCCGCGGTGACGGTGAGCAAGCCTTTGCCTCGGGTGCCGACATCACTGAATTCGAGACTCGCCGGAAGGACGCCGCTTCGGCGGCCATCTACGAGGACACGACGGCACGCGCGTTCAACGCCCTCACGGCGTTCGAGCGTCCGTTGATCGCCATGGTCCACGGCGTCTGCGTCGGCGGTGGACTCGCGATCGCCGCCTCCGCGGACATACGCATCGCCGCCGACGACGCCCGTTTCGCACTGCCCCCTGCCCGCCTCGGCCTGGGCTACCACTTCAACGGGGTCGAGCGGGTCGTCGGCATCGTCGGCCCGTCGGCCGCATCCGAGATCTTTTTCACCGCACGCCAGTACACCGCACCCGAGGCGCTCCAGATCGGGCTCGTCAACCAGGTGGTCCCGAAAGCCGAGCTCGAGGCCTACACGACGCGCTATGTCGCTGGCATCGCGGCCAATGCGCCGCTGACCCTCCGCGCCGCCAAGCGCGCCATCGCCGAAACACAACGGCCAGCAGACGCGCGCGACCTCGCGGGCCTCAAAGCGATGATCGCCGGCTGCTTCGAGAGTGCGGACTACGCGGAGGGCGTCCAGGCCTTTCTCGAGAAGCGCCGGCCACGTTTTCGCGGCGTGTAGGCGCGAGCCGCGTCAACGCTCCGCGATGACCTCGGCCACGGCGATATCCACCGTATGGGTGAGCGCGAGATGGATCGCGCGGACGCCGAGCGTCCCAGCGTACCCGGCCGCCAGCCCCGCAAGCACGATCGTGGGGCGCTCGCCCGAGGGACGCACCACCTCGATGTCGAGCCAGCGAAGCGTCGCACCCCAGCCGCGGCCGAGCGCTTTCATCGTCGCCTCCTTCGCCGCGAAGCGCGCCGCATAGCTCTGAAAGCGACCCCGCCCACGCCCGTCGCAATACGCTTGCTCACCTTCTGTGAAGACACGTGCCAGGAAGCGTGCCCCCGTCTTCGGACGCTCGATGGCGGCCTCCACGCGCGCCACCTCCGCTACATCAACGCCGATGCCAACGATGGACATGGTCAGCAAGCCCCACACACGCGACAGGTCGTAACATCGCACGGCATCGTCTGGCGCTCGTCGTAGGCGCGTTCACGCTCGACCCACAGAAATCGCTTGTGGAGAGAGTGCTCGATGAAGTCCCACGGCAAAATCTCGTCATACGCGTAGGGACGATGCACGAAAACATCGGGATCGAAGGCTGCCGTGTCGGACGTCCGCCATTGACGAATCACCCGCCACCAATCGCCCCCAGCCTCGTGAATGGCAACCAACAGCCGAGCCACACGTCGGTCGCCACGTGACAAGAGCGTCGCATAGTACGATTCGCGGGGTGACTCGACATCGATCGTCACGTTCGGAAGCGGACCAACGGCACGCCGGAGATATTCGATCTTGCGCTTCAAGGAGCGGACATCCTCCATCGGCTCCCATTGCAGCGGCGTCCAGGGCTTCGGCGCGAAGGGATTGATCGAGAGCGCGATCCGTCGCACACGCTGGTCACCGTCGAAACGGCTCCGGATCTTTTTGGTGAGATCGATGATCGCCTCGACGTCCTCGTGGGTCTCGGTCGGCAGTCCCACCATGAAGTAGAGCTTCATCGAGCGCACCCCTGACCCAACGAGCCAGTCGGCGGCACGCAAAATCTCGGGCTCAGTGAGATTCTTGTTGATCACGCGGCGCATGCGCTCGGACCCGGCCTCGGGCGCCACCGTGACACTCTGGTTGGAACTCCGCCCCAAGGCGGTCGCGAGCCGCTGGGTGATGACGTCGGCCTTGAGCGATGACGGTGACGGCCGGCCGCCACGATCGGTCACGAACTCGCATAGCTCGGCAATCCCGGGCACGCTCGCCATTTCCGCGCCGACAAGGCCGATGGTCTTTCGCTCGGCCAAGCCCTCGGCTGCGGTCGCCTTGAGCACGGCGGTACTCCGACTACGAATCGGTCGGTACATGTAGCCTGCCGCGCAAAAGCGACAACCCCATTCGCAGCCGCGACTCGCCTCGACCAGAAACATGTCACCGAACACCGCGTCGGGGGAGAGAACGCGGGAGGCCGTCGGAAAACGATCGAGGTCCTCGACCAGGCGACGCGTCACGACGCCAGCCCCAGGGCCGACATATCGCACTGATTGCACCGTACTGTCGTCCGCGTAGTCGACATCGTAGCGGTCGGGGCGATAGGCACCGGCCACCTCGGCCACCCTGTCGAGCACCCCCTCACGCCCCGCACGATCGTCGCGCGCCGCCACGTAGCGCTCGAGGAACTCCGGAATCATCTCTTCGCCCTCACCGATCAGGAAGAGATCGAAGAAGTCGGCGATCGGCTCGGGATTCAGAAAGGTGGCCGGCCCACCACACAACAGCAGAGGCCCGCCCTGACGCTCCTCACGAAACGCCGGGATGCCGGCGCCCGCGAGCAGATCGACGATATGGAGGTAGTCCGTCTCGAACGAAACCGAGAACGCCAGCATCTCGAAATCGCCCAGCGAGCGTCCCGTCTCGAACGAACGGACCTCCGAGGACTCCGCGTCGCGGTCGGGCAGGAACGCCCGCTCGCAATGCACGCGCGGATGCGTGCTCAGAATCTCGAGGACCGCCTGATACCCGAGATTGGCCATCCCGACGGCGTAGGTATTCGGGTAGACGAGACACACCGAAACGTCGCCACCACGAGTCGGTTGAAACAGCCAGCGTTCGTTGGCACGCCGTTCCCGCGCCCGCTCGTGGTCGGAAAGAGACAAGGAGGCGAGTATACGGGGAGAAGTGGGGTACGCTCAAACCGTAGCGGGAGCGACGCGGTCAGGGATCGGGGCGAGTCGGCAGCGCACCCCCCACAGGCACACCGCCGACTCGAGCCAGACCGACCTTACTCGGCTACTGGGCGGGCCTACGCGGCCCGCTGGCGACCTTACTCGGCTTTCTGGCGGAGAAACGTCGGGATATCGAGACTGTCGTCGTCCTCACCGAGATCAGTGAGTGGAATGGGCTCGCCACGCTGTCCCGTCGAAGAGCGGCCCCACACCGTGCCATCCAGATCGTTGATACCACCGACGCGCACGACCTTCCGCCCGGCGGCGGCGGCGGACTGTGCCGCCTCACGCAGAGGCTCGCGCAGCGGCTCACGGCTCACGGGGGTGCGCGGCGCCGGACTGACCGCGGCCGCGGCCGCGGGAACGGCGGGGCGCTTCATGTCTTCCATCGACTCGCCGAAGCCCGTCGCAATGACCGTGATGCGAATCTGATCGCTCAGGGTCTCGTCGATCACGGCGCCGAAAATGATGTTGGCCTCGTCGTGCGCCTCTTCCTGAATCAGCGTAGCCGCCTCGTTCACCTCATGGATCGTCAGGTCGGGACCACCGGTGATGTTGATCAGCACGCCCCGTGCGCCCTGGATCGAGACATCTTCGAGGAGCGGACTGGAGATCGCTTTTTGTGCGGCTTCGACCGCGCGCTCTTCACCGCTCGAGGTCGACGAACCCATCAGGGCCATGCCCATCTCGGACATGATCGTGCGGACATCGTTGAAGTCGAGATTGATGAGACCGTGTACCGTAATGAGATCGGAGATCCCGCGAACCGCTTGCAGCAGAACGTCGTCCGCCTTCTTGAAGGTCTCGAGGATCGACATGTTGCGTCCCGCAACCGCGAGTAGCCGCTGGTTGGGAATGGCGATCAACGTGTCGACATTGGCCTTGAGCTCTTTCATGCCCTCGTCGGCCTGACGTCCGCGCTTTTTCCCCTCGAACAAGAAAGGCTTGGTGACGACGCCGACAGTGAGCGCGCCGAGTTCGCGAGCGATCTTGGCAACGACGGGAGCACCGCCGGTTCCCGTGCCCCCGCCCATGCCGGCGGTCACGAAAACCATGTCGGCACCGGCGAGCGACTCGCGGATAGCGTCGAGGTCTTCGTTGGCAGCTTTGCGGCCGACCTCGGGATTACCACCGGCCCCGAGGCCCTTGGTGAATTCCTTGCCGATCTGCAGCTTCTTCGTGGCGAGGTTGGCCTCGAGCGCCTGGCCGTCCGTGTTCGCGGTGACGAACTCTACGCCTTGCAGGCCAGCGGCGATCATCGTGTTGACCGCGTTGCCTCCGCCACCGCCCACGCCGACGACCTTGATCGTCGCCGCTAGTTCGAGATCACTCGTGTGCACGTCGTCCTTGTGCCCCATCACCCCACCTCCCTGACCGGCATTACCTGTATCGGCAACTGCGCTGGCGTCGATTGGATCCGCGTCGACCGGTTGGGTCGCGCTTTCGTTCCCTTGGGTCGCGCCGTCGTTCCCTTGGGTCGCGCTGCCATCGGATTCAGGCGCGCCGGTGCTCCCCCGCTTCCTCCGTCCATTCCGCCCCCCCATAACCAACCTCCCTGTACCGCAATTCGTTTAGTGTGTCACGTCTTTTCGGCGTATCCGACGTTAGAAGAAGTCGCGCAGCCACTCCGTCACGCGCTCGCGCGTGCGTCCCAACATCGTGGTCGGATGCGGCGCCATGCGCCGCACGGGTCGGGCATGATCACCACCGGCAAGTATCAAGCCGATCGCCGCCGCATAGCTCGGACTGGCCACCAGGTCCTCGAGTGCCGTCACGTGATGCGGCGATCCGATACGCACGGGCAGCCGGAAGATACCCTCGGCAACGTCAGCGATCCCATCGAGCAACGCCGTCCCACCGGTCAGCACGACACCGGACGCCAGACCGTCCTCAAACCCCGATCGGCCGATCTCGCGACTCACCAAGCTGAAGATCTCCTCCACACGTGGCTCGATGATCTGGCAGAGCACCTGGTGCGGGAGGATACGCGCGTCACGATCACCGACGCTCGGCACTTCGATCGATGCGTGATCGTCGATGCCGGCGGCGCGAGCACGGCCGTAGCGCTGCTTGATCTTCTCCGCCTCGGCCGTCGGGGTACGCAATCCCGCCGCGATATCGTTGGTCAGATGGCCCCCGCCGAGCGGCAGCGTCGCCGAGTACCGGACCGATCCACCGTGAAACAGCACGATGTCGGTCGTCCCAGCGCCGATATCGATCAACGCCACACCGAGATCCCTCTCTTCGGGGGTCAGCACCGCGTCGGCCGCAGCCAGCGAACCGAGTGACACGTCATCAACGCTCAAGCCCGCCTGCCGGCAGCACTTGATGAGCGTGTGCGCCGCCGCGCTCTGCGACGTGACGATGTGGACCTTCGCCTCGAGCCGGACCCCGGCGATCCCGATCGGCTCTTTGATGCCCTCCTGATCGTCGATCAGGAACTCCTGCGGGAGGACGTGCAACACCTGGCGGTCGGCCGGCAACGCCACGGCGCGCGCGGCGTCGAGCACGCGACGCACATCGCCGCTAGAGACTTCGCCATTGCGCACGGCCACCACGCCGTGGCTGGTGACACCACGGAGATGCGCGCCCCCGATACTGGTGACGACCCGGCGAATCTGACAGCCGGCCATCGTCTCGGCCTCGGCGATGGCCTTCTGAATCGACGTGACCGTCGATTCGACGTCCACGATGACGCCTTTGCGCAGGCCTCGCGACGGAGCAGTCCCTACACCGACCAACGCAACGCCGCGCTCATCGACTTCGCCGACGACGACGCACGCCTGACCCGTGCCGAGATCGAGAGCCGCCACCGCACCCATCAGCCCGTGCTTCCCCTCCCACCGCGCCTGATCGACGCCCTACCGCAACACCAACACTACCGACCTACATGCGCTTGAATCGCACCACCGCTTCTTCGTGAAACGTCAGGTCGATCTCTCGTATCCGCCCTTCCCGTCCGGCATGCGATGCCAACACGGTCTCCAGCCACTCCACCTTCTGACGCGGTCGTCCCCAGCCGAACGTCAACGCCACCGCTGGCTCGACCGGAAACAGACGTACTCCTTGCTCCTCTTGGATATGCACTTCTGAGACGCGAAATGAAAGACCTCGTGCCTGAACGAGGTGGAGAACCTTGATCGCCTCGCGGAGCGCGCGGCGCCTGCTAGCCTCGGTTTCGCCAAGTCCGGTGATGAGAGGAAGGTTCAATCGGTCGTCCTCACCCAGCGCGGCGAACACGACACCCCGGCGATCGACCTGATACAGCCGATCGAGCGAGATCAACGCCAGCGGCTCCCGCTCGATCACCTCGATCACGAGTCGGCGCGGTAACTCGCGCCGCACCGTCGCCGTCCGTATCCAGGGATGGCCGGCGATTTTGCGGGCCAAACGACGCGGTGCGGTATGCCAAATACTCATGCCGGGGCTGACACCGGCCCACCGGAGCAAGGACCCCGGCTGCACGTGCCGGGTCGGACTCATGATGATCTCGTCGACTGCGAAGTACGGGTGGCCCACGCACCAAGCGTGCGCAGGTGGTCCGATCCGGAGCACCCCCACGACAAGGCAGAGGCCCAGAGCACCGGCCGCGGCCAGACGTGGCCGCCCGCGCAGCCCAGCCGCCAGACCGGACATCCCGCCCACCACCGCGCGCACCCTGTCGGATACCCACGTCGCTGCACGTACGAGGCGCCAACCTCCGGCAGACCGCCCCGCGCGGCGCCGCCGGCTCATCGCCGAGTCTCCTGCACGCCCAAGGTGGCACCATCGAGAATCCGCTCGCAAAGCGCTGGGAACGGCACCCCAGCGTGCACCGCAATCCGCGGGAGATACGAGAGCGCGGTCAGCCCTGGCAAGGTATTCATCTCGATGAGATAGGGCCGGGTGCCGTCCACGCGAAGATCAACCCGACTGTAGAAAGCACCGCCAAGGGCGTTATGCGCGTCCACCGCCAGCTTCTCGATACGAGTCAGGGTGGCGCGGGGGAGGCGGGCCGGCAGATGAAACTCCTCGAGCCCAGCGGTGTACTTCACCTCGTACGAGTGGAAATCCCCCTTGGCGACAATCTCGAGTGTGCCGAGCGAGCGTCCATCGAGAATCCCGACGGTCACCTCGGCCCCTGGCACATACGACTCGATCAGCACCTCGGGGTCGAATCGAGCGGCTTTGCGTACGGCGCTGGCGAGTACCGTGCGTTTCCTGACAATCGTCACGCCGACGCTCGATCCTCCGCAATTCGGCTTGACGACCACCGGCAACCCCATGGGAAGCCGGGCCGGGGCCCTGCGATCCCGCACCAGGATCCATCGCGGGGTCGACAGCCCCCCCGCATCCCAGAGCGTCTTGGAACACGCCTTGTCCATCGCAATCGCGCTCGTCAGCACCCCTGCTCCTGTATAGGGAATCCCGGCGACTTCGAGCAGGCCCTGCACGCAACCGTCCTCGCCATAGCGCCCATGCAGCGCGTTGAACACGACATCGGGATGCGCGTCGTGCAACCGGTCGGCGAGATCACGCCCGGCTTCGATAGGCGTGACCGCATAGCCGAGGCCGCGCAGGGCCAGGACGACCGCGCGCCCCGATACTTCGGACACCTCCCGCTCGGCCGAGAGCCCGCCGAGCAGCACGGCGACGCGACGACGACGTCGGTCGGCGCGCCTCACCAATCCCCCACGAGCCGCACCTCTGGCTCCAGAGCGACCTCGAACCGGTCACGAACCACGCGCGTCGCAAACCCCATGAGATCGACGACATCGGCCGCACGCGCCCCACCAGCGTTCACAATGAAGTTCGCGTGGCGCTCGGAGATCATGGCACCGCCGAGGCGTGCTCCCTTGAGCCCCGCGACCTCGAGCAGACGACCCGCGTGCTCGCCGATCGGATTCTTGAAGATCGAACCGGCGTTCGGATACCCACGGGGCTGGTGGCGATCGCGGCGAGCTTTGGCATGCGCCACCTTGGCTTGGAGTGTCGCGGCTTCGCCTGGGGCGAGCCGCATCCGGATGGCCGTCACGACGGCGCGGGTGGGCAGCGCCAGATGGCGATAGGAGAAGTCCAGCTCCTGGCGCGGAATGCTCACCGCGTCACCAGCCTCGGTCACGACCTCGATGGCCTCGACCACCGAGCTGATCTCGCCCCCGAACGCGCCCGCGTTCATCAAGAGACCGCCGCCGACGGTTCCCGGAATCCCCTCGGCGAACTCGAGCCCCGCCAACTTGGCCTTTATCGTTTGCAAGACCAGGCGTTTGAACGGGACCGCCGCCCCAACTCGTAGCGATGCCCCGTTCGCATGCGTGTCCCACTCGACGAAATCGAATCCCTTGCCGAGCTTCAACACGGCACCACGGACGCCCCGATCGCTCACCAACAGATTGGTGCCACCGCCGAGAAAAAACACCGGGTATTCGTGGGCATGACACACCCGCAACATGGCTTGCAGCTCCGGTACGGTTTGGACGGCGACGAACAGGTCGGCGGGACCCCCAATGCGAAAGCTCGTATGGCGCCCGAGCAACTCCCCAGGCCGCACAGGTACTTCCTCGGCGGCGAGGGCGCTCACGACCGCCACGGGCGGCGCCGCAGGGACGTCCCCCGGCGGGCCCTGGGTTTCCGCCGCTCGGCCGCTCACTGCAACACCACCGGCTTCTCGCGCGCCAGTGCTTCGAGGAGCGGTTCGCAGATCCGGTGCAGATTGCCAGCACCGAGCGTCACGACGATGTCGCCACCACGGAGCGCGGGGCGCACGGCCTCGACAATGGCTTCCGGTGCAGCCACGAAGCGCACATCGACATGTCCGCGGCGCTTGAGCGCGTCGGCGAGCGCTTCACCGCCGATGCCCTCGAGCGGGTCCTCGCCAGCGGCGTAGACCTCGGTCAGAATCAGCAGATCGGCATCGTCGAATGCCTCGAGAAAGCTGTCGAAAAGATCCCGGGTGCGGGTGTAGCGATGCGGTTGGAAGATCGCGATCACCCGCCCGCCGTAGGCCTGGCGGGCGGCCCGCAGCGTGGCTTTGATCTCTTGCGGATGGTGCCCGTAGTCATCGACGACGGTGACGCCGCCGACCTCCCCCTTCACCTCGAACCGGCGATGGATGCCCTCGAACGATGCGAGCGCCCGCATCGTGGCCTCGAACGTAAGGCCGAGCTCGCGGGAGGCGGCCACCACCGCCAACGCATTCTGCGCGTTGTGATGCCCCGGCAGCCGCAGCCGGACGTGACCGAGCCATCGCCCCCGCTCGAGCACGTCGAAGCGCGTGCCCTCCCGCGACACCTCCACATGGACGCCCTGCACGTCCGCATCGGCATCCAACCCGTAGGTCACGAAGCGCTTCCGGACCTGCGGCAGCAACGCCCGCACGGCGACGCTATCAATGCAGAGTACGGCGAGTCCGTAGAACGGCACACGATTGATGAATTGCAGATAAGCGGCGTGCACGTGCTCCATCGTCCCATAGTGATCGAGATGCTCGGGATCGATGTTGGTCACGATCGCCAGCGTGGGCGTCAGCAGCAGGAAGCTCCCGTCGCTCTCGTCGGCTTCGGCAACGAGCGTCCGCCCCTCCCCCACACGCGCGTTGGTACCGAGCGCACGCACCTTGCCGCCGATGACGAGCGTTGGATCGAGTCCGGCCTCGGCGAGCACGTGGCCCAACAACGAGGTGGTGGTCGTCTTGCCATGGGTCCCCGCGACCGCCAGGCCGTACTTCATGTGCATGAGCTCGGCGAGCATCTCCGCCCGGGGGATCACGGGGATCCCGAGCTCACGTGCCCGCACGACCTCAGGATTCGAGAACTTCACCGCCGAGGAAATCACCACCACTTCCACGTCGGGATCCACTCGATCGGCGTGGTGTCCGAGCGCGATCCGAGCGCCGTTCGCAGCGAGACGCTCGGTCGTGTCACTCGCCGCGAGGTCGGAACCCGTCACGGGAAACCCCAGGTTCAGGAGCACTTCGGCGATCCCGCTCATGCCGATCCCGCCGATCCCGACGAAGTGGACCCTATGTTTCCGCTTGGCAAATTCCATCGATTGTCTCGCTGCTCCGTGTACAAAATTCAGGGGCTCGAGGCCACCGCCCCCCACCTTGCGTCAGCCCTCCCGCACCGCCGCCTCGACGACGTCGAGCACACGCTCGGCCGCCTCCGGCGTCGCCAGGGCTCGGACATGGGCACGCATCGCAGGCAACGCATCCGGCACCTCCCGCAACGCGCGGATCTCGTCCGCGAGCCGCTCGCCAGTCGCCTCGGCGTCGAGCACCATGCGCGCGGCGTCGGCGCGGACCCGACTCTCGGCGTTCGCGCGCTGATGGTCGTCCGCCGCGTACGGATACGGCACCAGAATCGCCGCTTTGCCGAGTCCGGCCAACTCGGCCAGCGTCGTCGCGCCCGCGCGACACACGACCAGGTCAGCCGCGGCGTACACTTCTCCCATGTCCATGATGAAGGCGTGCACCTCGGCGGCGACACCGCGCGCACCATACGCCGCTCGGACGTCCGCCTCGTCCGCGGCGCCGGTTTGATGAATGACCCGCAGGCCCGCGACGTCCATGAGCGCGGCCGCCATCGCCGGCCCGGCCATATTCAGCCGGTGTGCGCCAGCACTCCCGCCGAAGATGAGCACGGTGAAGCTCGCGGACGCGCTTCGCTCGTCGACGTCACTCGGATGCCACCGCACGGGGTTGCCAGTAAGGACCGTCCGCGCGGCGCGCAACGTCTTCGTCGTCTCGGGAAACGTGACGCACACACGCGAGGCCCACCGCGCCAGCAATCGCGTTGTGAGCCCGGGAGCCGCGTTCTGCTCCAGGAGGACGACCGGTCGCCGCATGAGCTTCGCCGCCAGCACTGCTGGCGCCGAGGCATACCCTCCGAGACCGATGACGGCGTCCGGATCGAACCGGCGCATGATCGCGCGGGCATCGATCACGGCACGCGCGAGCGCCCCGAGCGCGCCGACCCGCGCGCGAAAACTGCGCCCCCGGAGCGGCGCGACCGGCAGCATCTCCAACCGAAAGCCGGTCGTCGGCACGACCGTCGCCTCGATCCCGCGCGCGCTCCCGACGAACAGGATCTCCGTCTGCGAAGATCGCCGACATGCCGCCTCGGCGACGGCGATCCCCGGAAAGAGGTGCCCCCCCGTGCCACCACCCGCGATCACGAGCCGCACCCGTTCACCCAGACTCTCGGGACAGCGCGAGCAGGATGCCCGCGCTGGTCATGCTCGCCAGCATGGCCGAGCCACCGTAGCTGATGAATGGCAACGCCAATCCTTTGGTTGGGAGCAGCCCCAGGACGACCGCCATGTTCACCGTGGCCTGCAACACGATCAGGACGGTGATCCCAGACGCCACGAGACGCCCGAACGGCGTCGGATGCCGAAGGGCGATGCGAAACCCACGCACGGCCAACACCCCGAACAACCCCACGAAAGCGAGCGCACCAATCAGTCCGAGCTCTTCCCCGATGACCGAGAAGATGAAGTCGGTGTGTGCTTCCGGGAGGTAGAACATCTTCTGCTTGCTCTCGCCGAGTCCGGCGCCGAGCAACCCGCCCGATCCGACGGCGAGGAATGATTGGACGAGTTGGAATCCGGCGTTGAGCGGGTCTTCCCACGGATCGAGAAACGTAAGCACGCGCCGGATGCGATACGGACTGCTGCGCACCGCGTAGACCAACACGGGGATCACCGCCACGAGTGGCACCACGAGATCGCGTGCACGTGCGCCACCGAGGAACAGCATCGTTCCGAGCAGCATCCCGAGAAGCACCGCCGTCCCAAAGTCGGGCTCGACGACTACCAGGACCGACAACAACCCGACGACGATCGTGTGCGGCAGAACGCCGCGCGTGAACGTCCGAATCTGCGGCCCTTTGCGAACGATCGAGTGCGCGAGGTAGAGCACGGTCACGATCTTGGCAAACTCCGAGGGTTGAAAGTTGAGCGGCCCGAACCCGACCCATCGACGTGCACCACCGCGCACCAGACCGAGGCCCGGGATCAGCACGGCGATCAGCGCGAGCACCGCCAGCGCAAGCAGCGGATAGGCCAATTGCTGGTACTGCCGCGAGCCGAGCCGCGAGGCGATGAAGCACGCCACTCCGCCGAGCGCGATCGAGACGAGATGCTTCTGCAGCACGTAATAGGGATCGTCGTAGCGTTCACCGGAGAAGAAGAAACTGGTGTTCAGCACCATCACGATCCCGAGACCCACCAGCGCGACAATCGTGAGCACGATCCACGGGTCGCCACCGTACGCGACCACCGACACCGGCTCGGCGCGCGGCGCATAGCGGTGCGTCACCGCGAACGGTCCCGTACGCGTCGGCACCGATAGACTCATAGCGCCTCCACCAGGGCCTTGAACTGCCGCCCCCGGTCCGCGTAGTCGCGAAACATGTCGAAACTCGCACAGGCGGGCGAAAGCAGGACCGTATCGCCCGCCACCGCGAGGGCGTCCGCGCGCGCGACCGCCTCGGCCAGGGACTCCGCGCGCTCGACCGTCGTCACGGCCGCGAAGGTGCGCGCCAGCATCTCGCGTGCCGCTCCGAAGAGGATCGCGCGTACGACGACCCCCGCTGCGGGCGCGGCGAGCACCCCGTAGTCACCACCCTTCTCGATCCCACCGGCGAGCAGGATGACACGCCCCGGAAAGCTCTGCAGCGAGCGCACCACCGCGGCCGGGTTCGTCCCTTTCGAGTCGTTGAACCAACGTACACCGCCCCGCTCGCGCACGAGTTCCAATCGATGCTCGAGCCCACGGAACCGCTGGAGCGCGGTCTGAACCGCGTCCCGCGGCACATCGAACGCGCGCGCCGCGGCGATGGCGGCCATCATGTTCTCGCGATTGTGCGCTCCGACCAATCGCACGTCGGCAAGCGCGTAGGTCTCGGCATCGGCGCGGATCTCGGTCGAGGATGCCGACACGGTCGCATCGGCCCGGGCGCCAAACCACACCTGTCGCGGCCGTACGTCGCCGACACCCACGTCCGCGGCGTGCTCGCGTACCCAGGCATCGTCGCCGTTCAGAACCGCGACGTCGCTCGCCGCTTGGGACGCGAACATCCGGAGCTTCGTCCGCCCATAGGCTTCCAGATCCGCGTAGCGATCGAGGTGATCCTCCGTCACGTTCAGGAGCACTCCGACGCGAGGCCGGAAGTCGTCGACCCACTCGAGCTGAAAGCTGGACACCTCGACGACCGCCACATCGCAAGGCTCCTGCAACGCCGCGATCAACGGCGTACCGAGATTGCCTCCCACGAATGGTGCGGCGTCCGCCGCGCGCAGCATCTCGCCGAGGAGCGCCGTCGTCGTGCTCTTGCCGTTGGTCCCCGTCACCGCCAGGATCGCCGCACCGAGATGTCGCGCCGCGAGCTCGAGCTCGCTGACGACCGGGATGCCACGTGCCACCGCGGCCGCGAGAAGCGGAGCGTCCGACGCGACGCCTGGACTCGGCACGACCAGGCTGACGCCATCGAGGCACGCCGCGACGTCGTCATCCCGATACACTACCGCTTCATCGCCGAGCAGCGCCCGCAGATCCCCCAGCGCGGCCGACGAACGCCGATCGGCGACACGCACGTTCGCCCCCGCCGCCATCAACGCCGCCGCCACGGCGCGGCCTGTGACGCCGAGCCCGACGACGAGCACGATCCGTCCACGATACGCGCGTGCGAGCGACGTCACGACCTCACCTGAGCTTCAACGTACTGAGCGCCAAGATCGCGCAGATGATGGAGATGATCCAGAAACGGACGATGATCTGCGGCTCTGGCCACCCCTTGAGTTCGTAGTGATGGTGGATGGGCGCCATCCGGAAGATGCGTTTGCCACCGCTCCACTTGAAATACCCAACCTGCAGAATGACCGAGAGTGCCTCAACCACGAAGATGGCGCCGACCAGGATGAGGACCAAGGAGTGCTTGGTCACTAGCGCGACCATCGCGATGGCCGCACCGAGCGGCAGTGAGCCGACATCGCCCATGAACATCTGCGCCGGGTACGCGTTGAACCACAAGAAGCCGAGGGCGGCCGCGGCGAGCGCGCCACAGAACACGGCGAGCTCACCCGAACCGGCCACGTACGGAATCTGCAGGTACTGTGCCAGCTTCACGTGCCCCGAGACGTACGCGAACAGCCCATACGTACCGGCGGCGATCATCACGGGTCCAATCGCCAGACCATCGAGCCCATCGGTCAGATTCACGGCGTTCGACGCACCCACGATGACGATCACGGCGAAGAGAAAGTACAACGGGCCGAGATCGATGTTGACGTTCTTGAAGAACGGCACGGCGACCGTCGGCTCGAAGCCCGGAACGGCAAACAACAGCGCCGCGGCCGCCGAGGCGACCAAGCACTGACAGAGAAATTTGTGCCGGGCGGCCAACCCCGCTGAGCTGCCGAGCCTGTACTTGCGAAAGTCGTCGACGAAGCCGATAGCGCCGAAGCCCACCGTGACCAGGATCACCAGCCAGATGTAGGGATTGCGGAGATCGGCGAGCAGCAGGGTCGCAAGGATCAGCGAGAAGAGGATCAGGGTACCGCCCATCGTCGGGGTCCCGGCCTTGACCTGGTGCCGCTCGGGGCCGTCGTCGCGAATCGGCTGGCCGATGCTCTTCTCGGTAAGCCGACGGATCAGCATCGGGCCGAGCAGAAGCGAGATGGTCAACGACATCAACGCCGCGAGGAGCGTCCGGAACGTAATGTAGCGGAAGACGTTGAACGCCCCGTACGTCGTATGCAGTGAATAGAGCGCGTAGTAGAGCACCTCAGGCCGCCTCCATCAGCAAGCGCACGACAGCTTCCATTCGTTGGCCGCGCGAGCCTTTCACCAGAATGCAATCACCCGCACGGACGATGTGCCCGAGAGCCGCGGCGATCTCGGCATGGCTGTCGAGAATCTGGATGGCCGACGCCGGCAGGCTCTCCGCCGCCCCCGCCGCACTGTCGGGGGCATAGTCACCATAGAGGAAGAGAGCCGTCAGTCCAGCCGCCGCGGCCGCCCGGCCGAGCGCACGATGGTGCTCGGCGCTCCCCGAGCCGAGTTCCAGCATATCTCCCAGGACGGCGATACGCCGTCCGCCATCGCCCAACGGTAGACGCGCGAGACTTTCGAGTGCGACCGCCATCGAAGCGGGATTGGCGTTGTAGCTGTCGTTCAACACGATCGCGCCTTGGGACAACCGCTCGATACGCATGCGATCACCGACCGACTCGGCCGCCGCGAGCCCGGTGGCGACGACCTCGACCCCGATTCCGAGACTCTCCGCCACCGCGGCGGCCGCCAGGGCGTTCTGTACGTTGTGTCGTCCGGGAATCTTCAGCGCGACCTCCACGACCGCGTCACGCACGCGCAGCCGAAAACACGGCGCCCCACGATCGTCGAGACGCACGTGCTCGGCAGAGATCTCGGTCCCGGCGCCGAAGCGCACGATCCGCCCGGGAAAGTCGTCGGCCAACGCCGCCACCCGGGGATCATCCGCGTTGGCCACTGCCGTCGCGTCACGACGCATGCGTCCAAAAAGCTCGCCCTTCGCACGCTGCACGCCGTCGATCGAACCGAGCCCTTCGAGATGCGCCGGTCCGACGTTGGTGATCAGACCGATGTCGGGATCGGCGATCTCCGCGAGCCGCCAGATCTCCCCCGGGGCGTTCATGCCCATCTCGACAACGGCGTAACGTTCCTGGCCGCAGAGCTCGAGAAGCGTCAGCGGCACCCCAACCAGATTGTTGAGATTCCCTTGCGTCTTCAGAACGCCGGCCTCGCCGACGAACGCGCCGAGCACGGCAGCGATCATCTCCTTGGTCGTCGTCTTGCCGTTCGAGCCCGTCAAGCCGACGACACAGGGGGCCTGGCGGTGACGATGCCAGCTGGCCAGATCCTGCAGCGCGCGAAGCCCATCCGGCGCTTCGAGCACGGTGACGCCGTCATCGAGCGGTGCGTTCGGCTCGGACGCGACGAGCACCCCGCGAGCCCCGCGTTCCACAGCTTCGGCTGCGAACCGATTGGCATCGTGGCGTTCTCCACGAAGCGCGACGAACAGCTCGCCACCGACGAGCGTCCGGGTGTCGGTCGCGATCCTCGTGAAATCCACGGCATGGCCACGCCGCATGACCGTGGCCCCCGTCGCCTGGACGACGTCACTGAGCCTCCACACCGGCATCGGCACGGCGGTCGTGGCCGCGGCGTTCACGCTCCGCCTCCACCCAATACCGCCCGCGCCACGCTCCGATCATCGAACGCGCGGCGGGTCGTGCCAATGAGCTGATAGTCCTCGTGGCCCTTGCCGGCGATCAACACACAGTCACCTGCACGCGCCATCCCGATGGCCATCTCGATGGCGACCGCACGATCGGCTTCGATGTCGTAGCCACGGGAGAGCACCGTGCCCGCGGGCGCGGCCGTCATTCCCGCCCGGAGAAGCCCGACCTCGGCATCGGCGATGATCGTACGCGGATCCTCGGTGCGCGGATTGTCGGACGTGAGAACCGCGCGGTCCGCGTACCGACCTACGGCCTCGCCCATGAGGGGACGCTTGCCGCGATCGCGATCGCCACCGCAACCGAAGACGCAGATCAGTTGCCCCGACACGACCTGGCGCAGCGACTGCAGCACACCGGCGAGCGCGTCCGCCGTGTGCGCGTAGTCGACGAGCACACTGAATCCGGTGCTCGTCGGCAGCGATTCGAGCCGCCCCGGCACGCCGGGGAACTGCGCGAGTCCGGCGAGGATGGTCGCTACTGGCGTGCCCAACGCACACGCCGTGGCCGCGGCCGCTAGCGCGTTCTCGAGATGGCCGGCACCGATCAACTGCGTCCGGAGGGGATGCCACGCACCGCCGAGCCGAATCTCCGCCTCCGTGCCGTGCAACGTCATCGCGACGCCGCGCGCCTCGACATCGCCGCCCACCCCGAAGGTGACCACCGGACTCACGATGCGAGCACGCATCGCCGCAACCCGTGCATCCCCGGCATTGACGACCGCCACGTGCGTGGGCTTGCGACTCGCGTCGAGCGCGGTAAACAGCCGCATCTTGGCCTCGAAGTAGTCGTCCTCGTCACGATGGAAGTCCAAATGGTCTCGGCCAAGGTTGGTAAACACGGCGGCGTCCCAGGCAATGCCCTCGGCGCGGCCCTGCACGAGCCCATGGGATGAAACCTCCATGGCGACGTGAGTTGCGCCGGCATCGCGCATCCCCCCAAGACGGGCGAACAACTCGGTCGCCGGCGGGGTCGTCAACGGCGCCGGATCACTTTCGCCGGCGAACCGGTAGCTGATCGTCCCGAGCACGCCGGGCCGCGAGTGGGCCGCGTCCCAGATGGCCTCGAGCAGGTAGGTCACCGTGGTCTTGCCGTTGGTCCCGGTTACGCCGACCATCGTCATCTGCATCGACGGATCGCCGTGGAAATGGGCCGCCATCCGGGCCAGCAGCTTCGCAGGGTCGGTCGTGGTGACCACGGCGACGTCGGCTGCGACCGCCAGTCCCTCGGGACCCGCGACCGCAACCGCGCCACGGGCACAGGCCTCGGCGACGTACGCCGCGCCGTCGTCCTGGCTGCCGCGGAGCGCGAAGAAGAGATCGCCAGGCCGCACCGATCGCGAGTCGACACTGAGCCCGCGGATCTCGACCGCGGCGTTGCCCCGAAGGACGACGCGGAGATCCAGGAGATCCCGCAGCTCCTGGTCCTCGGCAAGCATCTCGTCCAGCATCATGATGCGGCGTCGGCGGCCGACGTGAGGGTAAGAAGCAGAGCCTTCCCGGGCGCCGCGGGCGCGCCGGGCGGCGGTTGCTGATCTGCGACGTAGCCGGTGCCCTCGATCTCGACCATCCATCCAAGTGCGCGCGCCCGGGCAACCGCGGTCCGGAGACTCTGACCGAGGAACGATGGCACACCGGACGCACTCGCGGGAACCGCCGCGAGACGAGCGCTCGCCTCCGGCGCCTCCGTCCAGACTGGCACCTCCTCGGGAGCCGGAAGACCGAGCCGCGCCATCGCGGTCGCCGCGATGCGCTGGAAGATCGGCGCCGCGACGGTACCGCCGTACACAGACTCCTGGGGTTCGTCGACGAGGGCCAGGATCACGAGTCGCGGCGCTTCCGCCGGAAGAAAGCCGATGAACGACGCCATCCGACCACGCGCCGAGTACCGTCCGGTCCCCGGCTCGATCTTCTGCGAGGTCCCGGTCTTGCCGGCGACGCGAATACCTTCGACCCGGGCAGCCGTACCCGTGCCGCCCTCTTCGACGACGAGCTGCAACATCGCGGTGACGGCGTGGGCGGTCGTCTCGCTCATGACCCGCTGAACGACGGTGGGCCCGCGCTCCCAGAGCACCGTGCCATCCTCCCGGACGGCGCGACGTGCCACGTAGGGCTTCATGAGTAGGCCCCCGTTGGCGATCGCGCCGAGCGCACGCACCATCTGCAGCGGGGTGACGGCGATTCCCTGCCCGAAACTCGCCGTGGCGAGATCGATGGGCATCCACCGCGCCCGCTTCCGCATCGAGCCACCGATCTCTCCGGGAAGATCGACGCCCGTCGGGCTCCCGAATCCCATGCTGCTCAGAAACTCGTAGTAGCGGTCGACCCCGAGCAGATCGCCGACCTTGGCGGCGCCGATATTGCTGGACACTTTGATGATCTCGGCCAGGGTCAGCCAGTCGTGCGAACCGTGATCGTGAATCACGCGTCGCCCGACGCGAAAACGACCCTGCTCGCAAAAGATGAGCTGGCCTGGACGGGCGACGCCATACTCGATGGCCGCCGCAGCGAGGATCGCCTTGAAGGTCGACCCGGGTTCGTACATGTCGGTGATCGCCCGATTGCGCCGAGCCGCTCCGGACGCGGCGCCCCGGTCGTTGGGATCGAACGTCGGCGCGTTGGCCAGCGCCAGAATCTCACCCGTTGCGGGATCAAGCACGATCACGGTACCGGCCTTGGCACGCATGGCCGCGACCTGCGCTTCGAGCGCCTCCTCGGCCACGGCCTGCAGTCCCATGTCGATCGTCAGCTCGACGGTCGCGCCGCGCTCGACCGCCGGCGCGGCCCCATCGACGAGAATCCACCGACCGCGCGCGTCACGCTCGATCCAGAGCTTCCGCCGCGACGCGCGGAGTTCCTTTTCGTAGTGGAGTTCGATGCCCTCGAGCCCCTGCAGATCGACACCGGCGACACCGACGACGTGTGCGCCCATCCGGCGGTGCGGGTAGAACCGTCGCGCCTCGATGGCCTCACCAACGCCGGGCAGATCGAGCGCCCGCACGGCGTCGCTCTCACGCGGGGTCACTCCCCGCTTGAGCCAGACAAAGTCGCGTCCGCGATCGAGCTTGGTATCAACGACGCTCCGCGACAGGCCGAGCGCCCCGGCCAGCTGATCACGCGCGCCCTCCCGTTCCCCGAGATCGGCGGGCCGAAAATAGACGGACGGGCACTCCACACTCGAGGCCATGGTATCGCCGTAACGATCGAGAATGCGCCCCCGTTCCGCCCGCACCTCGAGCGAGCCGACGTGCTGCGCATTCGCCTGACGGCGCAGCGTGGAGCTCTGCGTGAGGGTCAGATTCACGATGCGCCCTGCGACGATGGCAAGCAGGACGGCCACGCCGCCAGCAACGATCAGGACGCGGGATCTCATCGCACGTTGATGATCTGGCCAGGCTCCGGGGGCTGCATGCCTAGGCGACCCCGCGCTAAACGCTCGAGCGATCGGGGCGAAGTGAGCGTGGCAAGCTCGATGGCGAGTTCGCGCTCCTCCTGCCCCAGGCGCTGCTCGACGCGTCGCGCGGTCGAGAGCTGATAACCGGTACGCACGACCTGGAGGCGCACCCACACCAACGCACAGCAAAGGACCATGACGAGCACGACCCCAAGCGCGAGCAGCCGTGTCCGCGCTCCGCGACTCCGCGCGGCACGCCCGCTGACGCGCTCTGCGCGGCGACGAGCAAACCCACCGGTGCGCTCGATCCAGGTTCCAGCAGTCGCCGTCGCGCTCATTGCAGCACCTCAAGGGCGCGCAGCCGCGCACTACGCGCGCGCCGGTTCGACGCGATCTCCTGCTCGCTCGGGGTTACGACCCGGCGCCGCAGCAACCGAACCTGGGCACGGGCGTCGCACACGCATTGCGGAAGCCGGGGCGGGCACACGCACGACCGAGCCCAGTTCCGAAACGCGCGCTTGATGCGGCGATCCTCGAGCGAGTGATACGCGATGATGACGAGGCGACCGCCCGGCGCCAGCCACTCGAGCGCGTGCTCGAGGAACCGATCAATTTGCGCCAGCTCGTCGTTTACCGCGATCCGCAGCGCCTGAAACGTGCGCGTCGCGGGATGGACGCCACTTCGCCGCGGGCGGACGCCCTCGATGAGTTCCGCAAGCGCCATCGTATCGGTCAGGGGCTCCCGTGCGCGCGCCTCGACGATAGCCGCCGCGATCTTGCGAGCCGCGGGCTCCTCGCCATACCGCCAGATGATCTCGGCCAACGCCTGCTCATCGAGGGTCGCCACCAAGTCGGCGGCGGTCGGACCGTCGCCAGCGCTCATGCGCATGTCGAGCGGTCCGGACGTACGAAACGCGAACCCGCGAGCGGGCTGATCGAGCTGCATCGACGATACCCCGAGATCGAGCAGTATCCCTGCCACTGGCTGCCAGCCGAGGGTCGCCAACGCCACGCCGAGCTCGTCGAAGGTGCCGCGATGCGTGTGCAGCCGTGGCCGGTAGGCGGCCATGCGGGCCGCGGTGTCCGCCAGGGTCAGGGGATCGCGATCGAGACCGAGAACCTCGATCGTGGAATCGGTCTCGAGAAGGCGGGTCGCATGCCCGCCGTTCCCGAGTGTTCCGTCAATGTAGTGCTCCCCCGGTCGTGGATCGAGGTACGTGATGACCTCCTCGAGCATGACCGGTGTGTGTCTCCGCCCCTCTTCCGCCCCTCCGCCACCACCCCATCCCCCTGGAGCAGCCCGAAGCTGGTACACCGACATCGTGGTTCACCTTGCATTTCAATTCGGAAGCCCGGGCACGCCCGTCGACCCCCCGGTCCATTGCTCCGGGCGCGCCCGCTTCCGCCACCACCCCTCCGCATCCACCGCGTCGTCGAGTGAGCCTCAGAGGCCAAGACCTTCGAAGATCCCGTCCTCACGAACCAACGCCGCCTCGGCGTCGTGCTCACCCACCACTTTCTCGAACCTCCCCACCTCCATCAGTCGAAACGTCGTGTTGACACCGACGAACACAACATCCTTTACTAGTCCTGCATGCTTGCGCAGCTGCGGCGGAACCAGAATGCGACCCGACTGGTCGATATCGCACTGGTGCGATCGCCCCAGGTACCCCATCTGAAATTTGATGGCCTTCGTGTCGAAACGCGGCAGCGCCGCGAACCGCTCCAGCAAGATTTCCCACTCCGCGAATGGATAGGCGTCGAGACAGCGCTGACCAGAGACCGTGAACGGAGCGATGACGAGACGCAGGTCGCCGAGAAGGCGATCACGCCACTGCGAAGGGACGCTGATCCGCCCTTTCGAGTCGATCGAGTGATCGAACCTACCGAAGTACACCGCAGTGCATCTCCCAATCCCACTCTATGACGCCCACATGCCACTCTATCCCACCGCGAAGAAGAGTTATTACCTGGGGTTTCATCGTCATGTCAAGGAGAATCTGCCGCCCAGCAGACTTTTTGCTGGCCGGCTGCAACGCACTGTTTCTACAGCTGTTTTTTGAGAGTACGAGGGCGACCGGGCCTATAAGCCGGATTCTGTTCCTTCCCGAATGAGAAGGTGGTGGTCATTCCTCTAGGCCGGTCATTGCTGACCGGCTCGAGCGACCGTACCCGAGGGCATGCGGCGGGCAGCCGAACCCCCTTATTTGATCTTGCTCCGGGTGGGGTTTGCCGAGCATCCCGGGTCTCCCCGGGATCTGGTGAGATTTTACCTCACCGGTTCGCCTAAGCCTGCGGACGAGCCGCCGACCGTCTACTTTCTGTTGCACTTTCCCCGCCTCGCGACGAGCCGCCGTTAGCGGCCACCCTGCCCTATGGAGTCCGGACTTTCCTCCTGCCGGGAAACCCGTGCAGGTGACCACCCAGCCCGGTCACGCCTCGAACGCGTAGCTATCATGGTCCGGGACACTCAGCCATGACAGGCATCGAAAGCCCCAGCCACAAGCCTCCGACAGCAATGCGGTGAGCCGGAGTGCAAGCTTCCACGAGGAGAAACCGACTGATACTTTCCCCGGTCGGCGCCTCGCGCAACTCCGCCTCTCAAGCGCGAAGAGGATTCTGCCAAGCCGTCGTCGACAGATGACAGGAGCTCCCGATGCTACGATTTCTTCTCCGTCGTGGACTGGACGCCCAGGAGAAAGCAGTAGGCGAGTCGGTCGACTATCTTCGTCACGTCGTCGACGTATCGCCAGCGGCGCTGCTGCGCTTCGCAAGCATCATGCCCTTTGCGAACAGCCGCAAGGTCCTGCCGGAAAACGCGTGGTTCGTCGCACAGGTCGTGGCGTCACAACATGAGGACTGCGGCACGTGCCTGCAGATCACCGTGAACCTCGCACGACAAGGGGGCGTGAATCAGGCCCTCCTTCGAGCCGCGCTGGATGGCGATTGCGACGGAATGTCGGGCGAGATGGCCGACGTCTACCGCTTCACGAAGTCGGTACTGGCGGCGGGCGACGACGAGGAGCTCCGCGAAACGTTGCGAGCGCGATATGGTGAGCGCGGCCTGATCGAGCTTGCCTACGCCATAGCAGCCAGCCGTATTCCTCCAACGGTCAAACGGGCGCTCGGCTACGCGAAGAGCTGCAGCGTCGTCCCCGTGAAACTGTAGCGGCGCGAGCCGCGCCCAGGTCCACGAGAGCCAGAACACGGGTCTCGAAGGCGCCCGCGCCAATGGGAAGCGGCCCATTCGCATGCGCAGAGCGCCGCCGGTCGCGGGCTAGGCTCGCTCTTGGCTCTCGGGCTCGGAGGGCTTCAGGTACAGAATGCGATGGCAGCTGGGACACGCGATCACGGATTCGTTTCGACGGATCTCGTTCGCCATCTGCGGAGCGATGCTCATGTGGCATCCGACGCAGGCTCCGTCCTCGATCTCCACGACGGCGAGACCCCGGCGGCGCTCGAAGATCGTCTCGTAGCGCTTGCGGAGGGCTGCTTCGAGCCCGCTGGCCACGGACTCGCGCCGTTCCTGGTCCGCGCCCATGGTATCGGCGATCTCCGTGGCCTCGACCTCGACGCGCGCATGCTCGGTGTCGCGCTCGGTCTGGAGCTTGTCGATCGCCTCCTGCAACTCCGTGGCGCGCTCGTTCAGGGTTTTCAGGAGTGCGTAGAGCCCCTGGTCACCGATGAGCTCTTCTTCGAGCTCTTCTGTCTCTTCCTTGGCGACCTCGATCTCGCGGTGGATCGCGGCGGCCTCTTTCTCGGTGCGGATGCGGTTGAGCCGCATCCGACGTTCGGTCATCTTGGATGACGCGTCCGCCAGAATGGCCTCGATCTCCCGCCGGCGCGTATCGAGCGGTGTCCGCTCGCTGTCGCAGGCCGCAAGGGTAGCGCGCTCGGCGGCCATGCGGGCCTCGATCTCTTCGACGCCGGCCCGGAGGCTCGCGATCGCCTCGCTTCGAACCCGAAGGTCCCTGTCGATAACTTGAAGGTCGATGAGCAGTTCGATCTGATTGCCCAAAAAGTCTCCTCGCACCCACCGTTCGAATGGGCCCACCAGGACTCGAACCTGGGACCAACCGGTTATGAGCCGGTCGCTCTAACCAGCTGAGCTATGGGCCCGCCGGTGGAAACGGCTATCCAGAAT
>JAJCZP010000099.1 GCA_029262315.1 Deltaproteobacteria bacterium | reverse complement strand
TGTGGGGCGTGTGAGCCCGAGTGCCCGAATACTGCCATCTACCAGGGCGGGGTCGAGTGGGAATTCAACGGAACCACGAGTCCGGCGATCAACGCCGAGATCTTCTATATCGTTCCCGAGAAGTGCACCGAGTGCGTGGGCTTCTTCGATCAAGAGGCCTGTGCGGCGGTCTGTCCCGTCGATTGCTGTGTGCCGGACCCGGCGCGACCGGAGACGGAAGAGCAACTGCTCGCACGTGCCAAGGAGCTTCATCCCGGGGAGACCTTCGACGAGAACTTTCCATCGCGCTTCAAGGAGAACGCCGGTGGTGGAGCGGCGTCCGCTGATGAGGCGCCGGCCGCAGCTGCGGCCGCAGCTCCAGTCGCCGCCGCGGCGCCCGCCGCGGTCGCGGCACCTGGACGAATCGAGAAGGCGGTCAAGCCCGCGTACAAGCCCAAGACGCCGGAGGGGCCGAAGGACTTCACGGGCGAGCTGAAGGAAGACTTCGACGATTTGCTGCTGCGATTACAGCGTCCTCCCGGCGGGACCACGGGATTCTTGACCGGACTCGTCGCCATGCTCGGCATGCCGATTCTCGGGGCGCTCCCCGACGGCACGAAGCGGACGCTGCAGGATGTCGTGGCCAATCGCATGTTCTTCAGCGCGGCCGGGGCAACGGGCTTGAACGTGTTTCACAACTTCATTCTCTACCCGGTGCTGTTCGCCGTGGCGGGGGTCGTCGCCTTCGGCGGCAACATCTGGACGCTTGGGTTCGAGGACTACCTCCTCTACGGCGTGACCGTAGCCTCCCTCGAGACGATGTGGCGCCTGCGGGGGAGCATGTTCGGGGGCGTTCCGGTGGAGGACAGCAACCTGGGTCCTGCGTTTTACGGTCCGTTTCTCCTGCCGGTAGCGGCACCGATCGTGAGTCTTCTCTCGCACGGGCACGAGAGCGGTACGATCGCGTTCGACGGCTTCTACGATGGCCAGTTCGACGAGAAACGCGATCGCGAGCGCCGCTACGGCGAAGTGTATCGCATCCAGGACATCGGGCGGGGCTATCTCGTGCAGCTCGAGTTTCCCCAGCAACTGCCGCAGACCGCGTTGAAGGATGAACTCGGCCTCTCCGACGACATGCCCGACTACGACTACGATCTGGCGCTCACCAACGGTTCGTTCGTCGTCCGTGGGACCGTCGTGGACCCCCTCGTCCGGAAGATCGCGTCCGGTGCGCCATCCTTTCCGCCGGACTTCACGACGCGGATCCCGCTCGAGGCCCCGGTGGAGGGCTTCAAGCACCGCTATCGTGATCAGGAGAAGGTCCTGGAGGTGTTGCTCGTCAAGCGGAGCTGACCGGGTGCACGCGGAGTCGGGGTCCGAGATCCGCTCGAGGTGTGCCGCCGATCAGTCGGGCGCCGCAACGCCCCCCGCGTCTACGTGCAGGGGCATCGTTTTGACGCCGCTGACTGCGGCGGATCTACCGGCCGTCCTCGCCATCGAGCGCGTATCGTTTCCGTCGCCATGGTCGGCGTCCATGTTTCTTCAGGAACTCGACCTGGCGTTGTCGCGGGTCGTTGTCGCGCGCTCGGATGCGCTGCTCGGCTACCTGTGTCGCTGGATCGTTGCCGACGAGATGCAGGTGTTGAACGTCGCCGTCGCACCGGCGGCGCGGCGGCGCGGGATTGGCGCCGCGCTGGTGGCGGAGGCGCGTCGTGAGGCGAGGGCGCGTGGCTGTGCGTCGCTGACGCTCGAAGTCCGTCGCGGCAACGTTGCGGCGCGTGGATTGTATCGATCACAGGGCTTCGCGGAGGTCGGCGTACGACCCGGGTACTACGCACGGGATGAAGACGCACTGATCCTGCGGTGCGTGTTGACCCATGACTGACAGCGAGGCGCTTCGCCTCTCCGTCGACGTGGGCGCTGGGCTGACGCTCGCCAACCCCGTCGTGGCCGCCGCCGGGACCTTCGGTTACGGCGTGGAGTTCGCCGGGGTTGTCGATCTTGCGGCGCTCGGTGGGATCGTCGTGAAGGGGCTGTCCCTCGAGCCCGCCCATGGGCATCCGGCACCTCGTATCGTCGAGACGGCCGCCGGCATGCTGAACGCGATCGGTTTGCAGAACATCGGTGTCGAAGCCTTCATCGCGGACAAGCTCCCGTTGCTTCGCCGCGCGGGGACGGCGATCATCGCGAATTGCTGGGGGAACGCCCCCGACGAGTTCGCGGACGTTGCGGATCGCCTGTCCGATGCGGAAGGTGTGGCGGCCGTCGAGCTCAACATCTCGTGCCCGAACAAGCGCGAGTGGGGGCGTATTTTCGCTGCCGATCTCGATCGCACACGGGAGGTCGTGCGCGCGGTGCGCGCGCGCTGTCGGCTCCCGTTGTGGGTGAAGTTGTCGCCGAACGTGACGGATATCGTACCGTTCGCGAAGGTGGCGGAAGAGGAGGGCGCGGACACGCTATGTGTGATCAATACGTTGATCGGTATGGCCGTCGACCTCGACCGGCGCCGACCCGCGCTGACCAATGTGACCGGCGGCCTCTCGGGTCCAGCCATCAAGCCGGTAGCGCTGCGTATGGTCCATGAGGTCGTGGGAGCCGTCCGGATTCCGGTCATCGGAATCGGTGGGATCGCCAGTGGGCGCGACGCGCTCGAGTTTCTCCTGGTCGGGGCGCGTGCCGTGCAGGTCGGGACGGCCTCATTCGTCGATCCGGCTGCGACGACGAGCATCGCGGCGGAACTGGCCGCTGAGCTTCAGGCGCGCGGCTGTCGCGACGTCAACGACTGGATCGGGACCCTCGAGCTTGCTTGAATCGTATAAGTGAACTTATCACGATTTTGCTCGCGAATTGCTGTGTCGGTTGACAAATAATCCCAGCTAGTTTACCCTGTTGGGCTGCAGTTTTTGTGTCTACGGAGGATGAATGCCCAATGCGTTCAAGGTCGGTGAGAAGGTCGTCTATCCCGCACATGGCGTGGGGGTCATAGAGAGCATCGAAAGCAAGACGATCTCCGGTACCCTGAAGAAATTCTACATGCTGCGCATTCTCGATAGCGATATGACCATCATGATCCCGACCGAAAATGTCGGGACGGTGGGCCTCCGGCGCATCATCGGTCGCGACATGGTCACCAAGGTCTACAAGATTCTTCGCGACAAGAAGGTCGAAATCGACCAGCAGACGTGGAATCGGCGCTACCGCGAGTACACGGAGAAGATCAAGACTGGGTCGGTGCTCGAGATCGCGAAGGTGCTTCGAGATCTCTTCGTGCTCAAAGGCGACAAAGAACTGTCGTTCGGCGAACGCAAAATGCTCGACACCGCGCGGAATCTCCTCGTGAAAGAGCTCGCGATCGCCAAGTCGCATCCCGAAGAGAAGATCATGGAGGAGCTGAAGACCATCTTCGCCCACTGAGGTCGTGCGTCAGGACTCGGACCGCAGTTGCGACGACGCGCTCGAACGCGTGAACGTCGTGCTCGTCGCCGGCGGCCACGGCCGGCGCGTCGGCGGCTCAGTAGCGAAGCAGTTTCTTCCGCTTGCGGGCGTGCCCGTGTTGGTCCGTACCGCGCAGCGATTCGTCGACCTTCCGGGGCTGACGCGCTTCGTGGTCGTGGCTGCGCGTGAGGAGTTCGAGCGTTGCGAGAACTTGCTCGCCCCACTCGGGTTGCCCCTCATGCTTGCGGCAGCGGGCGCTGAGCGTCAGCAGTCGGTGGCCTCGGGCCTCGCGGCTACCGAGGACACGTGCGCCATCATTGTCGTCCACGATGCCGTGCGCCCGTTCGTGCGCCCCACCGACATCGTGGCGTGTATTGCCGCGGCGCGTGAATGCGGGGCCGCGCTTCTGGCGACCGCGGTCGCCGATACTGTGAAGCGCGCCATCGGAGATCGCGTGCACGAGACGGTGTCGCGGGCTGACCTCTGGCTGGCGCAGACACCGCAGGCGTTCCGCGCCGCCGTGCTCCGAGAAGCGCATGCGGCGGTCGCGAGTGGTGGCGTTGTGGCCACCGACGACGCGGCGCTGGTGGAGCGACTCGGTCACCCGGTCGCGATCCTGCCGGGGCAGGCTCGGAATCGGAAGCTGACGAGCCGTGACGATCTAGCCTGGGCCGCGGCCGTCCTCCAGACAGAAGAGGGGCGCGTGGACACCGATCGAGAGTAAGCCCGGATCGGGGAACAGGGATGGCGCGATGCAGAGGACGAGACGGTCAGGTCAATGTGCATGCGGGGCAGTCCGCTCATCGATGGATGCACATCCCCCGGGGATGCACTTCCTGGATGACGTTGAGGTGTTGCCCGAAAGCAACGTCTAGCAGGTCCTCAGACGGCCGGGGTATAGGGAGCCACGCCCTCGTTCAGGTTTCCCGAACGGAACCCTGCAAGGTCGAGCGTGACATGGTGGAACCCCGCGGCGCGTAAGCCGTCGGTGACCCGTTGCCGCATGGTCGTGTCGGCGAGTCGGGGGAGCTCTGCACGCCCGACTTCGAGGCGTGCGACAGCGCCGTGATAGCGGACGCGGACCTCGCGGAAGCCTTCTTCGTGGAGGATTTGCTCACCGCGCGCGACCATCTGGAGGCGCGCCAGCGTGATCTGGGTTCCGTAGGGGAATCGCGACGACAGGCACGGGCTCGCCGGCTTGTCCCATGTCGCGAGGCCGAGCGAGCGACTGAGCAGCCGGACCTCGGCTTTGCAGAGTTCGGCCTCGACCAGCGGATGCCGCGTGCCGTGCTCCTCCGCCGCTCGCAGGCCCGGACGGAAATCGCCCAGATCGTCGGCATTCACTCCGTCGACGATCGCGGCAATGCCATGGGTGCGCGCGTGTGCCGCGCAGAACTCGTAGAGCGCGTCCTTGCAGAAGTAGCAGCGGTTGATCGGATTGGCCGCGTAGCCCGGGATGTCGAGTTCATTGGCGGTGATCACGACGTGGGTGACCCCCAGCTGCTCTGCGAGGGTGACGGCGGCGCGGGTGTCGTCCTCCGGGTTGGTGGGCGACACGGTGGTGAGCGCCGTGACGCGGTCTCCGAGTTCGTCGTGGGCCACGCGTAGCGTGAACGCGGAGTCGACGCCGCCCGAGAAGGCGACGAGCACGCTGTCCATCGCCCGAAAAATGTCACGCAGGCGCTGATCCTTCCGCACCAGCTCGGGCGGAAGCGATGTCGGCGGCGGCGCGGTCATGTGTCCTCGGTGTTGAAGAGGTCTGTCGTCAGGTAGCGCTCGCCGGTATCGGGGAGGACCGTGACGACGGTCTTGCCCGCACCGAGCCGCGTGGCCACCTCGATGGCCGCGGCGCACGCGCCGCCACACGAAATGCCGGCGAGCAGCCCTTCTTCGCGCGCGAGCCGTCGCGTCCAGCGTGCGGCCTCTGCGTCGGTGACGCCGATCACCTCGTCATAGACGTTGGTGTCGAGTACTTCCGGGACGAAGCCCGCACCCCAACCCTGAATCTCATGAAACCCAGGCTCGCCACCAGACAGCACGGGCGAGGCGGCGGGCTCGACGGCGATGATTGCGACCCCGGGCATCCGTCTTTTCAGGACATCGCCGACGCCCGTGATCGTGCCGCCGGTACCAACACCAGCGACGAAGGCGTCGATGCGTTCGAACTGCTCGAGTAGCTCGAGAGCCGTCGTCTGCCGATGGGCTTCGGGGTTCGCTGGGTTCGAGAACTGTTGCGGCATGAAATAGTCCGGGTGCTCAGCGAGGATTTCTTCAGCCTTGCGGATCGCACCGTGCATGCCCCGGGTGTCCGGGGTGAGGATGAGTTCCGCACCGTATGCCGCGAGCAGGCTACGGCGTTCCTCGCTCATCGTGTCGGGCATGGTGAGTATGAGGCGATATCCCTTGACGGCGCACACGAGCGCCAGGCCGATGCCGGTGTTGCCGCTCGTAGGCTCGATGACCGTGGCGCCGGGTTTGAGTCGACCGTCGGCCTCGGCCTGCTCGATCATCGCCCGACAGATGCGATCCTTGACGCTGCCGCCGGGATTGCAGGATTCGACTTTCGCCCAGACCTCAGCGGCCCCGTCGGGTACGATGCGGTTGAGACGAACGACCGGGGTCCGTCCGATGAGATCGAGAGGGGATTCGGCGACGAGGCTGGATGCAGCCATGCAGTCTCAAATGATATCCGTGCATCCGGCGCAGATCAACGAGAGTTGCTGGGCGTCGCGAAGCGCGGTACGCGCCTCCCGTGCGACAAGTGCTGCTCTTTCCCGGGGCGCTCGGAGACCTCGTGCTGTTGGCGCCCGCCGTGACGGCGGTGGCGCGGACTTCCCGAGTGGCGCTGAGCGTGCAGCGTTCCGTGACCCCAGTGGCGGCGGGCCTCCTCCGGGTGTCACTGGGTCCGCCGGCGGACGGTGCCGCGATGAGTTCGCTGTTCGGACCAGGGGCGATTGAGCCCTCGCTGGCGGCGTGGCTGGAGGGAACAGACGTCGTGCATTCGTGGTTTGGTCTCAGTCGCTCCGGCCTCGAGGGAGGCCTCGCGCGTGCGGGGATCAGCCAGCTGCATTGTCACGCCGTTCATCGTGACGACGGGCCGGAGCACGTCGGCCTGGCGTATGCCGCGGACCTCGGCGTTCGTGAGCCTCTGTCGCCGCTGCGGCTCGAGCTGCCGGCGGCGACGCCCCCCGTCTGGAGCACGGATTCTGGGAGGCGACTCGTCATGCACTCGGGCGCCGGGTCGCCCGCCAAACGCTGGCCCGTGGATCGGGCGATCGCGCTTGCGGATGCGTGGAGGAAGCGGGGAGGGGAGGTGACGATCCTCTGCGGGCCGGCGGAGGAGGATCTCGTGCCCCGGTGGCGCGCGACGGCTCATCCCATCGTGGCCGATGTCGATCTCCAGGGCGCCGCGTCGCTGTTCGCGAGCGCCCCGCTCTATATTGGGTGTGACTCGGGCGTGACCCATCTGGCCGGGGCCCTGGCACGCGACGGTGTCGTGTTGTTCGGCCCGACCAGTCCCACGCGTTGGGCCCCGCTCGGCGGTCGTTTGCGTGCCTTGTCGCTCGACACGCCCGTTGCCGATATTGCGAGCATTCTTGCGGCGATGACACCGCCAGGCTGCCTTGACACCCCCCCGAACCAGCATTAGCGTTCCAGAGACTTCATGAGGACTCCCACGCGAGAGATTGGACGATTGTTGTGAGCAACGCGCTCCGTACGACTGCGCTCCTGGCTGCGCTGACGGCGCTCATCGTCGGTTTCGGCCAGATTTTCGGCGGCTCCCAAGGGGCCATGATCGCGCTCGTGCTGGCGGCCATCATGAACGTCGGCAGCTACTGGTACTCTGACAAGATCGTCCTGCGGATGTACCGCGGCCAGGAGATCACCGAGACCGACGATCCCGAGCTTTTCGGCATGGTGCGCGACCTGGCGCAGCGTGGACAGATGCCGATGCCCCGCGTGGTCCTCATCCCGAGCGAGGCGGCGAATGCGTTCGCCACCGGACGCAATCCCGAGCACGCGGCCGTTGCGGTGACGGCGGGTATCCGCCGCATGCTCGCGCCACGTGAACTTCAGGGCGTGTTGGCGCACGAGATGGCGCATGTCATGAATCGTGACATCCTCATCGGATCGATCGCCGCGACGCTTGCGGGGGCGATCATGATGCTGGCGAACATGGCCCAGTGGGCGATGATCTTCGGGGGTGGTCGGAGCGACAGTCGCGAAGGGGGAGGTGGCATCTTCGGACTGCTGGCCGGCGTCATCCTCGCGCCAATCGCGGCCAGCGTGATCCAGATGGCCATTTCTCGATCACGGGAGTTTCAGGCGGATGCCACGGGGGCGCGTCTCACGCGAGATCCCGAGGCCCTTGCGCTGGCGCTGCAGAAGATCGCCGGGCTCGCCGAGCGGGTGCCGCTGCAAGCCAATCCGCAGACCGCGCACATGTTCATCATCAACCCGTTACGGGGTAAGAGCTTCCAACGTTTCTTCAGCACGCATCCACCGCTCGAAAGTCGCATCGCCCGGCTGCAGGAGCTGGCGCGGGACTTGGGCGTCCCTTTCGGATAAGCGGAGGGGAGCGGCGTGAGCGATAGCCGGATGGGAACCGCATGAGCAAAGAAGAAGAAGAGGCAGAGAGCCGCGGGTTCAAAGTCGCCGATCGTCGACGTTTCGTCGATCGAGACGACGACACCGATGCGCCAGCGAGCCCAGCGAGCGATGATGTCGTCGCTTCGGAAAGCGACCCAGGAGAGTCCGTAGCTTCGACGGCACCGGAGGCGTCTCCGGCGGATGCGCCGCCGGCCCCCGAGGCGGAAGGATCGGCGTTCGGTTCCGATCCCGGGGATGCCGGCGCGGAGGAGGGTGGCGCCGGGCCGTTTCCCGAAATGACCTTCAGTACCTTCGTCATCTCGTTGATGACGCAGGCCTTGATGCATCTCGGCGAGATGGTCGAGGAAGGGCATCAGCCCGCGCGTGATCTGCCCGCCGCGAAGCAGATGATCGATCTGCTGGGCATCTTGCGCGAAAAGACCACTGGAAACCTCGACGCGAACGAAGAGCAGTTACTCGGTCAGATGCTCTACGATCTCCGCATGCGATTCGTCGAGGTCTCACGCGGCAGCTGACCCTGCGCATGCGGGGTCGGGTCACGTACTTCCCACGGAGGTGACAGTTACAGTGCACACAGTGAGGGGAGCGCTCAGCGCGCTCGTGGTTGGGATCGTCGCCATGGGCGTCGGGATGAGTGTCGGGTGCAGCGATGGCTCGTCGGTTTCGAAGGAGCATAAGTCGGCGCCGGCTGCGAAGCCGCCCACGCGCCTCGCGGCGGCCCCCCCGGCCGCCCCGGCGGGGCAGATGCCCGTGATCACGCTGCCCGACTTCGTCGAGTTGGCGAAGCGGCTGAGCCCGGTCGTCGTCAACATCTCGACCCGCGCACAGCCAGAACCACAGCCGCAGTCGCGGCGACAGGCCCCCGAGCGCCGTTTCGGCCCGGGGCAGCCGGGATGGCCCTTCGGCGGTGAGGGGAGGGATCCGAAAGAGTTTTGGGAGCCATTCGAGCGCTTCTTCGGCCCGATGCCGCGTCAGCGGCGCTTCCGTCAGCGGAGTCTCGGCTCGGGATTCATTCTCGGGGCTGATGGGACCATCGTGACCAACAACCATGTCATCGAGGGTGCCGACGAGGTGCTGGTCAAGCTCAGCAACGATGCCGAGTACGAAGCGACGGTCGTCGGCAAGGATGCCAAGACGGATGTCGCTGTCCTTCGCATCGATGGTGCGGAAGATCTCGCGGTGGCGGCCCTCGGTGACTCCGACGCGCTCGAGGTTGGTGAGTGGGTGTTGGCCATCGGCAACCCGTTTGGTCTCGATCACACGGTGACGGCGGGCATCGTGAGCGCCAAGGGCCGATTCATCGGGGCCGGTAACTACGACGACTACATTCAGACCGATGCCGCCATCAATCCGGGGAACTCGGGGGGGCCGATGCTGAACCTCCGTGGCGAGGTGGTCGGGATCAACTCGGCGATCTTCAGTCGTAGCGGCGGCAACATCGGTATCGGGTTCGCGATACCGATCAATCTTGCCAAGGATCTGATTCCGCAGCTTCAGGAGCACGGGCGCGTCACTCGGGGCTGGCTGGGCGTGATGATTCAGCGCGTGACCGCCGATATCGCCGAGTCGCTCGGGCTCGATGAGGCACGCGGTGCGCTCGTCGCCGACGTCGTCGATGGCGGTCCGGCCGAGATCGCTGGACTGCAGGTTGGAGACGTCATCATCGAGTTCGATGGCCAGGTCGTCGAGGAATCGAACGATCTGCCGTTGATGGTTGCCCGCACGTCGGTGGGCAGTGAGGTCATGCTGCAGGTGTTGCGCGATGAACAGACCGAGGAGATCGAGGTCACCATTGCGGAACTGGCCGACGATGAGCTCGAGGTCTCGGGCGCGAGCGACGGCGAAGAGTTCGGGCTGTCGGTGCAGACGTTGACGCCAGAAATCGCGGAGAACCTTGGCGTCGAAGAGGACGCCGGAGTGGTCGTCACCGCGGTCGATTCCGGCTCGCCAGCGGAGGACGCGGGGCTCCGTCGCGGCGACATCATCCTTGAGGTGAATCGCCAGTCGATCGACGACGTCGATGAGTATCTCGAGGCCGTCGAGGGCCGGGGGAGTGGAAAGAATGTTCTTTTCCTCGTGCGGCGCGGCGACAACACCATCTTTCTGGCACTGAAGCCGGAGTCCTGAGATCGCGGGGCCGTCGTGGCGTGCGCCCCGGCGGCCCCGCGGGGCCCTCGACGTCGGGGCCTGCCCTGCGTATGACTGTGCGGCTGGTGCCGCCGGGCACTGTCGGAGACCATGCGCGTACTGGCGATCGAGACCTCGTGTGATGACACCGCGGCCGCGGTGCTCGACGCGAGCGGCGTGCGCTCGAGTGTCGTGGCATCGCAGGACGCCGTGCACGCCAAATATGGCGGCGTCGTTCCCGAGCTCGCGTCACGTCAGCATATCCTCGCCATCGTTCCGACGATTGAGCGAGCGCTCGCGCGCGCGGAGCTGACGCTTGATGACATCGAGGGGGTCGCGGCGACGCATGGGCCCGGTCTCGTGGGGTCCCTGCTCGTAGGTCTGCAGGCGGCCAAGGGGATCGCATTGCAACGGGACCTGCCGTTCGTCGGCGTGAATCATTTGGAGGGCCACCTGCTCGCCGTGCTTCTCGACCGTCCGGTGGCGTTTCCTTTCGTCGGATTGCTCGTTTCGGGTGGTCACACCAGCCTGTACGTCGTCGAGGCGCCCGGCGCGTATCGGCAGCTTGCCCGCACACGCGACGACGCCGCCGGCGAGGCCTTCGACAAGGCGGCCAAGATGCTCGGCCTCGGCTACCCGGGAGGGCGCGTCGTCGACGAGCTCGCACGCGACGGGAATCCAACCGCGGTGCGGTTTCCGCGCGCGCACCTCAAGAGCGGCGGCTGGGATTTTAGCTTCAGCGGCGTCAAGACCGCCGTTCGACAGTACCTGATCGACGACGGGAGCGCCGCGCTCCCGGATGTCTGCGCGAGTTTTCAGGAAGCCGTCGTCGACATGCTCGTGAATCCGACGCTGGCTGCGGCGCGCGCGCTTGGGGTGTCGAGGGTCGTCGTCGCTGGCGGAGTCTCGGCGAACAGTAGGCTCCGGGCACGTATGACGGAGCTCGGCGGGGAGGCCGGACTCGACGTGGCGTTCCCGCCCTTGGCGTACTGTACCGATAACGCCGCCATGATCGGCTATGCCGGGCGCATCCGGCTCCTCCGTGGCGAGCGTGACGCCCTCACGTTGAACGCCGCGGCCACATTGCCCGTTGGAGTGGAGCGCGGGGCGTGAGCGCGCTCTTCGACGCGACCCGTGCGTTGCTCGCGCAAGAGGGGCTCGCACCTCGCAAGCGCCTTGGGCAGAACTTCTTGGTCGACGCGGGCATCGTCGAGCGCATGCTCGCGTGTGCCGAGGTGTCGGCCGAGGATGCGGTGCTCGAGATCGGTCCCGGGCTCGGTGCGCTTACCGATGTCCTGGCGACGCGTGCCCGGCAGCTGTATCTGGTCGAGTACGATCGGGGGTTCTGCGGGGTCCTCCGCCGCAAGTTTGCCGACAGTACGCACGTCGAGGTGATCGAGGGGGATGCGGTCCGGCTCGACCTGGCCGGTTCAGTGCGCGAGCCCCGGGTCAAGGTCGTCGCGAGCCTGCCGTACAATGCGGCGGTTTCGATTCTCTTTCGGCTCGTCGATGCGCGGCGGACGTTTCCCGAGGCGACGGTCATGCTGCAGCGCGAGGTCGCCGACCGCCTGGTTGCGTCCGCGGGGACGCGTGCCTACGGCGCACCGTCCGTTCTGTTTCAGCTCTACGCCCGTCCCCGCAGTCGCTTCCGCGTGCCGTCGGCGGCGTTTTACCCCCGCCCGCAGGTCGTGTCCGAAGTGCTCCGGTTCGAGTTTGCCGAGGAGCCGAGCTTTCCCGTCGACGATCCGGGCGCACTCGTCGCGATTGTCCGGGCCGCATTCGGGCAGCGCCGGAAGATGCTTCACAACACGCTGCAGACCATCGGCATGCGGGATGCGACGCCGGAACTCTGGCGTGACGTGCTCGAGACGGCTGGGATCGACGGGAGCGTTCGCGGTGAGACGTTGGAGGTCGAGGCCTTCGTCACGCTCGCGAACGCCGCCGCCGCTTGTTTCGGAACCGGCGCCGTCGGCGCCTCGCCGAAGGAGGCGCGTCGGCGCACTTCGCATGCCCGAACTCCCGGAGGTTGAGACTCTTCGCTGCGGACTGGCGGCTGAGGTCACCGGGCGCGAGATCCTCGACGTGCGGGTGCACGAGCGGCGGCTACGCTGGCCGCTCGTTCCGGACTTCGAGGCTTCGCTGACCGCACGCCGGATCGAGGCTGTCCGGCGGCGCGCGAAGTACCTCCTGCTCGATCTCGACGATGGCGCCGTGTGGCTCGTGCACCTCGGCATGAGCGGTACGTTCGTCGTCGAGTCGCCAGTGGCGCCGAGACGAAAGCACACCCATGTGGTTGCGACGCTCGGCGATGGGCGAGAGCTTCGATTTCGGGATCCCCGTCGGTTCGGGTTCATGCGGGTCGCTCCGGAGAGTGGACTCGACATGCTCCACGCATTGGGAGTCGAACCGCTGGATCCGGCGTTCACGGCCACCGGTCTCTACGCGCTAGCGCGACGCCAGCGGCGGGCCATCAAGAGTCTGCTGATGGACCAGCGGGTCGTGGCGGGGCTCGGTAACATCTACGTCAGCGAGATCCTCTTCCGTGCCGGGGTACGCCCGGGCCGCCGAACGTCTCGGGTGACGCGCGCGCAGGCCGAGCGGATCGTGGAGGCCACGCAACATGTGCTTGGTGAGGCGATCGCCCTCCGGGGGTCGTCGATCTCCGACTACCGGGACGAGCATGGCGAGACTGGAGGGTTCCAGAATACGTTTCGCGTCTACGAGCGCGCCGGAGCGCCGTGTGTGCGATGCAGCACCGCCATTCGGCGGCGCATCATCGTGGGTCGTAGCTCCTTCTATTGCCCCACGTGTCAAGTGTGATCAGCTGCTAGACGAACGCCAGGCACAGCAGGAGGGGCGATGACGATTCCCGTACTAGTGTTGCCAGGTTTCGCCGGTTGGACGGTGGTCACATTGCTTGGGACCGTCGGGATATACCGATGGTCGAGGATACGCTTCGGAGTCTTCTTTACCCAGATCGTGTGTATGTTCTGGATGGGCTTGATCGTCGCGTTTGGAGCGTGATTCCGACCGGTCTACCCGGCGGCGATCGGTTCGCTGGTGAGGTTCTTGTCGCGCAGGAGCTTCAAAAGGTGGGCGGGGTCGTGGTTGGCGAGAATCTCCTGAAACTGTGATCGGAAGTTCGCGATGAGGCTCACGCCTTCGACGATGATGTCGATGATCTTCCAGGTGCCATTGATGGCACGGAGGCGGTAGTCGACGAGGATGGCGTCTGCGCTGGGTCGGACGACCCGTGTGCGGACGGTCCAGTCGCCGCGTGCTTCGGCGCGGTCGCTCGCGATCTCGATCCGTTGGTCGCTGTAGTTGTCGATGTTGCGCCCGTAGGTGCGGGAGAGATGCGACTTGAACTCCTCGATGAACTCGGCCTGCTGCGCTTCGCTGAAGCGGCGCCAGTTGCGGGCGAGGACGAGCCGCGACACGGTCGTGAAGTCGAGGCTGGCGAAGACGATGTTCTCGACGTGTTGGCGTCGTGCGGCGGTGTCGAGCTCCTGGTCTGCCAGCACGGCGAGGACGTCCGTCGTCGTGGCTCGGACGGCCGCGCGCGCGGCGTCGCCGTTCGCCCCCGCGGTCGTGGTGCCGGCGAGCAGCAGGGCTGCGGCGGCGAGGAGCGTGGCCGCGCCGCGCCGCCTCGTCTCACGAGTCGGCCAGGCGACGTGTCGGGTGCTCGACGGGCGCAGGGTGTGCTGGGTCTCTCGCCGCGTTGGTCGCGGGTTAGTCGCCTGGCTCTTCGTTCCACGAGTCATCGTAGAGATCTTCCTCCGTGGTAGTGGGTTCATCGACGTCGAGGTCGCGGATCAGCGCTTGGCGGCGCTGGAAGTACGCGTTCCGGACGAACACATAGTAGTCGAGCGATGCTGCTTTTGCATCGTCCACTTCCTGAAGTACGCCGGCACGGGTATTTACGGTGCTGAGGGCACCGCCGCCCATCAGGATCCAGCCGTTGACGACGAACGGCACGACGCTCAGCCCCCAATCGACGACCATTCCCCCACCGTCGCGGACGTTCAGGGGGCCGAGCAGGGGCACGACGAGGTAGGCCCCTGGGGGCGTCCCCCAGCGGCCGAGCGTCTGGCCGAAGTCTTCGGGCTGCGGCGCCATGCCCCATTCCGCCGCAGGGTCGAAGAGACCGGCCAGGCCGATCGTCGAGTTGACCACGAAACGGCCTGTGGTGATGGCGCCGCCCCCAAACTTTCCCTGGAGGACGTTGTTCACCATGTTTACCGGGAAGCGCAGATTGGCGAAGAAGTTGGTGATCGACCTTTGCAGGGGCTTGGGAGCGAGCCAGTCCCAGCCGCGGGCGACCGGTGCCAGCGTGTAGGTGTCGAGCTTGTCGTTGAACCAGAAGAAGCTTCGATTCACACGCTCCATGGGGTCGCGCGCCGAGGCGTCCTCCCATCCACTGCCATCAGATGCGGCGGTCGCCGACCCAGTCGAGAAGAGGAGGCCTACCATCGCCGCGATGATCGCGATGCGAAAGAGTGTCGTTCGTGCGCTTGCAGGCATCGTCGGGTTTCCCCTTCCTTCGTTAGGTACCGCTGTCAGCATTCGAGTTCTCGGGATCGGTAGCGGCCGCGTCGGGGCCTCCACCGGAGCCAACGTCGGTGCCGTGCACGAGCTGCCCGATGAGACGCTCGAGAATGACGGCAGACTCGGTGAACGAGATATCCTCGCCCTCACGCAGGATCTCCTCTTCGCCGCCGAGTTGGAGCGCGATGTAGCGGTCGCCGAGGATCCCCGCGGTGGTAATCGACGCGGAAGTGTCGATGGGTAGTTCGAGTCCCTGGTCGACATCGATGGCGACGCGTGCGCGGTAGTCGTCCCCGAGGGTGACTTCGACGACCTGGCCCACCTTGACGCCCGAGATTACCACGGGCGCGCGCGTTTTCAGGCCCCCGGTTTGATCGAAGGATGCATAGAGGGTCAATCCTCCTGGGCCTCCGTAGGACAACCCGCCGACGTTGAACGACAGGTAGGCTACGGCCCCCATACCGGCCAGAACGAATAGGCCAACCACGAGATCACGCATGTCCGATCATACCCCCCAAAGCGCCGTAATGAAGTAGTCACTGATGAGAATGCTAACCGAGCCGACGACAACGGTCGACGTGGTGGCGGCGCTCACCCCGGCCGAATTCGGCGTGCAGGTGTAGCCCCGATGCGTGGCGATCAGCCCAGTCAACATTCCGAAAACCAGGGCCTTCAACAGGCTGCCCGCGACGTCGTCGTAGAAGTCGATCGACGCTCGCAGGCTCGACACGTAGTTGCCGCTGTCGACGCCCATCATCTCGACGCCGACGAGGTAGCCCCCGGCGAGGCCCGAGACGATGAACAGGGCCGACAAGAGTGGCATCACGACGATCATGGCGAGTGCTTTGGGCGTGACCACCAGATCGATCGGATCGACGGACATCATGCGCAGCCCGTCGAGCTGCTCGGTCGCGACCATGGTGCCGATCTCGGCCGCCGTGGCTGATCCCGCGCGGCCGGTGGTGAGCAGTGCGGTGAGGACAGGCCCCAGCTCGCGCACCAGGCTCAGTCCGACGACGGCCCCGAGCGACTCCTCGGCGCCGAAGCGCACCAGGGTGTTGTAGCCTTGCAGGCTGAGCACCATACCGACCGCCAGTCCACAGACGCACACGATGATCAGCGACAGCACGCCGAGCTTGAAGAGCTCGGCGACGAACAGGCGTACGCGGACGGGCGGCGAGACAGTCGAGCGGACGATGGCGCCGGCAAACACCCCGAGTTGCCCGAGTTCTTCCACGAAGCGGACGGTGGCCGCGCCGATCTCGCGCACGAGGCGGATCATGAGAGCAAGCCCGACGGCACGGGATCCTCGCCGCCACCGATGAGCGTCTCGTCGACCTCACCCCCGAGGAAGGCCCGCACGCGGGGATCGGTGGC
The DNA here is from genome assembly GCA_029262315.1 of Deltaproteobacteria bacterium. Lineage (GTDB taxonomy): Bacteria > Desulfobacterota > Binatia > UTPRO1 > UTPRO1 > JAJCZP01. Next base: position 13,833 of record JAJCZP010000099.1, on the reverse strand, counting down.
GCTGGCGAGGGTCGTCGGGGAGCCCTCGATGGGCCCGTCTGGGAGGAGGATCAGGACATGGTCGGCCATCCGGAGCGTGGAGGCGACGCTATGCGAGACGAGGATGACGGTGATGCCGTGGTCGCGGTTGATGCCGAGGAGGAGGCGCTCGATCCGGGCGGCGGAGATCGGATCCAGCCCCGAGAACGGCTCGTCGCAGAGCAGGATTGCCGGCTGCATCATCGTCGCACGGGCAACGGCAACGCGCTTGACCATGCCACCAGAGAGCTGCCCGGGGAGGAGATCGTCGACATCGGCCAGACCAACGGCCTCGAGGCGGGCATGGACGAGGTCCGCGATCTCCGCCTCGCTCATATCGGCCCGCTCGCGGAGCGGAAGGGCCAGGTTGTCGAACACGGTCAGCGCGTCGAGCAGTGCCCCGCCTTGGAACATCATTCCGAGCTTTTGTCGCACCTCGAAGAGGCGCGACTCGGAGAGCGTCGTGACGTCGGTGTCGGCAACCCGGATGGTACCGCTGCTCGGGCGCACGAGGCCGCCCATCAGTCGCAGCATCGTGCTCTTGCCCGAGCCGCTCCCGCCGAGGATCACCGACAGCTTGCCGGCGGGAAAGCCGCAGCTGAGCGAGCGAAAGACCTCTCGTCGTCCGAACGACATGCCTACGTTCGAGAACGCGACTTGGGCTTCGTGCCTCGCCTCTGTCCCTCTCATGACCGTCCCCACATGCCCGGATTCCGGGCCCCTTCTTAGCAGTATCATCGTGCTCTGCCGAATGGGGTGGGCGGGGAGTCCCTCGACTGCCGTGTCATCCGTCGTGCGACTCGTCACCTCGTGCGCGAGCGAAGTCGCGTTGACAGATTTCAGGGGCGTGCAATACCATACACCGTGGTGGGGATGCTGTGGGGGAAGCAGGTCGAGTCATGAGGAGCCCTCGCTTACCAGTTGTTGCGGTAGCGCTCACGTTGGCGCTCGTCGGCGCACGCGGGGTGGCTTGCGCGGAGATACTGTTCCCCGAGCCGGCCTCGATTCGTCATCAGGTCGACTTCTGGACCAAGGTCTTCGGGGTGTATTCGAAGCATCAGGTCCTGATTCACGACACCGTGCGGCTCGATCGGATCTACGCGGTCCTCGACTACCGTCAGGACGTCGCCTCTGGAATGAGCGAGGTCACGCTCGCCAATCTTCGGAGAGCCGACATCACGCGCGAGAAGACGCGCGTCCGCGGTATTCTCAAGCGCCTAGCGGCTGCGGGGAGCCGCACGACGGGTCTGACTGCGGAAGAGCGGCGGATCCGGGCGCTCTTCAAGGGCCGGGCGACGTCCCGGGAGTTCGCGGAGGCGGCGGAGCCTGGGCGTGTGCGGGACCAGCGCGGCTTGCTCGAGCGTTTTCGCGAGGGCATCCGGATCTCGCGCCGCTATCTGCCCGCCATGGAGGAGATGTTTCGGCAGGAAGGCGTGCCGCTCGAGCTTACCCGGCTCCCGCTCGTCGAGTCGTGCTTCGATGTTCGTGCCTACTCGAAGGTCGGCGCGGCCGGGATTTGGCAGTTCATGCCAGCCACCGGGCGTCGGTACATGCGGGTGGGGGGTGTCATCGACGAGCGTCGTGACCCGCTGCGCGCGACGCGAGGCGCCGCACGGTACTTGAAATCCAACTACAAGATGCTCGGGACCTGGCCGCTCGCCATTACCGGGTACAATCATGGTGAGGGTGGCGTACGGCGTGCGGTGCGCCAGCTCGGCACGACCGACATCGGACGCATCGTGGAGCGCTACGACGGGCCACGCTTTGGATTCGCGTCTCGCAACTTCTACACGGAGTTCCTCGCTGCGGTGGCGGTCGAGCGCGACTACGAGGCTTACTTCGGTCCGTTGACGTTCGAGGCCCCGTTCGAGAGCGACGAAGTGCGATTGGGGCACGCCGTGGCGGGCAAGGTTGCCGTGGCCTCGGCCGCGACGACTGTCGACGCGATGGTGGAGCTGAACCCAGCCGTCGACGCCTCGGTATTCCGCCGTAATCGCAATATTCCCAAAGGATACGTCCTGCGTCTCCCGGCCGGCAGCGCCGCGAGCTTCGAGCAGCGGCTGGCCAAAGTTCCCGCGAGTCGACGGGCCATCGCGCCGCCGCGGGTGCGCACGCATCGCGTGGCACGTGGCCAGACGCTGTCGCTCATCGCCCGGCGGTACGGCACGTCGGTGCGGAGCCTGCAGCGCGCCAACCGTCTGCGCGGGACCAGGATCCGTACGGGGCAAGTGTTGAAGATTCCGTCCGGTAGTCGCGCCCAGCCGACCAGGACTGCTTCCGCCGGTACGCATCGTGTGCGCCGCGGCCAGACGCTTTCGCAACTCGCCCGCCGCTACGGTGTGGGAGTGCGGGACATCCAGCGCGCGAACGGACTCCGGGGTACGACGGTCCGCACCGGGCAGGTGTTGAAGATTCCGGCGAGCTGACTCGTTCTACGCGGCGGGTGCGGCGGCCGCCACGAGGTCTCGCCTTGTGTGCGTCGTTGCTCGCGACGGTCCGCCCGGCAGCGAAACGGTGAAGGTCGAGCCGACGCCCTCGGTACTCACTACCGTCACCGTGCCGCCGAGTACGTCGCAGAGCTGGCGGACCAGCGCCAGCCCGAGGCCGATCCCGTCGCCGCTGCCGTTCTGCGGTGAGACCTGTTCGAAGGCGGTGAAGATCTCCTCGTGTTTGTGAGCGGGAATACCGCGGCCCGTGTCCTGGACTTCGAAGGTGACGTCTCCCCGGTTCGTGCGTGCGCGCAGCGTGATCGTCCCACGATCAGTGAACTTGATGGCGTTCGTCGTCAGGTTGTGCAGGATCTGGCGTAACCGCATCCGGTCCGACCGGTAGCTGACGAGGTCGCACTCGACGTGCACGCGGACCGGCTTGCCCCGGCGTAGGACACACGCGCTTTCCGCGATCTCCTCCAGCAGTTCAGGCACGTCGATTTCTTCGGGTGCCAGCTCGACCTTGCCCGAGGAGAGCCGAGAGAGGTCGAGGAGCTCGGTGACGAGCGCTTCGAGCGAGACGGCGTAGCTCCGAATGCGCGGCGCCGCCTCGGCGACGGTGCCAGGGTCGTCGCTTTCCGAGATCAGCATGTCGGCGTATCCCACGATGACGTTCAGCGGGGTTCGGAGTTCGTGCGAGACGTTGGCCACGAGACGAGAACGCATTTCGGCAGCGCTTTCCGCCCGTGCGAGGGCCGTCCGCAGGTGATCGTGCGCCAGGCGCAGGTTCGCTTCCCGCTGAAACGCCTCCCACCGAAAGCGAGCCGCAGCGTGTGCGCCGACACTCGAGACCGAGACGACCGAGATCAACGAGATGAACACATACGGGACGGGCAGCGAACTTTCGGTGCCGAGGATCACGATCACCGCCAGCGCACCGGCACATACGGTGCCAAGGGTGGCCTGGTGGCGAACGCCGAACGGCATGATCGCCGGCATGGCCGCCACCAGACAGATCAGGGCCGCCGTCGCCAGTGTCGCATCGGCATCCACGAGCGGGTAGTACGCGGCGATGCAGATTCCCATGGCGCCGGCCCACCCGGCGGCGATGGCCTGGGCGTGCTCGCGGTGGCGGTGCGCCAGCGCATATGCCACAGCGCATAGCAGCGCCTCGACCAGATAGGTGCCGAGATACGTCGGCAGGTGCTCCGGATAGTAGTACCACTCCACCGGGAACGCGCCGCCGATGAAGAGTACGAGCACCGCGACGGCGATCGGGAGGCGCCTGAGCGCGAGCGCCTCGATCTCGTGCCGGTGTTGGGCACGGGGGTCCATGGGCACTCTATAGAGCAATGCCGGTGCCACGGAATTCGATCCGTTCCCCGCGGCTTTTCGTGTCCCTGGGCCCCGTGCGGCTCGCGGCAGGGCCTGCCGTGGCACAAAGGTGCCGAAACGGCACACGGTAGGGCGCCTTGAGCGGGTGCCGTCCCGGTAATAGTCTGCGCAGCGTGCGGTACTATCCCGTCTTCCTCGATCTACGCGGCCGTCCCTGTATCGTCATTGGGGGCGACGACGTGGCCGAGACCCGGGTGCGGGCGCTCCTCGAGGCCGGGGCGCGGGTGACCGTGTGCAGCGCTCATCTCACGGCGGGGCTCGTGGCGCGTGCCGAAACGCACGAGATCGTCCACCATGCGCGGGAGTATCGTCCCGGTGACCTTGATGGGGCCGCGCTGGCGTACGTCGTGCCCGACGATGAGGCGCTCGGTGCCGCTGTGGCGGCCGAGGCGGAGAGGGAGGGTGTCTGGGTGAACGTGATGGACAAGCCGCGTTACTGCAGCGTCATCACGCCGGCGTTGGTGCATCGTGGTCCGGTGACGGTGGCGGTCTCCACGGGCGGGGCGAGTCCGGCGGTTGCCAAACGCGTCCGCGAGGAGATCGAGCGCACGGTCGGAGCCGAGTACGGGGTCGCGGCCACGATTCTTGGTGGGATCCGTGCTCTGGTGATGGAACGCGAGGCCGATGCCGGCGCACGCGCAACGCTGTTCGGATCTCTCCTCGACTCAGGATTGTTGGAGGCGCTGCGCGCACGCGACGAGGCGGGGATCGACGCACTTCTCGGCAAGGTGGTTGGAGCAGACGTTTCCCTGACGATGCTCGGCCTCTCGCCGCTACCGGATGATGATGGAAATACAACTTCTTAAGGTCGCGCTCGTCGCGTATCTCGTCAGTGTGGGTGGGTTCGGCCACTACTTGCTGCGCTGGCGTGAGCCCTCGCGCACGATCGCGATGACGGCGTTGATCGTCGCATTCCTCGCGCATGGCGTCAGCATCACGGCACGCTCGTTCGCAGGTGGTCACGTCGCCGTGACGACGGAGTACGAGGCGCTGTCGTACTTCGCGTGGCTCGTCGTCGGCGTCTATCTGGGCGCTCAGCTGCGGTATCGCCTTCCTGCTGTCGGCGTCATCGTCGCGTCGCTGGCCTTTGTCGCCACCCTGGTGGCATTCGCGCTGACGACGGGGGTGCGGGAGCTGCCGCCGAACCTTCAGAGTGCGTGGCTTCCGGTGCACGTGACGCTCGCCTTCCTCGGGAATGCGGTCCTCGGTCTCGCGTTCTGCGTGAGCCTCGTCTACCTCGTGCACGAGCGCTTGCTGAAGGAGCGGCGTGTCGGTGGGCTCCTGACGCGCCTCCCGTCGCTCGAGAGTCTCGACCGCTTGAACTACCAGGCGTTGGTCTACGGCTTTCCGTTGCTGACCCTCGGCATTCTTACGGGCGCGCTGTGGAGCCACATGTCGTGGGGGCGTTTCTGGTCGTGGGAGGAGCGCGAGGTGTTCTCGCTCGTGACGTGGCTGTTGTACGCGGGGTTACTGCAGGCACGTCTCGTCGTCGGCTGGCGCGGCCGTCGGGCAGCCCGTCTCACGATCATGGGTTTCGCCGTTGTCCTGATTTCCTTCATGTTCGGGCACGTTTTCTTTCCCGGGAAGCACCACGGGAGTTTCGACTAGCGTGTCGCACGCACTCGTGATTGTGGGGCTGAATCACCGCGTGGCCCCGGTGGCCGTGCGCGAGCAGCTGGCATTCTCCGCGGCCGAGCTCCCCGGGGTGCTGGCGCGGTTGGTTGAGCTCCCGGGGGTGCAGGAAGGCGCGATCGTGTCCACCTGCAATCGCGTCGAGGTCGTCTTGACGACGAATCTCGATGAGGACGCTGCGGGAGCGGTCGCCGACTTCCTCGCCGGTGAACGTGCAATGGCGCGTGCCGCCTTCGAGCGCCACCTCTACGTGCGGTCGAACCGCGACGCGGTTCGGCATCTCTTCCGGGTGGCGGCGAGTCTCGATTCGATGGTTGTCGGCGAGCCGCAGATTCTGGGGCAGATGAAGGAGCACTACGCGCATGCTGCGGCGGCGGGCACGTCGGGGACCGTACTCCACAAGGCGTTTCATCGCTCCTTCGCTGTCGCCAAGCGGGTCCGGACCGAGACCGGTGTCGCTGAGAAGACCGTGTCGGTGGCGTCGGTCGCGGTCGAGTTGACCCGCACCATTTTCGAGACGTTGCAGGACAAGACGGCAATGCTGATCGGCGCGGGCAAGATGAGCGAGTTGGTGGCGCGCCATCTTCGCTCGCAGGGCATCGCGAGCATCGTTGTCGCGAACCGGACATTCGATAATGCGGTCGAGCTGGCGCGTGAATTCGCCGGCGTGCCCGTGCCGTTCGAGCGTATGGGCGACTATCTGGGGACGGCCGACGTGATCATCGGCTCGGCCGCCACCGCGGACTACGTGGTCACGCGGGCGCTGGTGCAGGATCTCCTGAAGGCGCGCCGACAGCGGCCGATGTTTTTCGTTGATCTCGCAGTGCCGCGGAACTTCGACCCTGCGATCAACGACCTCGACAACGTGTATCTGTACGATATCGACGATCTCGCGCAGACGACGGCAGACAACACGAACGAGCGTGAGCGCGAGCGCGTCCGCGCCGAGGCGATCGTCGAGGGCGAGATCGACGGTTTCTGGCGCTGGCTCACGAGTCTGGAGGCGGTCCCGACCATCGTTGCGATTCGCGAGAAAGTCGAAGGAATTCGACGCGGCGAACTCGACAAGGCGCTGGCCTCGCTGAAGGACCAGGCGCCACGCCATCGAGAGCTGCTCGACGCTCTGACGTCGTCGATCGTGAACAAGATCCTTCACGCGCCTCTGTCCATACTCCGTCGTGACGCTGTGGCGGAGGGGCAGCGCGGTCTGGTGGCGAGCGCGCGCCAATTGTTCGACGTCGATCCGTCGGAAGAAGTAGTGCCGCCCCCGAAGCCCGAGGCGGGTTCCCCGAGCGATGACGAGGATGAGACGTGACGCTTCGCCTCGGCACGCGGGGTAGCCCGCTGGCCCTCTGCCAGTCTCGGATGATCGCCGCGGCGTTGGCCGCGCACGGGACCGAGGTCGTCCTCGAGATCATCAAGACGACGGGTGATGCATGGACTGGGAGTCTCGCCAGCGTGGGCGGAAAGGGCCTGTTCGTGAAGGAGATCGAGGAGGCCTTGTTCGCGGCTCGCATCGATTTCGCCGTGCACTCGCTGAAGGACATGCCCGCGGAACTCCCCGCCGGGCTGGCCCTCGTTGCGACTCCGCGACGGGAGGATACGCGTGACGTGCTCATCACGCATGACGGTGCGACGTTGGACGCGCTGCCTCCGGCGACGCGCGTCGGGACGTCGAGTTTGCGCCGCCGCGCGCAGATTCTCACCCAACGTCCAGATCTGCGTACCGTCCCGCTGCGTGGCAACGTCGACACGCGGCTTGGCAAGCTGCAGGCTGGTGCGGTCGATGCCATCGTCCTGGCGTCGGCGGGCCTGCGCCGGCTCGGGTTGACGCCGCCGGGCGCATGCCCGTTGCCGGCCGAGGAGTTCCTGCCGGCTGTAGGGCAGGGTGCGCTTGCCCTCGAGGCACGGGCCGGTGACGATGCCGTCCGCGCGGCCCTGGCCAGCTTGCACGACCCGGCGTCGGCGGCATGCGTCGCGGCTGAGCGTGCGTTCCTATCCGCGGTCGGCGGTGATTGTCACACGCCGCTCGCCGCACATACGACCATCGAGAGCGACGCGTTGACGCTGCGTGCACTGGTCGCGGATGCGGACGGCCGCGAGTCCCTGTTGGAGGAAGACGTTGGGCCGGTCGCGCACGCCGCCGCGCTCGGTGCGCGCGTCGCCGAGCGGCTCTTGGCGCGCGGGGCGGGAGCCATCATCGCCCGCGCGCATGGGCGCACCTCATGACGGCGGTGGGACGTGTCAGCTTGGTCGGGGCGGGGCCCGGCGATCCCGGACTGCTGACCGTCCGGGGGCGCCGCTGCCTCGAGGAAGCGGACGTCGTCATCTACGACAACCTCTCCAACCCTGCGCTGCTCACCGATGCGCGTCAGGGCGCGGAGATCATATTTACCGGCAAGCACGGCGAGGGGGTGCGCCTCAGTCAGGCCGAGATCTCGGCGCTCGTCGTCGATCGTGCGCTCGCGGGGCACTGGGTCGTGCGACTGAAGGGCGGCGATCCGTTCGTATTCGGGCGGGGCGGCGAGGAGGCGCTCGAATGCGTGCGCGCGGGGATTCCGTTCGAGGTTGTCCCCGGTGTCACCTCGGCGGTTGCGGCCCCGGCCTACGCGGGGATTCCGCTGACGCATCGTGACTACGCCTCGACGGTCACGTTCGTGACCGGGCACGAAAGTGCGAAGGGCGACGCGGGGCGGAGCGTGCCCTGGGACGCACTGGCGCGCGAGGGCGGGACCCTCGTGTTGTTCATGAGCGTTCTCCAGCTCGGCGAGAATCTGCGTCAGCTCCTCGCGCACGGTATGGATCCGACGACGCCCGCGGCGGCGATCCGGTGGGGAACGACCGCGCGGCAGGAAGTCGTGTCGGGGACGCTCGCGACCCTTCCCGAACTCGTGGCTGCTCGGCGCCTCCGGCCGCCTGCGGTCATCGTGATCGGCCATGTCGTGGGTCTGGGGGCGGATCTCCGCTGGTACGAGCAGCGCCCGTTGTTTGGTCGCCGGATCGTCGTGACTCGTCCCGTGCACCAAGTTCGAGCGTTCGCCAAGCTGTTGGAGGATCGAGGAGCCGAAGTCGTGCCCATGCCGACGATCGCCACGGTGGCGCCCGTGAGCTGGTCGGAAACCGATGCGGCGCTCGCCCGACTCGGCGACTATGCGTGGCTGGTGTTGACGAGCCAGAACGGTGTCGAGGCGTTCTTCGCGCGCTTGCGCGAGACGGGGCGCGATGTGCGCGCACTTCACGGTGTCGGCATCGCGGCGATCGGGCCGCAGACTAGGGCGGCGATCGAGGCGCGCGGCCTCCAGGTAGCGCTCACGCCGGATACCTATCGGGCCGAGGCTGTGGCGGCGGCCTTGATCGAGGCGGGGATCGCTGGGCGACGGGTGTTGCTCGCGCGTGCGGCGGTCGCTCGGACGATACTCCCCGAGCAGTTGACCGCCGCGGGGGCGAGTGTCGACGACGTCCCGCTCTACCGCGCGGTACTGCCAGAAGTTCCGGAAGGGCTCCGCGCCTTGTTTGCGGGAAGCGGCAAACCTGATCTCGTCACGTTCACGAGCTCCAGCACTGTGACGAATTTCGCGCGCCTGTTCGGGGACCGGCCCCTGACCGAAGTGCTGCGCGGTGTCGCCGTGGGTTGCATCGGGCCGATTACCGCAGCCACGGCGCGCGAGCATGGACTCCACGTCGACGTCGAGCCCGCGAGCTACACCGTGCCCGCGTTTTCGGCCGCGATCGAGCAGTTCCTTACGGACGATGCAACCGCGTAGACCGATCGGGACCTCCTTGCCTCTGGTGCCCGAGATCGCTTATTCAGACGGGACCGCGGCGTGGGATCGACCCGCGTCGGAAGCGAAGGAATGGATGAACAATGGACGATGAGATGATCCGGCGTCGCGCGGCGCTCGCGGTGGCCGCGGCGCTCGTGCTGGCTGTCGTGGGTTCCTTGCCGGCGCTGGCCGCCGATGCCGAAACGGTGTCGCCGGAGAAGCTCGAGCAGCTGGTGGCGCCGATTGCTCTGTATCCAGATCCCCTGCTGATGAACATCATGATGGCGGCCACCTATCCGCTCGAGGTGGTGCAGGCCGATCGCTGGGTCGACGGCCACAAGGACGTGAAGGACGCCGCCCTCGACAAAGCTCTCGCGAGCGAGACATGGGACGACAGCGTCAAGTCACTCGCCAAGGTTCCCGATGTTCTGAACCGCATGTCCGAGAACCTGGACTGGACGTCCGACCTCGGTGATGCGTTTCTCGCGCAGCAGGCCGACGTGCTCGATGCCGTGCAACGCATGCGCCAGCACGCGAAGAAGGAAGGGAACCTCGCGACGACCGAGCAGCAGAAGGTCGTGGTCGAGAAGGAGATCATTACCATCGTGCCGGCGCAGCCCGAGGTCATCTACGTGCCGGTGTACAGTGCGCCGGTCGTGTATGGATCGTACTGGCACTATCCCACCTACTACTACCCACCGATGTACGCGTACCCACCCGGCTACGTCGCGGGCGCGAGCCTGGTTTCGTTCGGGGTTGGCGTCGCGGTCGGCGCAGCTGTGTGGGGGAACTGCAATTGGGGCGGACGCGGCGTCTATTGCTGTGGGGGCTGGGGTGGTAACGATGTCGATATCGATATCAATCGTGGTGACGTGAACATCAATCGCGGCGACCGCACCAACATCGGCAACAAGAAATGGGAGCACAAGCCCGAGCACCGGCGAGGCGTCGACTATCGCAACAAGAATACCCGGCAGAAGTTCGAGGGCCGACAGGGCGGACAACGTGAGCTCAGTCGCAATCAAGCACGTGGCTATCAGCGCGAGGGGGCGAGCCTCGACCGTGCTCGCAGCGAGGCCCGCGGGCGCGAGGGGCAGCGCGCGGGCACGAGCAATCGGGCCGCGCAGCAGAATCGAGCCGCGCAGCAGAATCGAGCGGGGGGCAAGGCGGCCACGCGCGCTGGGAGCGGGCACAGTGCAGGGACGAGGACGCAGCAACGCGCGACGACCTCACGCTCTGGCGGACGACAGAACACCCAGCGAGGCGGCGCGTTCGGAGGCGGACACCGTGGAGGTTTCGAGCACGCCGCGAGTGCACGGGGTTCGTCGAGTCGCGGACGAGTCGGATCGGGTAGCCGCGGCGGACATCGTGGCGGTGGCGGACGTGGTGGCGGACATCGTGGTGGTGGCGGGCGACGCCGATGAGTGCCGTGCGAGGAGTAGTCATGAGTAACGGTGGCCGTAGCGTGCGTGCTGGTGTGCCGATGTCCCTACTCGCCAGCGCGATAGGACTGCTGCTCTTGGGAGTCATCGGAGTCGCGGAGGGGGGTGATCAACGCTCGTTTGAGTCGCCGGAGGCAGCGGTCGAGGCGCTGCTCGAAGCTGTCAACGCGCAAGACATCGACGCCTTGCTCGCTATCTTTGGCCCTGACTCTCGGGATGTGCTGACGTCGGGGGATCCAGCCGCCGATCGCAAGCTATGGAAGCGGTTCGGCGACCGCGCCAAGGAACGCACGCATCTGGAGTCAGGCCATGACGGCGTCATGCTGCTCGATGTCGGTGAGGACGACTGGCCGTTCCCCTTTCCGCTCACCGAGAGCGACGGCGTGTGGACGTTCGACACCGAAGCCGGCGAGGAGGAACTCCGCAGTCGAGAGATCGGTCGGAACGAGCTGTTCACGATTCAGGTCTGCCAGCAGTATGCCGGCGTTCAGCAAGACTACGCCGGACGCATGGTGACCGCGGGCGGAGTGGCGGCGTACGCTCAACGTGTGCGCAGTACGCCTGGGACCCACGATGGACTGTATTGGGAAGCGACGGTCGAATCGGATGAAAGCCCGGCCGGCCCGTTGATGGCGACAGCCTCGGCCGGGCCAGCGGACGGACCCGACGAGGAGGGTGCCGCGCTGTATCCTTTCCACGGCTACATCTATCGCATCCTGACCGCGCAGGGCGCACAGGCTCCTGGCGGAGAGAAAAGCTACGTTCGCGACGGAAAGATGACCGACGGCTTTGCCCTGGTCGCGTATCCCGCTGAGTACGGCGAAACCGGCGTGATGACATTCGTCGTGAACCAACAAGGCGTCGTGTTCCAAAAGGACCTCGGTCCCGACGCCCCCGCCATTACGACCTACGATCCCGGCCGCACCTGGAACCCAACCGAGTAGCAGCCCCCGGTGCGCATGTGCGTTTCGCGGAGATACGGCCCATCGGAGTGGGCACCGGTGGGCCGGGCGCTCCCGCGCTCGACGCTCGAATCGGGAGCCGCCGCAAAACGGGGCATTGCTGCGGCGATGGCGTGCGTAGTCGCCGCGCGCACGGGGGCGAAGCAGTTACGACGTTCCGACGACCAGGGCGGTGCTGTTGTCGCGTCCACCGCGCTCGTTGGCGCACGCGACGAGCCGAGAGCAGGCGGTTTCGCAATCGTTCCAGTGCTCGGTGACGGTGCCGAGAATCTCGTCGTCGCTGAGGAGTCCGTGGATCCCGTCGGTGCAGAGGACGAAGCGCTCGCTCTCGGAGACGGGCTCGACGCGCCAGGAGGCCTCGACCATCGGGCCGGTGCCGAGCGCGCGGCTGAGCACGTTGGCGGCGATCGAGTGATCTTCGGTGAGCTGTTCGATGCGACCCTCCCGGATCCGGTAGATCCTGCTATCCCCCACGTGACAGAGGTTGGCGAACCCTTCCGAGAAGTGCAGCGCGGCGACCGTGGTGCCCATGCCCCGTGTCTTCATATCGGATTCCGCGATCCGCAGAATCTCGTCGTTGGCGTGCTCGACGGCGATCAGCAGTCGGCGGGCACCCACGCAGGGGTAGCCGCGCGAATCGCGCAGCGGCGTCAGATCGTCGTCGGTGAGCAGCTCGCGGATCTTTGCCGTGATGGCTTCCACGGCCGTCTGGCTCGCGACCTCGCCCGCGGCGTGTCCACCCATACCGTCGGCGACGAGGAAGAGATCGAGATCCGGATCGTAGGCGAACGCGTCTTCGTTGGCTTCCCGACGCAGTCCACGATCAGATAGTACGGCACCCACCACGCTCATCGGACCCCCGATGCTGGCATATCTACCCGCCCGGACGCAATCACTGTTGTTGCGGGCGCACCCGATAACGCAGCGGTGCCATGGATTGGCGTCCGGCGAAAATGCGTCCGCTACCTGCGAGTGTGAGCTCTTCGCGACTCACGCGGAAAGTATCGCCACCATCGAGGATGACATAGGTGCCGTTGGTACTACGATCGACGACGAGGAACTTGTCGCCTCGTAAGATGACTTCGGCGTGGTGACGGGAGACCACGTCGTCCTCGATGGTGACGTCGTTTTCGGGATCGCGCCCAATCGTCAGTTTTGGGCGATTCTCACCGAGGGCGAAGGTGTCCGCGCCGTAGGTGATCTCGATCGCCGCGTCGTAGCCTCGTGCATTGCGTGTGGCCTGAACCGTAACGTTGTCCTGCTTCCAAAGGTACTGGTGCACCAGGACCCAGTCGGGCCGACCCTTGAGGGCGAGCTGATCGATGGGGCGCGTGCTTTCGCGTAAGTGGTCGGGCAGTGTGCCGTGCGTCTCGCCGGTCATGAAGATTTCGGAGGCGCCGGCGAGTGACGTCAATCGTGCAGCGACGTTGACGACGTCGCCGTAGATGTCACCATCGTCGTGCACGGCCTCGCCCGTCGCGATGCCTACACGCACAGTGACGCCATCCTCACGGACGGGGCAGTCGGGCGCCTCGAGCGCGTGTTGCATGGCCACGGCGGCCTGAACCGCGGACTCGCCGTCGTCGAACTCGGCTAGGATGGCGTCGCCCACGCGTTTGATCACCCGGCCGCCCGATTGTTGCACGCTCTCCTCGAGCATTGTCAGACAGGTCGACGTGACCTGAAACGCCGCCTCGTTGCCGCGTACCGCGTACATGAGCGTGCTGCCACTCATGTCGGCGAACAACGCCGTGATCGGCTCGGCCGACGCGGTGCCAGCCTGGTCTGTCACTTCGCACTCCCACCGAGGGCGGAGATGCGTGCGTCGAGGGCGGCCCCATCCCCGGCCGACGGGACCTGGGTCCGAATGTAGGCGGCCTTGTCGGCGTAGAGCCGGGCGCGCGTACGATTGCCAGCGGACTCGGCCCACCCGAGGTACTTTTCGATGATTGCGGCGATCTTCGTTCTGGCCTCGGCGTTCTCGGGATCGATCTTCAAGACCTCGCTGTACGCGTACACGGCGCTCCCCTCAGTGGGCGTTGTCAGCCGGTCTTCGAGCAGTGCAATGTCACCCTGATAGAGCAGTTTGCTGATGCGCTCCTCGCGGGACGCTGCGCGCGCCGCCGTAGCCTCGCGTTCCGCGACCTCACGCACTGCGGCCGCGGCCGCCTCGCGTGCGGCTTCGGTGGCG
>JAJCZP010000098.1 GCA_029262315.1 Deltaproteobacteria bacterium | reverse complement strand
ATGCCTGGGAGGCATCTGACATAGCGAACCACAAAGTGGGTGGAGTAAGCCCGTTCCGGTTCACTCTCTTGGAGGTCTCCCAGACCTCCACTACGACTTCTTCGTAGATCGTTCATTCATAAGGTTTCCCGATTTCTTAACATGATCGACTGATTCCTTTGAAAAAGGATAAAGGTCTGGGAGACCTTTATAGGAGGGAACCACGAGTGGATGAAATTTGCCATGTTGAAACGTACGGAAAGAAGTGAGCCTGGAGATAATAAAATGCATTTGTTTTTAAAATGTTACATCTAATTCATTCCTTTACATCCTAAGATTTAGGAAATGAATATTGAATTACTCACGACACTAGCCCATGACGAAAGAGTATTAATTTTCTAAATCGGGTCCAAGCCCCCATACCCACCTTGTGGTTGCTTCATTTAATGATTCTATCATTATTCATCAGTGGGGCAAAATCATTCAGCCATCCCGATTCTTAACGAAAACAAATCTCTAAATTGGAGAGCAAGACATGCCAAAAAGCAACCTGAATCTTTGCCGTCTTACTGACAAATTTCAAATAGGTTATTTTAAAGACAATCAAGTGTGTAGTTAAGGAGAATGAATAAAATGACATTATTCATTTGGCATTTTCTCAAATAGAATATATGTTGAAGAAGTAATGACAGGTATCAGATTCTGATTTTTATAATTGTCAATTGAACAGTTTGTACAAGTTAGAATATATTTATAGTCCCCATGTGGATCAGGATCAAGACTTATGTTCCCATACCTGGCAAAATAGCCATGGAGGGCCCAATCTTCAAAAAGTTCGGGATCTAAGCCAATCGTTTGATTATGTTGAAGATAGGCACTCACCTCGATAGCTAATTCGACTTTATCATGATCTCTTCCTGTTTTTCCAATTTGGAGTATATTCCATATCAGCCCGCCCGCTAAGATAAGAATGGTGATTATTATCTTATATCGAAGTCGTCGCCATCGGGCGAAGTCAGTATTTGTTGTATTCGATATGATAGCTTGTGTGAGAAGCGCGAAACCAATCGCAAGAAAAGGATACACACTAAGTATATAAAAACTACTTTGTTTCAGACTGATCATAATTGGAAAAACGCCGGCCAGTGTTAATAGAAAAAGTTGTGATGGCGAGTATAAATATTCTAATTTTATAAAATTTAGCAACTCTCGTTTGGAGTAAAACACGAAAGACAAAATTACAATTATAATCGCTGGTATTATTTGTGTTGTAAAATCAATCAATATCTGGAATCTATGGGCGACTGTTTGGGTAGAACTTAGACTACACAACAGTTGGTCATGATAGTAATTAGAAAGATATCTTCTGCCTTCTGGTACAAAATTTATCATTAGTAATAACGGTATTAGAATAAATAGAAGTAAAACAAAAGACCGCCAGACAGACTTTTTCAAATTCCAATTAATCTCTTTCGATGTGAAAATGAATGGGATGAATAGCAGATACAATGCTGTAGGTCCTTTAGACCAAAATGCACATAACAAGAACAGTCCGCACAGCATCAATTGCCAGGTCTTTTCTGAGTGGCTATATTTCAAATACGCAAGCATCGTCAGGCCTGTAAAGAGGGTCATTGTGTTCTCGAGGACATTATTTTGACATGCCCAGGATACCTCTGGTATAGAAATCCAAAACAAAAGCGGCAGCCATCCATTACTGAGATTTCCCGTTAATTCTTTCCAGATGCCTATGATCACCCCTCCTGTAAACACATATAAGATAAGGCCGTATAATCTTTCTATAAGTATCGAATCACCAAATACCTGGAAACATAGACTTTGGAGCCATATTGCCAGGGGTAGATGACCATAAAATGCATTCCCGACTGTATTTGTGTAGTGCAGTTGCCAGAGTGACTCACCGTTGAGCGCAAGATTGCGGGCGATGGATGCATAGGTCAGACCATCAACAAACATCCCATGAGACATAAGATTTGGGGCGACGAGTAATAGGAATATACCGAGGATAATAAGGTATGGATATGCATTATTATTCAGTCTCATTGAATTCTCATCTCAGACTGTATAAAGGCGCAGTGTTGACCCCCCAAGTGGCGCAAGTATTGACCCCCCGAATGGCGCTGAAGCTGACCCCCTAAAATAGTTATGGGTCAATAAGGATCAAAGTGGATTTTAAAGAGCTTCATGCTTGAATAAAATATCAAGTATGGCTTATAAACCCACTCGAATGGATCAGATAAAGAAGATCGTAGAATATCATCAACAAGGAATAGGAAAGAAACGCATAGCCAGGTTACTTGGAATGTCTAAGAATACGGTAAAGCAGTATATCAGTCGTGTGGAAAATCGCGCTATAGAACTTAAAGACCTAGATAAGGGTGAAGGTTACAAGGAAATTTATCGTAGTGATAAAGAATCGGTAAATCTGAGAGAAGAGGATCTCAAGAGTCGCATTCCCAGCCTGATTAAGGAATTGCCCAAGGTAGGAGTTACTCGTTATCTATTATGGGAGGAGTATAAGTTAGACTACCCTGACGGTTTTTCGTACAGCCGATTCTGTCGAAAAATTAAGCAATATCGAAAAGTACTCAATGCCACCATCAGGTTGGAGCATAAAGCAGCCGATTATTTAACTGTAGATTTTACGGGTAAAAAAATTAGTTGGGTAGAGAAGTTAACTGGAGAGGTGCATACATGTGAAGTGTTGGTCTGTACCTTGCCATACTCTGGATATACATTTGCATATGCTGTTGAATCCCAGAGGCAAGAAGACTTCATTCATGCGATCAATCAAGCCTTTCTATACATAGGGGGATTGCCTAGGGTGTTGCTTAGTGACAATTTGAAAAGTTTTGTCACTAAGGCAGATCGATATGAACCTACATTTTCAGAATTATGCGTTCAATTTTCTAGTCACTACGGGATAGAATTAGAAGCCGCCAGAGCAGGAAAGCCAAAAGATAAAGCACATGTGGAGCGACATGTCAACATTGTCTATAATCGACTTTTTGCACCTTTTAGAAATGAAATATTTTACAGCATATATGAAATAAACAAGGCCTTCTTAACAGGTTTAGAAAAACATAACAAGCAAAATTATCAAGGGAAGACTTATAGCAGAAAGGATCTATTTGATAAAGATGAAAAGCCTCATCTTTTAGCACTTCCAAAGTCGTTGTTTGAAGTAAAAAAAAGCACACAGGCCAAAGTACAACCTAACTATCATGTAGTCTTAGGGGAAGACAAACGGCAATACAGTGTGCCATGTGAACACATAGGGAAAACTACCAAAATCATATATACCTCACAGATAGTTGAGGTCTATTTAGGAATAGAAAGAATAGCGATACATAAAAGGAATCGCAGTAGAAATGGATACACAACTACCCCTGGTCACATGCCTGAAAAGCATAAAAAGTATTTAGAGCAAAGGGGTTGGGATGCAGCATACTTTAGCAGACAAGCAGAAAAAATTGGGCCCAATACCAAATGGGCAATAGAGCAGATTCTTCAAAGCAAGAACTTAATAGAACAAACTTATAACTCGTGTCTTGGAGTAATAAGACTGTCGAATAAGTACACACCGGAAAGATTAGAAAATGCCTGCATAAGAGCCAAAACGACTCACAGGGTCAACTATGGGATACTAAAAAATATCTTAACCAATAATATGGATCTAATACCTATAAAAGAAGAAAGGGATTTATTCACAATCCCAGTTCATGACAATATCAGAGGGCCAAACAATTATAATTAGTTAACTATTAAACATCAAATAAATGAATACTCAAGCTACCCTACACCTAATGCAAAAGATGAAATTATTAGGAATGGCATCTTCCTATGAAGCGATCTTAGATCTACCATTAAATAAGCATCCAGATACACATGATTGCATAGCCAATTTAGTAGACGCAGAATTGCAAAATAGATCGCATCGCAGAACCCAAATGCTCTTGCGCCTAAGTAAACTAAGATATCGAACCACTCTTCAGGATATCATTTATAAACAGGAACGCAATTTAAAAAAAGAGGTAATCGCTCAATTAGCAGATTGCTCTTACATTGACAGATCAGAGAATCTTTTTATTACTGGCGCCACAGGATGCGGCAAATCATATATAGCTTGTGCCTTAGGCAATCAAGCGTGTCTTATGGGGTACAGAACTCTGTACTTCAATATGAACAGGTTGTGTGAACAAATCGCAATTGCCAAGGTGGATGGTTCGTACATAAAATGGATTAATCGCATACAAAGGGCCGCATTAATCATTATCGATGACTTTGGATTACAACCTTTAAGTCATCAAATCAAACTTGCTCTGCTACAAATAATGGAAGATCGATATGGTAAATCTTCCACTATTATATGCGGTCAGTTACCAGTTGACAAGTGGTATGAATACATCGATGAACCTACTTTGGCTGATGCCATTATGGATAGATTAACAGCTAAATCCTCAAAAATCAGTTTGTCTGGACAGAGCCTAAGAAAAAGTTCTTAAGTTCAAGATTTGTACCTTTATATATTAGCAACCCCACTTTGATATAGGGGGGTCAGCTTGCGCGCCATCAAAGGGGTCAATGCCCCGCCATTATACACAAAATTACCTTGAGTGGAAAATAAATATTAACAGTAAGGGAAGGGCACTATTAATGTTGTTTCTATTTTCAAATACAACAGAAATAGATGCTCCAACCAGAATAAAGGTAGGGTCACACATTGATGTTTCGAAATTATTGAAACACCATGGAGAAGAAGGATTAACTTTCATGCAATTGGCTGAACAACTAAAGCATCTGCCAAAACGGAAAGAAATAACAGCGACAGGAAGTGCAGGAACAGTTTATTTATGTCATCCTTTTTTAGTTCATGCAGCGCAAGATCATAGAGGAATAGAACCAAAATTTATGGCACAACCACCCTTATTGCCGAAAAGAGATTTTAATATAAAACAACCCATTGAATTATGTTGTCCAATTGAAAAAGCAATCATCAAGGGAATTGAAAATTAAACACTATCGCAACCAGGCAGACTTACAAGTGAGGCTAAAGTCCCGAATTGGAAAGTATGCCAGACCGCAAGAGCAGTATAAAAAAAGGTTCTTAGCCTCTTAGAGTGGGTGCTAATGTCTTTTTCGGAAAATGAAAATTAACTTATTTCTATTCAATAATGAGGAAAAGTAGGATTTGCAGAAACAAAAGAAGCGTTGGATGAGTGAGCGTGCCCCAATTGGGGTCGAGTGCGACAGCGCTCGAAGTGAATGAACCGCGGAAGCGGGTGGGTTGGCATAACAAGCTCTCAGCCCCTGACGGGTTCAGTCATTCCAATGTGCTCTGGCACATTGGTTTCAACAAGGGTTGAAAATCATTCCTTCATTTCGAGAGCATTTTTTTGGTTCGGTTTTTTTTTGCGATTGAAAAAA
>JAJCZP010000097.1 GCA_029262315.1 Deltaproteobacteria bacterium | reverse complement strand
ATCACGGCGGCCATCGTCGGGCCGTTCAAGGGGGAGCCGGGCAGCGAGGCCTGGTAGGGGCGGAATCGCGTCCGGGAGCGAATCGCACCGCGCTCCGCTCGCCACCCTGGACGCAGTCCGGTTCGCACGCGATGATGCACGCTCGTGGCCGAGCGCAAGGCATCGCTTCTGTGGGTAGGGCTCTCGGTGGTGACGCTGCTCTCCGTCAACCTTCTGGCGGGCGTGACCGCGGGACAGACGATCGATCTGATGCAGAGCCTGTCGGATTTCGCGCTCGCCGTCCGGGCGTACGACCTTACCTGGCTGCCGCTCTATCGCTGCATCGTCTATCCGCTCACGACGTTGGTTCTGGTCGCATACCTGTGGCCGGTGATCGCGTATTTTCGTGCGGGTGTCCCTCCGCCGGCCCCGCTCAAGGTGCAGCGGCGCGTGCTGAACGGTCCGATTTTGATGGCCGGCGCGTGTTTTACCGGCTGGGTCGTGGGCACGATCTTTTTCCCCCTCCTGACGATCAGCCGCTTCGGCACCTGGGCGCCGGAACTCGCCTCGCAACACGTGCTCTCCCCACTGGTGAACAGCTTCCTCGCCGCCACGACGGGATACCTCCTCGTCGACTGGATCTTCCGCGCCCAGGTCGTGCCGCACGTCTTTCCGGAGGGGCGCCTTGCCGACGTGCCAGGGGCGCGGCCGCTTGGGGTCCAGATGCGTCTCCTCGTGTTTCTGACGGCCGTGGCGTTTCTCCCTCTGTTCACGATTCTGGGCCTGGTGCAGTCCGCCGCGGCGCGCCTGGCGGGCGGCATGGACCCCACCCGCATCATCGGTGATCTTGCGATCGCCAGCCGTGCCACGTTCGGGGTCTATCTGCTGGTTGGCGTGACGCTCACGATCCTGCTTGCCCGCACGCTGACCCGGCCGCTCGGTGACGTCGTCGGGGCCCTACGACGCGTCGAGCGTGGGGATCTGGCGGTGCAGGTGCCGGTCGGGTCCGGCGATGAAGTCGGGGTGCTCGAGGACGGGGTGAACGCGATGGTGCGGGCGCTCCGCGATCGCGAGCATATCTTCCAGACCTTCGGGCGCGTGGTCGATCCAGCCGTTCGCGACCAGCTCCTGGCGGCGGGGTCCCGTCAGCTCGGGGAGCGCCGCCACGCTACCGTGCTGTTCTGCGATCTTCGTGGTTTTACGTCGTTCGCCGAGCGGACGGCGCCCGAGCAGGTGGTGGAAACGTTGAACGAGTTCTTCACCGAGATGACCTCGTGGGCGCGTACCTGCGGAGGATCGATCGACAAGTTCATCGGGGATGCCGTGCTGGTGATCTTCGGCTTGTTCGAGCCGGACGGGCGCGATGACCACGCCGCGGCCGATGGCCTGCGCTGCGCGCTCGGGATGCGGCAGCGCCTTGCCGAGCTGAATGCTCGGCGGGCCGCGGCCGATCGGGTACCGCTTGCCATGGCCGTGGCGGTGCATAGCGGCGACGTGGTCGCGGGCCTGATCGGCGCCGCGGATCGACACGAGTACACCGTCATCGGAGACACGGTGAATGTCGCGGCCCGTCTGCAACAACTCGGGAAGGAGCGCGACCACGACGTGGTGGCCTCCGAGCGGGTCTACGCGGCAGCGGCAGACCAGGGCGTGAGCTGTGCGATCGCGTTTCGCGAGGCCGTCGCGCTACGCGGCCGGAGCGAGCCCGTCGAGGTCTACGGTCTCGGGGCCCCCTCCGGGAGTTTGTGAGCGCGGCGGCTGCTATTGAACGGCAACGTTGACGCCGACCGCCATCGTGTTGCCGGAGGCCGCGTTCTGCGTGACGTTCACTACATCGACGCCAATGTCGCCAGCCGCGAGGTCCATACCCTCGGTCTCGTCGAACGTGCACGTGATGTCGATGGGCAGGGTCAGGTCGGTGGCTTTCCCCATGACGAAGCGGAGATTTCCGTCATCGGTGTCGTTGCCGACGAAGTTGTCTCCATTCGCGAAGCAGCCGACGCCGTCGGCGCTGCCGCTGAACGCGCCCTTGGGGGTCGGATAGGTGGCGTCGATCGTGAAGCCCTGCACGCCCTCGCTGGCAGTGATGGAGAAGGTGACGGTCTCTGGCGGTACGAAGAAGTTCGCGGGCAGGGTGACCTCGGATGTGAAGAGGAACGGCTCGTTGCAGGGGCTCGGCACGTCGAAGAAATCGGAGGGGAGGGTCACATTGCCGATGACGGTGTACTGATCGACACAGGTCTCGGTGACGCAGGTATCGGCACCGGAGCACGAGAACTCGTTCGCTTGGCCCGTCGGGGTGCAGTGGATGAAAGCGGGCGACGGCTCGTTCTCCCGGAAGACGTTCCCGGAGACGGTGCCATCCGCGTTCAAGCTGATGGCGAAGCGGTCTGTGCCGACGTCTTTGTTGACCAGGACGATCTGGAGGTCCGGCGTGCGCTGAATGCCGCGCGCCGGTCCACTTCCGAGATCCTGGCACGGATCCGCCGCGCTGCAGGTGTAGGTGTTCGCGGGAACGAGTGGCGTGCAGACGAGGAAGATGGGATCGCTACCGTCGGTCCGGAAGACGTTGCCGGTGAGCGAGCCATCGGGATTCTTGGTAATGGCGAAGCGGTCGACACCGACGTCTTTGTTGACCAGCACTCTCCCGGAGCCATCGGGGGCGAATTGTACTCCGCGTCCCTGAGCGGTCGCGGTCACCGGTAGCGCCAGGATCAGCGCCAGCGCGCTCCCCATCAGTAGTGTTGCGGCCCGGTTCATCGTGCGTTCGGCATCCATTCGTGACCCCCACGTCGATCGTGCTGTAGGCCCTCGCTACGAGGACTCCCCGAAGGTCTCGATATCGCAGGGCGCCGGTCCGGGCAAGAGGCCGAATCCGGGCGCCGAACTGCCGTGTGAGGGCGCGTGGAGAGTGCACGACCGCACGGCCGTTTCAGGCCGGCCGGAATGCGCCGGTGCGGTTCCCCGCTACCGGGCGGCGAGGCGCTTGCGGCGCGCCGAGGGTGGGGGCAGCGCGACACGCACGGTCGTGCCGCCTCCGGGGGCGTCTTGCGCGGTCACGACCCCGCGCAGCAGCGCCGTGTAGCGTTTGACGATCCCCAGCCCGAGTCCCAGGCCCTCGTAGCGCCTGGTGCTCGAGCCGTCGAGCTGCAGGAAGTCCTCGAAGATCAAGGATCGCGCCTCGGCCGGAATGCCGATCCCGGTATCCCGGACCTCGATGACGACGCCGCCGCCGGCGGTGCGGCAAACCGTGACGTGCACCGATCCCGCCGGCGTGAATTTGATTGCGTTGCTGACGAGTTGCTTGGCGATGGCGCGGATCTTGACGCGATCGTGCTCGACCGGCGTGCCGCGGCTCGGGCCGGTCCAGGAGGTGACGAGTCCCTTGTCCGCGTTGAGCACCATCGCGTCGGCACGCAGTTCCTCGACGATGCCGGCCAGCGGGAAGCGAGAGATGGCCACGGGCTCGCGGGCACTGCGCAGCCGTTCGACCGAGAGCACGGAGGCGACGACGGTGTGCAGGCGGAACGCCTGCGCACGCAGCTCGCGGAGGAGGTGGCGGGCCTCCGTCGCGTCGTCGCCGGGAATCTGATCCTCGAGGAGGTCGGCATAGCCGAGGACGCTGTTCAGCGGCGTCCTGAGTTCGTGCGAGACGTTGGCCACGATCTCAGTCTTCATGCGGGCCATCTCTTCGGTCTGGACGTACAGCTCTTCGATCTCGCGTTTGCGGGTCTGCGCGTGCGCGCGTTCGGTCTCGACCGTGCGGGCGAGCTCGGCGGCCTGGCTCGCCGCTCGGGCGCGCGTGGTGGCGAACTCTTGCTCCAGCCCGGCGCGCACCAGGACCCGCTCGACCGCGCGGCAGAGCTCGCGTCCCCAGTCGCCCGACTTGATGACATAGTCGTGGGCGCCGGCCCGGAGCGTTTCGATCGCGGTGGGCAGATCGTCTTGCGCACTGACCATGATGATCGGTGGGTGCGGATGGAGCCGCAGCTTCTCGAGCACCTCCAGGCCGGTCATCGTCGGCAGGAGGAAGTCGAGCAGAATGATGTCGAGCTTGCCTTCGGCCACGTGAGGCCAGGCTTCGGTCCACGTGTCCGCCGACACGATCTGAATCGGGGCGTCCGTCTGAGCCTGCGTCAGCGCGTGGCGGACGAGTTCGCGGTCGAACGGACTGTCGTCGATGAGCAGTAGGCGAACGGGCATGGCGCGTGGTGTGGGCGAAAGTCAGCCCGTAGTGCTATCGGCCGCTGCTTCCGGGAACTTGAGCGATTGTGACGGACCGTCATGGATGTGACGGTCCGTCCAGATTGCACGGCCTGGCGACTCGTGTTTCAAGGCCTCCAGGATGGGTTTCTCCTCTGTACGCGTTCCGGCTGCCATCGCGCTCGCGGCGCTCGGCTGGCTCGGCGTCCCGCCGGCGGTAGCCGCGGACGATCGGACGGCACCCCCGAACGTGTTGTTGATCACGGTCGATACTCTTCGCGCCGACCACCTCGGTGCGTACGGCTACCCGGTGCCCACGAGCCCGCGGATCGACGAGCTCGCGCGCGGCGGGGTGCGGTGTGAGGCCGTCATGGCGACGGCACCGGAAACGGCGCCGGCGACGGCCTCTCTCCTGACGGGGCTGTATCAGCCGGGTCATCGGGTGGTCGAGAACCGGGCGAGCCTACCCGCGGATGTCACCACGCTCGCGGAGCATTTACGCGCACGGGGGTACACGACGGCCGGATTCGTCGGCAACGAGCTCGTCGGCGACGGGTTCGGCTTCGCGCAAGGGTTCGATGTCTTCGAGATCTTCGGTCACGACGAGACGTTGCACTCGGACGCCAACGGCGCCGCCATGGCCGAGGCCTGGTTGCGCGAGGCGCCCGCCTCGCCCTGGCATCTGTGGCTCCACCTCATGGACCCGCATGGTCCGTACGCAGCGGATCACGAGTGGGAAACGCGCACCGACTATCCGGAGGATTGGTTCGGTACCGATGCCCCGCTTCCCGTGGGCCGGGGCAACATCGGGCTTGGCAGCATCCCGCGTTACCAGTTCGTGGAGGGCCGGACGCGCCTTTCATCGTACGTCCGGCGCTATGACGGCGAGATCAACTTTACCGACGGTCAGATCGGTCGACTCCTCGATGTGGTTCGCGAACTCGGCATGGGCGAGCGTACGCTGATCGTCGTCACGGCCGATCACGGAGAGAGCCTCACCGAGCGTACCGAGTATTTGCAGCACGGGTGGTTCGTGTACCAAACGACGCTGCACGTGCCGCTGGTCATCAGCTGGCCCGGCACACTGCCCGCGGGGCGCGTCGTCGCCCAGTCGATGAGCGGCGTCGATCTCACGCCCACGTTGCTCGCGTTGGTTGGCGATCCGGTCTCTGGGCTCGAGGGGACGAGTGTGCGCGACCAGCTCCTCACGGACGGGGTCGTGGCGGCCGACCACGTGGCGCTTGCGGTCGGCGCGCGTACGAATCACCCGTTCGCGGTTCGGAAGGGACGCTGGAAGCTCGTGCATACCCGCGGCGCCGGGCCGCCGGTGCCGGCGTCGCGCGTGATGCTTCGCCCGTTCGACGTGGCGGAGCGCTATGAGCTCTACGATCTCGCGACCGACCCGGGAGAGACGACGAACCGGCTCGCGCGCGACCCAGCGCAGGCAGCGACGCTCGCCGCGCGTGCGCGCGGGTTCCGGCGTGCACTGCGGATGAGCGGGCAACGGTGGTGAGACTCGTCGCGGCGGGTGTCCTGCTCGTCCTGTGGGTCGGGCCGGTCTGTGGGGAGACGATCGAGTGCATCAGCCGGGCTCCCGATGGGAGTACCGCCAACGGTGCGAGTTTCGTCTCGGCGGTGTCCGCCGACGGGAGCGTCGTCGCCTATGCGAGCGACGCGACCAATCTCGTGGCCGACGACCAGAACGGCATGACCGACGTCTTCGTCTATGCGCGGCGGACCGGAACGACTGAGCGGGTCAGCGTCGGCGGCGACGGTCGCGGCGGCGATGGCCTGAGTGCGGGGGTGGCACTCTCGGGTGACGGGCGTTTCGTGGCGTTTGCCAGCGTGGCCAGCAATCTCGTGCCGGGCGACAGCAACGGTGTGGCGGACGTTTTCGTCCGGGATCGTGAGCTCGGGACGACCGAGCGCGTCAGTGTGGGGGCGGCTGGTGCACAGGCCGACGGTACCAGTTTCGGTCACGTGAGCATCTCCGCCGACGGCCGGTTCGTCGCGTTCCGGAGCTTTGCGGCCAATTTGGTCGCGGACGACACCAACGGCGCGACCGATGTGTTCGTGCGCGACCGTCAGGCGGACACGACCGAGCGTGTCAGCGTCGGTGTCCACGGGCAGGGGGCAGGGATGAGTTTCTGGCCGTCGCTCTCCGCGGATGGTGACTCGGTGGCGTTCGCGAGTGCGGCTGACAATCTGGTGCCGAACGATCAGAATCGGGCGATCGATGTCTTCGTGCGGCATCGGAGCGGTGGGACCACCGAGCGGATGTCCATCGCCGATCCTGATCGCGAACCCACGAGCGCGAGCATCGGATTCCCGATGCTTTCGGGCGACGGCGCGGTCGTCGCGTTCAGCAGCAGCGCACGCGAGCTTCTGCCGGACGGCGAGGATACCAAGGGGAAGGTCGATCTGTTCGTCCGCATGCGCGCCGAGGCAGAGCCCACGCGGGTGAGTATTGCCGCCGATGGGGCGGAGGCCGATGGGGCCAGCGTCGAAGGGGCGCTGTCTCGGGACGGCCGTATGGTCGTGTTCTATAGCGCCGCGACCAACCTCGTGGATGGCGATACCAACGCTGTCACCGACGTCTTTGCGCGCGACCGCGAGAGCGGTCGTCTCAGTCGGCTGGTGGCTGGGGACGCGGCAACGTATCTCTCTGGGGCCGCCGTGTCGGCCACCGGCGATGTGGTCACGGTCTACGGCGAGGCCGCGAATCTGGTCGACGGCGATACGAATGGTGTCTCCGACGTGTTCGTCTGGCAGCGCTGAACGCCCGCGACGACTCGTACCCGCGCGCCTTCCGGCGTTGCTCTGCTAGGTGTCTCCCCTGAGGAGTGGTGGAGGCAGCCCGATGACCGGAATACCTGGCTTGCTTGGCGATAGCGCGGCGATGCACGAGGTCGCCGACATGGTGCGCGCGGCGATCGCGAGCGACGTCACGGTGCTGGTCGAAGGCGAGACGGGCACCGGGAAGGAGGTCGTGGCGCGGGCGCTGGCGCCGCGCGGGCGACCGTTCGTCGCCATCAACTGCTCGGCCCTGCCCGATGCGATGCTCGACGCCGAGCTCTTCGGCCATCGCCGGGGCGCCTTTACCGGAGCCGATCGCGATCGTCCGGGCCTCCTCGAATCCGCCCACGGGGGTGTGGCGTTTCTCGATGAGATCGCGACTACTTCGCCCGCCTTGCAGGCACGGTTGCTGCGCGTCCTCGAGAACGCCGAGATCCGAGCGGTGGGGGCCGACCGGAGTCGTTCGGTCGACGTCCGTATCGTGGCCGCCAGCAACGCCTCGCTCGAGGCCGCGGCCGCGCGTGGGACGTTCCGCGCGGATCTATTCTATCGGCTGAGCGTGCTGACGATCACCTTGCCCCCCTTGCGCGCACGACGGAGCGACATTCCGTTGCTCGTCGAGCACTTTCTTCGCGCGCTGGCCGCACGGAGCGGCGGGCAGATGGTCGTTCTGGCGCCTGAGGCCCTCGATCGGCTGATCGCCTATGATTTTCCCGGGAACGTCCGCGAGCTTCGGAACGAGCTGGCCCGGGCCGCCACCCTGGCCCGTGGGCTCGGACGGGTGGCGCTGCGCCATCTTTCCCCCCGCATCCGCGGAAGTGCGCCTGCGGGGACGGGTTCTTGGGGCGTACCATCCGGGGGCGGGGCTCCGGGGGCGGCCCCCCGTTCCCCGGCCCAAGCCATGCGTGATCTGGAGCGCCAGCTCGTGGCCGAGGCGCTCGAGGCCCACGGCTCGAACGTGACCCGGACCGCGGCGGCCCTCGGGATGAGCCGATTCGGCCTCCGCAAGCGGATGCGCCGGCTCGGGATCGTCGTCCAACGGTCCTTTGGCCTCACCGGAGGCGGCGTGCATTGCACGTCCCCGTCGGCTCGATTATAGGTACCTGCTTCTGGTCCCCGGTAGCTCAGTTGGTAGAGCGTTCGGCTGTGAGAAAACGCAGCCTCGTCGGGAAACCGGCGAGTGAAAAGCGGGTGAATTCAGGGAAGCCTACGTGTCATGGGGCATACGGGAACCCTGAGCCAAGCCCTCCGATGACCCGGTCGAGTGACCGGCAGGGCGGGGGGAAGGTGCAGAGACTAAGGAGTGACGAAAGAATAACCTCCTCACGAGCGCCCGCCACCTACGTCCCTTACGGGGATACGGTGATGAGATAGTCCACGCCCAGCGGAAACGTTGGGAGTTCGTGTAACCGAATGGTCGCTGGTTCGAGTCCGGCCCGGGGAGCCATCCTGAGACAAGGCCGTCGGAGGAAACTCCGGCGGCCTTGTCTCGTTTAAGAGGTGGAGGCGGAGCAGGGCGCGGCCGCGCCGCGGCATCGTCAGACCCGGCGGTCCCAGAGCCCGAAGACGATGGCGCCGACCACGAGCATCCCGGCGGCGGTCAGGAACATGGCCGGATAGCCGGCGAAGCGGATCGTTGCGCCGAGGAGCGGGCCGCCGATGAGGATTCCGGCGTCGAAGAGGGCGGTGAAGAGGGACATGGCGGCACCGCGTTCCGCGGGCCGGGCCCGGGAGACGACAAGGCCCGACAGGATCGGGAAGGTGAAGCCGTGTCCGAGCCCGCAGAAGGCTCCGGCGACGGCGACTTCGGTCGCGGTGGAGGCGAAGGCGAGGAGCACGAAGCCCCCGGCGAGCAGGCCCAGTGATGGGTGCAGCGCGCGTGTCGGCCCGATGCGATCGGGGACCCATCCGAAGAAGAGGCGGAGGACGATCGCGGCCGCCGAATACGCGGTAAAGAAGAGCCCGACCGAGCCGACGCCCGTCGCGAGGATGTACGTTTTCAGGAACGCGAAATGGGCCGCCAGGGCGATCGCGAATACGGTGCCGACGAACCAGAGAGGCAGCAGGCGCGGCTCGGCGATCGCGGTGAGAAAGCCGCGGGGTGGCAGATCATCGGCGGCGGGCGGATGGTCGCGTAGCGGTAGAGACAGGGCGAGCGACGCGATCGCGAGCACACCCGAGGCGAGAAACAGCTCGTGATAGCCCGCGTGCCCGAGAATGAGGTCGCCGAGCACGCCGCCGAGCGACATCGGGAGCAGGCCGGAGACGCCGAACAGCGCCATGCCCTCGGTGCGGCGCGATGCCGGGACGAGATCGGCGGCAAGGGTGAACAGTGCGGCAAAGAGCATCGCCTCGGCGATGCCGTGTACGATCCGCACGGCGAAGAGCCACGGCCCGAGCGTCGACACGGTGAGGTACAGAAAGCAGACGAGGACGTTCAGCACGCCGCCAGCAAGAATGACGGTCCGGCGGCCCTGGACGTCCATGACGCGGCCGATTGGCGGTTTGGCGATGATGGCGCTCAGCGCGGTGATGCTGAAGATGACGCCGATTCCGATCTCGTTGGCGCCGAGATCCTGCAGGAAGCCCGGCAGGTGGATGTAGAGCATGAAGGCCAGGCTCTGGAGAAAGTTGGCAACGAACGAGAGGGCGAACGCCGGCGTGAGCACGCGCTCGCGGTGCTCTTCGGGCATGACGGGAAGCGGTGCCTGGCGAGAGGCGGGGGGCGCCTGCCGCTACGGGCGAACCTCGTAGTAGGCGTTCATAGGATGATCGAAGTCGCGGGGCTGAAAGCGCGTGAAGCCGGCCTCCCGCGTCATGACGCGCGCCACGTCCTCGGTGAATCCGAGGGTGCCGAGTCCGGCGCCGTCGGGCTCCGAGAGTGCCGACGACAGGCAGCTCATCACCGAGAAGCCGTACATCATGCCGGCCATCGGATTCTCTCGTAGGTTCTCCTCGAACGAGGATTTGGTCTTGATGTCGGCGATGAGCCAGGTGCCATCGGGTTTGATGGCCTGCCGGATCGCCTGCATGACCGGCGCCGGATGTGCCATGTCGTGGAGGCAGTCGAAGGTCGTGATGAGGTCGAAGCTGGCATCGCTCGCGATCGGGTCGGTGCGGGCGTCGTGGAAGGTCACGTTCGTCAGACCGGCTTCTTGCTTGTTGGCGTTCGCCAGTGCCAACGCGTGCTCCGAGATCTCGTAGCCTTGGAACTGCGACGCCGGAAACGCCTTGGCCATCTCGATGAGCGCGACGCCGGCTCCGCAGCCGATGTCGGCGACGTGGGCACCGGCCTCGAGCTTTGCCTGCACGCCGTCCAGTGCGGGGAGGGCCACCGGGACCAGCATGGTACGGAACCAGGGTGCGAACATGCGTTCGACGCCCCGATTGCCCTCGGCGCCGAACACGTCGTAGGGCAGCCCGCGGCCCGTCTTGAAGGCTTCGGGGAGCTTCTCGATCACGGCCATCTGCGCGGGGAGACCCCCGAAGCCGCCGGCGGCGAATGCTGGGCTCCGCTCCTCGGCGAGCACCATCGCGCCTTCGGGCGACAGGGAGAACCGATCCTGTCCGTCGTGCTGGCCGGCGTAGTCGATGAGGCCGGCCGCCGCTTGCCCCCGGAGCCATTCGCGCACCCAGCGCTCGTGCAGGCCTGTCGACGTCGCGAGCGCTTCACTCGTGACGGGGCCGGCGCCGGCCAGGGCGCGGTAGAGGCCCAGTCGATCGCCCAGATAGATCATGCCCGAGATGACGGCGCCCCCGAGCATTCCGAAGACGTGCTTGACGGTGGCTTCGATCTTTTCGACGTCGAGATTCGGTGTCTCTGCGGCCATGCGATGGTCCTCCTTCAGCCCCTCTACTTGACGCCCACGCGGCGTCCAGTCAACGTGAGTGCCGCGCCGTGCGGGAAGGAACACCCATCGTCGAGTCCGCGCAGGCTCCCGCATGTGTGGATGCCCTGACGGAGCGCTACCCGGGGCTCGGACGGTTGCCGCACGTGCCGCTCGTGGGCCCGCCGACGCGGGTCCATCGGTTGTCGTCCCTTGGTGCCGCGCGTGGACTCGAGCTGTGGGCGAAACGCGATGATCACAGCAGTGCGATCTACGGGGGCAACAAGCCGCGTAAACTCGAGTACATTCTCGGCGCCGCACGCCAACGTGGGGCGCGTACCTTGCTCACATTCGGCGGCATAGGGACGCACCACGGTCTGGCCACGACCGTCTTCGGCCGTGCGGTCGGTATGCGCACCGTGCTCGTCATGGTTCCTCAGCCGATGTCGGCCGCGGTTCGGCGCACGTTACTCTTGGCGCAGGCGTTTGGCGCCGAGCTGCATTGGGCCCACGGGGTCCCGGGAGTGACGGCGACGGCCCTTCGCGTTCTCGCGCGGACGACGGTCCGCGGCGAGACCCCGTTCGTCATCGCACCCGGTGGCAGCTCCGTGACGGGAACGATCGGCTTCGTGCGCGCCGGGCTCGAGCTGGCGGGGCAGATCCGCGCCGGGGACCTGCCCGAGCCGGAGGCGATCTACGTGCCGATTGGCACCGGCGGAACCGCGGCGGGGCTCGCGCTGGGTCTCCGGATGGCGGGCCTCCGTGCGGAGGTCGTTGGCGTGCTGGTGACCGACATGCTGGCGCCGTCGGCGCGCCGCTTGCGTCGGCTTGCGGGTCGGGTCATGCGCCGCCTGCGGGCCTGCGACCCGAATGTGCCGGACCTCACCCTCGCCGCGGGCGATGTGCGCATAGTCTCGCGCTTCGTCGGGCCGGGATACGGCGCGACCACCGTCGAGGCCGCGCGGGCCATGGCGGCGATCGGCGAGGCCGAGGACATCGCCGTCGAGACCACGTATACGGCCAAGTGTCTGGCGGCGCTGCTGGCCGAAGGCGTACCGGGGCGGCGCGTGCTCTTCTGGAACACGTTCTCCGCCCGTGAGCCGGTACCGCCTGGCGGCGCGCTGCCGGCCCCGAGCGCGCTCCCGGCCGCGTTCGGGCGCTTCTTCGCGTCTGAGGTTGGGGCGTGATGAGCTCGACCATGCGGTCCTCGCGAGCGATCGGCTTCCTGGCCCCCGCACGGGACCCGCATTGACAACTCCCTCGTCGCACAAGATCATCCGGGTCAGGAGGTGTGCCTGATGGAATCCGTGACGATGAGACGACGGTCGGTGCAGACGCTGTGGCTCATGGGGGCCATACTTGGGGTCCTGAGCGGTCTTGTGCTCGTCAACCCAGTGCACGCCCAGGACATCCCTGGGTCCAAAGACCACCCTTTCCTGAGCCGCCTGCCGTTCGCGTGGATCGTCTACTACGATCAGCAGGAGGACGCGTCGTATCCTCTCGTGTTGGGTACGCTGCCGAGCGACGACGCCAGTATCGGGGACATCGAGGAGAAGCAGATCCTCAAGGGCCGCGTCACCAGGATTCAGTACAAGGTCGACACCGGCATGACGGCCGCCACTGGGTATCATCAGTACGGATACGCCATCGAGCGCGGGAAGCTCGATACCCTGCTCGCGCGCAAAGGGTCGCGTACGCGGGCTCCCGGTGGCTCGGTCTGGTTGAAGAAGGTGTTCGCGTCCTTGGGCGACGACGCCCTGGACGGACTGGTGACGAGCAGTGCGCCGTCGCAGCGCCGCTACTACGCTGGGCGCCAGGTTCGGGACGACGGCGAGATGTATCTTGCCATGATCGTGAACCAGTACTCCGAAAAAGAGGTTCGGATCCAGGTCGACATCATCGAGTTGAAGTGAGTCGGGCGGCTCGGAGGCCGGGTCACTCGGGGTGCGTCGGCGTCAGTCGATCGAGGGCGGCGAGCACGATGGCCGGTGTGGGACGCTTGTTGACCGACTTCGAGACCTCACGCCACCGAACGATACCGGCGCTGTCGATCAGGATCGATGCCGGATGCGCAATGTCGCTCCCGGCGTGGCCGCCGGCATGGCGCAAGCCGTAGGCGTCGATCGTCGCGGCCGTGGGGTCGCTCAGGAGCGGAAACGACAGGCCGAGGTCACGCGCGAAGCGCGCATTCGTCTCCGTGGGGTCGACCACGATGCCCACGATGGCGCAGTCTCGGCGGGTGAACTCGGCGATGCTCAGCTGCAGACCCTGCAGCTCGGAGGCGCAGAACGGTCACCAGTGGCCACGGTAGAAGACCAGGAGGAGAGGCGAGCCGCGAAAGTCCGCCAGCCGTACCATGCCTCCCGTGTGGTCCTCGAGTGCGAAGGCCGGCGCCGGCGCTCCGACCTGCGGTCCGCGGATCGTAGGCAGGTCGGCCATGGCATAGAGAACCCACGCCAGCAGTGCTCCGAAAATGAGGTTCGCGCCGAGCGCGATCCCGGCGATCGCCCGCCCTCCGGAGCGGCGTGAGGCGAAGGCGCGGCGGACACCGACGAACGACAGGAGCGTCCCCGCGCCAATCAGGAGCCAGCTCGGGATCCCGTCGTTCCGGACCGTGGGCATGTACGCCCCGAGACCGTAGATGGCCAGTGCGTACAGGACGACCCCGGCGCTCCCGAGTATCAGTCCGAGGAGGGGGGCCCAGTTGCGCCGGCGCGTGGACGAGACGCCTGTCGTTGCCGGCCCCATCTCCCCACGATACCCAAGTTCGGATACTCGTGGAACCGTGGTGTCCGGGCGATGTCCGCTTGACGCGCTCGTGACCTCGACGTAGTGGGGCGACCCGGGGAACGCGGCGATGTCTCTGGCAGTGAAAGTTCCGCGCGACGGGGGGAGGGTGCATGCGTAAG
The DNA here is from genome assembly GCA_029262315.1 of Deltaproteobacteria bacterium. GTDB lineage: Bacteria > Desulfobacterota > Binatia > UTPRO1 > UTPRO1 > JAJCZP01. Next base: position 18,370 of record JAJCZP010000097.1, on the reverse strand, counting down.
GCGTTGTTCGTCCTGACGGGCATGAAGCGGATCTTTGATGGTCGGCCGCTCCACGCGCAGCTCGTCGTGACCTACGAGTGCAACCTCACGTGCGAGTATTGCCACGAGTTCACGCACGGCGCGCCCATGGTGCCGTACGAGGTGTTGCGCCGTCGCGTCGACACCCTCGCCGATCTCGGCGCGAGCGCCTTCGATTTGCTGGGCGGCGAGCCGTTGCTCCATCCCGACATCGTCCGCCTGGTCCGCCACACCAAGCAGACCCGGCGCGGGGTGAACCTCGTCAGCATCATTACCAATGCGTTCAAGCTGACGCCGGAACTGATCGACGGCTTCAACGACGCCGGGCTCGACTGCATGCAGGTGAGCGTGGATACGGTCGATCCCACCCCCGGTCTTCCGAAGTCGTTGCGCTCGGTCGTGCCGCGGCTCCGGATGTTGGCCGACCGCGCGCGGTTCCCGGTCAAGATCCAGACCGTACTCACGGAGGAAAGCTGGCGCCAGTACGCGGAGTTCCGCACTCTGTTGGCGCCGTTCGACTTCGAGTTTGGCTTTTCGCTGCTGCACGACGCCGACGGCAAGATCGGCGTGCAGGGCAAGCGCTTCGCGGAGTTGCTTGATCGTCACGAGCTCTTCCCTGGCATGGCGTTCTTCCGGAAGAACGCCGCCGAGATGTTGGTCGGCGATTTCAGTCGTCCGTGGAAGTGCACGGGCGGCTTCAAGTATCTGTACGTCAACGCCGACGGACGGACGCAGTACTGTAGTCAGGTGCCTGGCGGCCAGCACCAGGTAGAGGACCTTACCCTCGAGGATCTCCGCCGCGCCGATACGCACAAGCCGTGCGAGGCCGGTTGTGCGATGGGCTGTGTGCGGACCATCTCACACGCGTTGGCGAGTCCGGTCAGTGCGCTCGGGCCGACAGCCGAGATCCTGGGCGACTTCATGCGGCGTCGTACGCCGCGCGCCGAGCTCCCGCCCGCGCCGCGCGTCGAGCCCCCGCCCGCGTCGCGGTCGACCGGCGACGTGATACCGACCACCGACTGATAGCGGTTGACCCCGCGTCAGCCTCCGGACCCTTGCAGTCCGGCTCTGGGCGCGCGATGACCTGATACGTGGGGACGCGCGGCGCTACGCCTCGGACAGAGGTGCACATCGTGACCAGCGCGGCTGCGGCCGCCCGGCACGCCGCCGCGCTCGAGTGGTTGCGGGGCCATCCGCGCGATGCGGAGGTGCTCTTGGTGGGGCCAACGCTCGAGGCCTGCGACGATCTGGCCCGCGCGCTCACCGCGAGCGTGGGCGCGGTCTTCGGGGTGACGCGCGTGACGCTCGGGCGCCTCGGCGGACTGCTTGCCGCGCCGGCGCTTGCGGCGGTCGATCGGGTGCCGGCGACTGCCCTCACGCGCGACGCCGTGGCGGCGCGCGCGGTGCAGCGGGTCGCTGACGCGGGTGCGCTCGGCTACTTCGCGCCGGTGGCGACGCGTCCGGGCTTCGCACGTGCCGTCGCACGAACCGTGGAGGCGTTGCGGCTGGATCGCGTGCCGCCCGCGGACGTCGGTGCACTGGCGGCGGTGGGGCCGGCCCTGGCGGCGCTCGGACAAGGGCTCGATGACGAGTTGAGTGCCGCCGCGGTGGCCGATCGCGCGCTCGTGCTCAGTGTTGCAACCGCGGCCGTTGGGGAGACCGCGGGATCTCCAGTCGGGCTACCGCTCCTCCTCCTCGACGTCGCCATCGACAACGACGCCGAGGCCGGCTTTCTGCGGGCACTCGTGGCGCGCGCGCCATCGGTGTTGGCGACGGTGCCGGTGGGTGACGCACGGAGTCTCGTCTACCTGGAGGCGGCTTGCGGGACGCGCGCCGTGTCCGTGCCCAGCAAGGTGCCAGGTTCGCTCGGCACGTTGCAGGCGCACCTGTTCGAGGAGGCACGCCCGGCGCCCGCACCGCTCGATGACTCCGTCGTCCTCCATTCGTGGCCCGGTGAGGCTCGGGAGTGCGTCGAGATCGCACGCCGCATCCGCGACGAGGCCGCGCGCGGCGTGCCGTTCGATCGCATGGCGGTCTTCGTGCACGCGGCGGCCGACTATCGTGGGCACCTCGAGGAAGCGCTTCGCCGGGCGGGAATTCCCGCCTTCTTCGCGCGTGGAACGACGCGGCCCGACCCATCGGGTCGTGCGTTGCTGGCGCTGCTGGCCTGTCGCGACGAAGGCTTGTCGGCACGGCGCTTCGGCGAGTATCTCTCGCTCGCGCAAGTGCCGGCACCCGAGGAGCAACGCGAGCGCGCCGGCGATCTCGATACGCTGTGGGTCCCGGCCGAGGATGAGCTCTTGCCGCCGCACACCGCGGCCGCGCCCGTGGCGGGACCGGCGGACGACGACGTGCTCGCCGACGATCCCGCCGCGCAGGGGGTGCTCGACGGGACGGTGCGCGCGCCGTGGCGCTGGGAGCAACATCTCGTCGACGCCGCGGTGATCGGTGGCAAGGAGCGCTGGGCGCGCCGCCTCGCGGGCCTGGGGCACGAGCTCGAACGGAAGCGCGACAAGCTGGCGCCCGAGGACGAGGCGCGTGCCGCGCGGTTGGAACGCGACCTCGCCGACCTGCGCCACTTGCAGGCCTTCGCCCTTCCGGTGATCGAACAGCTGGCGGCGTTGCCCGATCGCGCCGTCTGGGGTGACTGGCTGCGGCATATGCGCGCCCTGGCCGCGGCTACCCTCCGGAATCCCGAACACGTCCTGGCCACGTGTGCGGAGCTCGAGCCCATGGCCTCGGTTGGTCCGGTTGAGCTTGCCGAGGTCCAGCTCGTGCTCGGGAGTCGCCTGCGCGAACTCACGGTGCCGCCGCCTCGTCGCCGCTATGGCGCGGTGTTGGTGGCACCGGCCGACCGTGCACGCGGTCTGATCTTCGATGTCGTGTTCGTGCCGGGGCTCGCCGAGAGACTCTTTCCTCGGAAGATCGTCGAAGACCCCATCCTGCTCGATACGGCGCGCGAGCGCCTGAACGGGAGCCGAGAGGGCGCTGGGGGTGAGCACGACGGGGACTCGGCGGCGGAGGCCGCGCGCGGTGCGACGCCGCGTCGCGCGCAGCATGAGAGTGGTCGCGTGTTGCCGGTGACGCTGGCGACGCAGGCGACGCGCGTGGCCGCCGAGCGCCTGGCGCTTCGGCTTGCTGTCGGTGCCGCGTGCAGATCCGTCGTCTTGTCGTATCCGCGGCTCGACATCGAGCAGGCCCGGCCGCGCGTTCCGTCGTTCTATACGCTCGAGATCCTGAGTGCCGCCGAGGGGCATTTGCCCGGCTTCGACGAGATCGCGGCTCGTGCCCGCGGGGAACACGACGTGCGGGTCGGCTGGCCCGCCCCGGAGTTGCCGACGCAGGCGATCGACGACGCGGAGTACGATCTCGCGCTGCTCCGACCGCTGCTCGATGTCGACCCGAGCGAGACCGTTGGCGCCGCCCACTATCTGCTGGGCGCCAATCCCCATCTCGCCCGCGCGCTGCGGGCGCGGGCGCGGCGCTGGTTCCCGAAGTGGAACGTCGCCGACGGGCTCGTCGATCCCGATGAGATCGCGCGCGCGGCGCTCGCACGGCACCAGCTCGGCGCGCGTTCGTATTCGCCGACCGCACTTCAGCATTTCGCCGCCTGTCCGTATCGCTTCTTCCTGCAAGCCATCGTGCGGTTGAAGCCGCGCGAGGAGCCCGCGGCGATCGAGAGCATCGATCCGCTCACGCGCGGCGCGCTCTTTCACGATGTCCAGTTCCGGACCCTGACGACGCTCAAGGAACAGCACGGCCTTCCGGTGGGGCGCGACACGCTCGATCAGGCGTTGGACGTCGTCGACGACGCGCTGCGCGAAGTGGAGGCCCGCTATCGCGACGAGTTGGCGCCAGCGATTCCGCGTGTGTGGGACGACGGCATCGACGGTGTGCGGGCCGATCTTCGTGAATGGCTCCGGCGTGAGGCGGAAGGGGCGGCGCAGTGGACACCGCATCGCTTCGAGCTGTCGTTCGGCCTGCCCCTCGGTGAACGTGGGTACGCCGACCCTGCCAGTCGACCCGAGCCCGTGACGGTCATCGGCGATCTGAGCCTCCGGGGGTCGATCGATCTCGTCGAGCGTCAGGACGACGGTCGGGTGCGTGCGACCGACCACAAAACCGGCAAGGTCCGCGCCAAGAACGGTATCGTGGTTGGTGGTGGTGAGATTCTCCAGCCCGTCCTGTACGCCCTGGCATGTGAGCAACTCCTGTCCGACACCGTGGAGGCGGGGCGACTCTACTACTGTGCGGCCGCGGGGGGATTCGAAGAGCGGGTCGTCCCCCTCGATGCCGAGAGCCGCGCCGCGGCGGCCGTCGTTGCCGACGTCGTCGGCCGGGCGATCGGCGACGGGTTTCTTCCCGCGGCGCCGGTCCCGCGCGCCTGTCGGTACTGCGACTACCGATCCGTCTGTGGTCCGTACGAGGAGATCCGGGTGAAGCGGAAACCGGCCGAGCGGCTGGCCGAGTTGCGGCGCTTGCGAGCGATGCCGTGACGACGCTTGCGGACAGCGCCGCTCGCGCGCGGATCGCGGGCGATTTCGACGCGACGCTCGTCGTCGAGGCCGCCGCGGGAACCGGCAAGACCACGGCGCTCGTCGGACGGATGGTCGCGGTCCTGACCGCGGGGGTGGCCACCCTCGATCGCATGGTCGCGGTGACCTTTACCGAGCTGGCCGCGGGGGAGCTCAAGCTGAGGCTCCGGACCGAGATCGAGCGTCGTCGCGAGGCCAGCGCCCCCGACTCCGTCGAGCATCGCCGACTCGTGGCGGCGCTGCCGCAACTCGAGGAAGCGCGCATCGGCACCATCCACTCGTTTTGCAGCGACCTCCTGCGCGAACGTCCGGTGGAGGCCGGCGTCGACCCGCTCTTCGAGGTCGCGGCCGAGGATCTTTCCGGTGAGTACTTCCGGCGCGCTTTCGATCAATGGTTCGAGCGCGCACTGGCCGATCCCGGCGAGGGGCTGCGGCGCATGCTACGGCGCGGTAGCCGCGACCGTGGAGGGCCACGGACGTTGCTGCGGAACGCCGCGTGGGAGTTGGCGCGGTGGCGCGATTTCCCAACACCGTGGCGGCACGAGACCTTCGATCGGGCAGCGGCGATCGACGCGATCCTGGCCGACATGACCGCGCTTGCCGCCGAGGCGACCGGGCGCAATCCCGACGACTACTTTACCAAGTCGCTCACCGAGATCGCGCACTTCGTCGATGAAGTGGAACGCCGCGAGGCGGTCCGCGCGCGCGACTACGACGGCCTCGAGGCCGATCTCATTCAGCTGCCGCGTGCCCGACACTGGCGGTGGACGGGATTCACGCGCGGGGCGGACGCGGCGTGGAAGCAGCCCGTCCGTCCCCGGCGCGAGGCGCTGCATACCGCGCTCGTCGAGTTCGCCGACGCGGCCGGTGCCCACCTCGCACCACACTTGCGTGACGAACTCTGGCCCGTCGTCGAGCGATACGAGTCCCTGAAGGTCAGCGCCGGCCGTCTCGATTTTCTCGATCTGCTGCTGCTTGCGCGCGACTTGCTCTTGGCCCATCCGGCCGTGCGCCATGATCTGCAGTCCCGCTTCACGCACCTGTTCGTCGACGAGTTCCAGGATACCGATCCATTGCAGGCGGAGATTTTGCTGCTGCTTGCCGCTGCCGACCCGGCGGCGACTGATTGGACCGACGTGCGACCGATTCCCGGCAAGCTTTTTCTGGTCGGCGATCCCAAGCAGTCGATCTATCGCTTTCGACGCGCGGACGTCGCGCTCTATGAGACGATCAAGCGACGTTTGGTGGGCACGGGTGCCGTCGTCGAGCATCTCACGACGAGTTTTCGCGCCGTGCCCGACATCCAGCAGGCCGTCAACGCGGCACTGGCGCCGCGCATGACGGGCTCGGCAGGGCAGGCGACGTACGTACCGCTGACGCCGTTTCGCGAGGAGATCGAGACGCAGCCCGCCGTGGTCGCGCTGCCGGTGCCGGCGCCGTATGGCGACTACGGCAAGATCGTCGACTGGCGCATCAACGAGTCGCTGCCCGATGGGACGGCCGCGTTCGTCGACTGGCTCGTGCGGAAGAGCGGCTGGACGGTGACCGAGCGCGAGCGACCTGGCGAGCGCGTGCCGGTCGAGGCCCGACATGTCTGTCTGCTGTTCCGTCGGTTCCGCTCCTTCGGGAACGACGTCACGCATCCCTACGTGCGAGCGCTCGAGGCGCGGCAGCTGCCGCATGTGTTGGTTGGCGGGAGCGCCTTTCACGCCCGCGAGGAGGTCGAGGCGGTGCGGAACGCCTTGACGGCGATCGAGCGCCCCGAGGACGAGTTGGCGGTGTTCGCGACCTTGCGGGGGCCGCTGTTCGCGCTCAGTGACGGGGCCCTCCTGGCGTATCAAGCCGCGTGCGGGACGTTTCACGCGTTTCGCCGTCCGCCCGACGAGACGCCCGCACCGCTGGCCGAGGTCGCCGCGGCGCTGGCGGTCCTGCGCGATCTCCACCGCGGGCGGAACCGACGGCCCATCGCGGCAACCATCAGCCGCTTGCTGGAGGCGACCCGTGCCCACGCGGGCTTGGCGATCTGGCCAACTGGGGAGCAGGCGCTTGCCAACGTGACCCGGTTGATGGATCTGGCGCGGCGCGCCGAGCGGGGTGGCGTGACGTCCTTTCGCCGCTTCGTCGAGCAACTCGGGGAGGGGGCGGCGCAGGGCGGAACGAGTGATGCGCCCATCATCGAGGAGGGGACGGGTGGGGTGCGGCTGATGACGGTCCATCGTGCCAAGGGGCTCGAATTCCCAGTCGTCGTACTCGCCGACATTACGGCCAAGGAGGCCCCGACCGAGGCGCAGCGCTTCATCGATCCCGAGGGGCATCTGTGCGCGATGCGACTTGCCGGGTGTGCGCCGCCAGAACTTCTCGAACGACGCGCGGAGGAACACGAACGCGAGCGCGAGGAAGCGATGCGTATTCTCTACGTTGCGGCAACGCGCGCGCGCGACCTTCTGGTCGTGCCAACGCTCGGTGACGAGCGCCGCGAGGGATGGCTCGGAGCGCTCAATCCGGCGGTCTACCCGTCGGAGGCGGACCGGCGCGCACCGGTGGCCGTGAGCGCCCCAGGGTGCCCGAGCTTCAAATCCGACAGCGTCGCCGTGCGCCCGGAGCGTGCCCCGGGCAGCGCGCATGCTGTGGCTCCTGGCGTGCACGATCCCGAGTGTGGGGAGCACCAGGTGGTCTGGTGGGATCCCCACGCGCTCGAGTTGAACGTCGAGGAGCGCGTCGGGTTGCGCCAACAGATGCTGCTCGCCGCTGACGAGAAGGGCGAACGCTCGGAAGAGGGCGTGCGCGCGCACGCGGCCTGGCGTGCGGAGCAGGAGCGCGTGCGAGAGCAGGCGTCCCTCCCGACCGTCGACGTGACGACCGCGACCGAATGGGCGAGCCTGCACGCCGACGCTCCCGACGTGCCTGAGGTGCTCGTCGACGAGGTCCCGGATTGGACGGCGGCGGCCCCGCGTGGGGCCCGTTTCGGTTCGTTGGTGCACGCGGTGCTGGCGGCCGTCGATCTCGACGCGGACCAGGCCGGTGTCGAACAGGTCGTGCGTCAGCAAGGCCGTCTGCTCGGTGCGCCCGCGGCGGAGCGTGATGCCGCCGTTACGCGCGTGGTGCGGGCGCTGCGCGCGCCGTTGCTACGCCGGGCGGCGACGGCGGCGCGTGCGGGGTTGCTGCGCCGAGAGGTGCCGGTTGCGATTCGGCTCGACGACGCGGGTCTCGTCGAGGGTGTGGTCGATCTCGCCTTCAGCGACCCCGACGACGACCACGCCTGGACCGTCGTCGACTTCAAGACCGACTATGATCTCGAGCCGCACCTTGCGACCTACCGGTGGCAGATCGCCATCTATGCCCGGGCCATCGCCGCGGCCACCGGGGCGCCCACACGCAGCGTGCTGCTACGTGTATAGAGAGGGCCGCGGCTCGTCTTCTGTGGCTGGCTCAGTGCCGTTGGGCGGTGGTACGCGGCCGTGATGCCGAGGCGCGCGTGGCACGCTCTCCGGGATCGTCGAACGGCTCGTTCTCGTCGCCCGGGCGCACTGGCGGCGTGAACCACCGCGCCGTACGCCGTCGCAGGACCCGAATGCGTTCCACCCCAATGAACCGGTCAGCCAGCGTCGCAATGCGACCTTTGTTCCCCATCCTACCGCCTCCCGTATCCATAGTATGGGGGATTCCCCCGGGAGAATGCAACGGATGAACGGATGAAGGGAAGGCCGCACCCGTTGCGTGGCTTGCTCGCACGGCGCATTTTGGCTGTCGCGGCTGTAGTGTGGCCCATCGGCCGGGGAATAGGAGGAAATCGGGATGGCACGCGAGACGCTGACGGTCATCGACGATCGCACGGGGGAGCGCTACACGCTCCCGATCACCGAGAACACGATCGCGGCGGCTGATCTCCGCCAGATCAAACTCTCCCCCGAGCGTGGGGGGCTCATTTCCTATGATCCTGCGCTCCGGAACACGGCGATCTGTCGGAGTGCGATCAGTTTCGTCCACGGCCGCACCGGCGTGTTGCGCTATCGCGGCTATGCGATCGAGGAACTTGCCGAGCGGGCCACCTATCTGGAAGTCGCCTACCTGATCCTGGAAGGGGAGTTGCCGACGGCGACGCAGCTCGGCGACTGGCGGGATGCTGTCAACAGTCACTCCACGGTTCACGAGTTCGTGACGCGCTTCGTCGAGGCGTTTCGCTATGACGCCCATCCGATGGGCACGCTGGTCAGTACGGTCGCGGCCCTGTCGACGTTCTATCCAGAATCGGTGCTCGTCGACGAGCCGCAGTTTCGCCGCGAGCAGGTTGTGCGGTTGATCGGTCAGGTGCCGACGCTCGCCGCGTTCGCCCACAGGAAGCGCAACGGGTTGCCCTTTGTGTACCCCGATCGCGAACTGTCCTACATGGGCAACTTTCTGAGCATGATGTTTCGGATGACCGAGCTGCAGTACGAGCCCGATCCCATCGCGGAGCGCGCCCTCGACGTGCTCTTCATCCTGCACGCCGACCACGAACAGGCCTGCTCGACGACGACGCTGCGAGGCGTCGGGAGCGCGCGTACCGATCCGTACTCCGCGACCGCGGCGGCCGCGGCGGCGCTCTACGGCCGCTTTCACGAGGAAGCGTACGAGGCCGTGCTGGACATGCTGGAGGGTATTGGCGATCCGGCCCGGGCGGCACAGTATGTCCACTGGGCGCGCGACGCGGGCGCCGAGCCCCCTGGATTCGGACACCGCGTCTACCGCACCTACGATCCTCGGGCCCGCATTCTGCGAGATCTCGCGACGAAAGTCGTCGCTGCGCGCGGTGGCTCGCGTCTCTTCGAGACCGCGTTGGCGTTGGAGGAGGCGGCCGCCAAGGACGAATACTTCCTCGAGCGCGGCTACCACCCGACGGTGGATTTCTACGAGGCGATTGTCTATCAAGCGCTCGGTTTCCCGACGGAGATGTTTCCCGTGCTCTTCGCCATTCCGCGGTTCGTAGGCTGGGCCGCTCAGTGGGAGGAGATGATGCGCGATCCCGAGCAGTCCACGTATCGACCACGGCAGATCTACGTTGGAGTCCCCGCGCGCCCGTATGTTTCGATGGACGACCGCGGCTGATATGGAGTTGGCATGAACAAGGATGATTTGCAGAGGCACTTGGTCGATATCTGCCATCGCGCGAGCGATCGTTGGCTCACCGCGGGGTCGGGCGGCAACATCAGCGTCCGCATTCCGAACACGGATCGCTACCTGTGTACCGCGACCGGCATCACGTTCGGCGATACGGCGGTCGAGAATCTCGTCGAGATGGGTCTCGATGGTAAGCAGTACGGTGGCGACCTGAAGCCCTCGAAGGAATATCGTTGGCACGCCGGCATTCTCGAGAAGTGCCCCGAAGTGCATGGGGTGGTGCACACGCACTCGACGGCCACCATGGCGTTCGGGATCCTCGGGATGACCCCGCCACACATGACCGGCCAGGCGCGCGCCCATCTGAAGAAGATTCAGATCGTGCCGTATGCCGACGCCGGCTCCGAGGAGCTACGTGATCTCATGGTCGCCGCGTACGACGTGGAGCCCGACACGCGTATCACGTTGATGTCGAACCATGGCCTCGCGGCCACCGGGCCCTCCCTCCTCGAGGCCCTCAATCGCGCCGAAATCGTCGAGGATTCGGCGCAGGCCTATCTGCATTGCCGCCTGTTGGGGCAGGAACCAAAGCTGGAGTTCTAGCGTGCGCTCGCTGCCTCGTTTCGGCGCAGTCTGGCAGGGGTGCACGGCCCGTGAGCATGGGCCGCGCGTTGCTGCACTGTCGTGCGAATGCGCCACGCCAGGCGGGGGCGCGTCTACCTTGACAGTTTGCCGGATCGCGCGCTACGACTTACCGGTCGCGCGATGCCCGTGCGGATTGGTCCGCTGATCGTCCCGCGTTCTCTTTTCGTTCCGCTCAAAACTGGTGCCTGGAGTTCCGGACTTGCCCTCTGTGTTGCGACACTCGCCGACTTCTTCTTCGACGCACACGCGGGAGCGCGTATGCGTCCGGCATCGCGACGGGCAGTCCCCACTCTGCGCATCCTTTTCCCGCAAGACACGCGAAGCCATTCATCGAGCCGTTCGATGGTCGCGTCACGCGCGTGCGGCGAACGTTGGTGCCGTGTTGGGCGCCGTCCGTGCCGAGCGTGACCATTCCCCCAGGAGGATTCCATGAGGAGCATGCATCAAGAGCCGCGTCGACGCGCACTCCGCGTCGGCGCGGCGCTCGTCGCGGTCGTGTTGTGGTGCGGTGTCGGAGCCGCCCAGGCGTGTACCAGTGACCCCGAGTGCGATGACGGCGACGTCTGCAATGGCGCGGAGACGTGCAATCTTGGAACGAACCTGTGCGAGGCTGGCGCGCCCCCGTCCGACGGGACGCAATGCAACGCCGGGACCGGCGTGACCTGTACCCTGATCGATACCTGTCAGGGCGGCGTGTGTACGCCGGGCGGCGGCGGTGACACGGACGGCGACAACCTCTGCGATGCGGAAGACAACTGTCCGGCGGTGGCGAACGGCGCCCAGGATGACATCGACGGCGATCTCGTCGGCGACGTGTGCGATGACGAAGACGGCACCGTCGAGGTGGTCCGCCTGAAGCTCAAGTTCGACAACAGCAAGCCGGGCAAGAATCCCCGGGGCCGGATCGTGCTGAAGGGCGATTTTTTCGATCCGACCGGGAGCTTCGATCCGACGCAGGGCCTGCTGGTGCGGATTCAGGACTCACTGCCAGGAACGCCGATGGACGCGTCCTTCGAGTGGGTGCCGGGCGAGTGCGTCACCAACGTCAAGGGCAACCACAAGTGCAAGAGCACCGACAAACGCTTCAGCGCCATCATCCGGCCGCTGCGTTCGTTTCCCGGGATCCAGCGTTTTCGCATCACGCTCAAGCGGCTCGACAAGACCGTGGTGCCCGGGCCGTTCGTCGGTCCGATCACGGTGACGATTGCCGATGGGCCGGCGGTCCTGACGACCGGGATCGACCGGGTTGGCGTGATTACCGATTGCCAGCAGGTCGGTAGCGGCCTGCGTTGTAAGGAGTAGCGGACGATGGCCAGATTGCGCCTCTCGACGGTCGCGGCCGCTCTTCTCCTGTGCGTCACCGTGGCCTACTCCGGGGTGTTTGGTCCAGGCCCCAACTCCGTCACGATTCCGTCGACGGGGCAGTCGCTCTCGATCGTCATTGCGAGTCCGGCCGACAATGCGACGCTCCCGATCCCGCCGGGGAGCTCGACGCTCGAGGGCAGCTGTGCCATCGGGTCCATCGCGGGGCAGACGATCAATCTGCTCTACGTGGTGGATGTCTCCGGAAGTACCGATCTCGATTTCATGATTCAGAACAGCCGCCCGTTGGTGGATGCCGACGGCAACGGCACGGCCGGTGACGCTGGCGATGACTTCAACGGTGACGGCGAAGCTGGCGACACCCTCGACGGTGAGATTGCCGGCCTCCTCGCGCTGCACGCGAGCATCGGTGATCCGGCATTGGTCAACGTCGGTGTGGTCGCGTTCGCCAGCGATGCCGCCGCCGCCGACGTCGATCCGAACGCGCCGAACAGTGGGGGCATTTCGCAGGTCTTCACGAGCCCCCCGCAGCAGGATGGCGACGGGCTGAATGGTGCGGACGTGGCCGAAGTTCTCGGCTCACTTGATTCCGACTTCACGACGCCGAGCGGCGGTCAGATCGGCCTCTTCACGGCCGTGCCGCAGGCGAATCTCGGGAGTGCCACCGATTTTTCCGACGCGCTCGTCGAGATGAACGCGGCGCTTGCCCTCTTTCCGACCGGCACGAACATCGTCTTCTTCTTGTCCGACGGTGAGTCGAACCAGGGGGGCCGTTGCCTTGACGGCTCGTGTACGGCCGAGCTCGCGACCGCCGTCACGGCAGGCACGGTGATCCACACCGTCGGGGTCGGGTCGTCAGCCGATCCCGACGACCTCCAGTTCATTGCGACGGCCACCGGAGGCACCTTTACGCCGGTCACCGATCCTGGACAGCTCTCGACGACCTTGCCGCTGATTACGCCCGCGGGGATCGATCGGGTCGAGGTCGACGGGCAGGAGGTCGTGCTCGACGTCCTCGGTGGTTTCACGAAAACCATCACCTGTGTCGACGAGACGCCGTTTACGATGACGGCAGTCTGCTTCGCCGATGATGTCGATGGGACGACCATCTCGGCGGACGTGATGCTGAGCTGCGAGATCCTGTGTGGAAACGGCGCCGTCGACGCCGGGGTAGGGGAGGAGTGCGACCCGCCGGATGGCAGCACCTGCGATGCGGACTGTCAGCGGATTCCGGCGTGCGGTGACGGCTTTCTCGACGCGCCTGAAGAGTGTGATCCCCCCGATGGTACGACGTGTGACGCGAGTTGCGTCTCCATCGTGTGTGGCAACGGCATCCTGCAGCCGGGCGAGGAATGCGAGCCGCCCAATACGGCCGTCTGCGATGCGACCTGTCAGCGCGAGGCGATCTGCGGCGATGGCCTCGTCGACGGCGCGGAGACCTGCGATCCGCCCGATGGCGCGACGTGCGACACGGATTGCACCGCGATCGCGTGTGGCAATGGTGACGTCGAGCCCGGCGAGGAGTGTGAGCCACCCAATACCGCCGTCTGCGATGCGACGTGTCAGCGCGCCCCCGTCTGCGGCGACGGACTGATCGACGCACCCGAGCAGTGCGAGCCCCCGAACACGGCCAACTGTGACGCCAGCTGCGTCCTGATCGAGTGCGGGAACGGCATCGTGCAGTCGGGTGAGGAGTGCGAGCCTCCAAACACGGCGACCTGCGACGGGACGTGCCAGCGCCTGCCCGTGTGCGGAGACACATTCGTGGATGCGCCCGAAGAATGTGACCCGCCCGATGGCAGCACGTGCGACGCGAGTTGCGTGTCCATCGTGTGTGGCAATGGGATTCTGCAGCCGGGCGAGGAATGCGAACCGCCGAATACCACCAATTGCGATGCGGGCTGCCAGCGCATCCAGGTGTGTGGCGACGGCTTCCTCGATGCGCCCGAAGAATGTGATCCTCCGAACGGGACGACCTGCGACGCCAGCTGCGTGTCGATCATCTGCGGCAACGGTGTGGTGCAGGCGGGCGAAGAGTGCGAGCCCCCGAACACGGCAACCTGCGATGCCGGGTGTCAGCGCGTCCCGGCGTGCGGTGACGGCTTCGTCGATCCGCCCGAGGACTGCGATCCGCCGAACGGGACGACCTGTGATGTCAGCTGCGCCACGATCGTCTGCGGTAACGGCATCGTGCAGGCCGGCGAGGAGTGCGATCCGCCGGAGAACGGCATCTGCGAGACCGACTGTCAGCGGGTGCCCGCGTGTGGCGACGGCTTCGTCGACGCGCCTGAGGACTGCGATCCGCCGAACGGCACGACCTGCAATCCTCTCTGCCGGGCGATCGTCTGTGGCGATGGTGTGGTGGAAGGTGCCGAGGAGTGCGATCCGCCCGATGCGATCACCTGTGACGGCGCGTGTGTTGCGATTCCGTGTGTCGACACCGATCTCGATGGCGTGTGCCTGCCGATCGACAACTGTCCGGACGACGCCAATCCGGAGCAGACCGATACCGACGGCGACGGCATCGGGGATGCGTGCGATCCCTGCACGGATACCGACGGCGACGGATTCGGCGATCCGGGATTTCCCGCCAACACGTGTCCGCTCGATGTCTGTCCCGAGGTCGCCGATCCCGACCAGGGGGATCTCGACAACGATGGCGTCGGGGACTTCTGCGACGAGGAAGACGACCTGCTGAACGTCTTCAGCTTGAAGATCAAGGCTTCCAAGCGCCCCGAGAAGCCGAACGGCGGCATCGTGGCCAAGGGGGACTTCGTCGTCGTCGTGCCGCCCGGGGATCCGGAAGCCGGTATCATCGATTTCTTCAACGCCTCGGTGGGCATCACCGTGCGGGTGTACGACGGGATCTTCCTGGACGAGACCTTCGATTGGCGGGCGGAGGACTGCGAGACGGGCTTTGGCAGCAACGACGGCAAACTGCGTCGCATCATCTGCCGCACCCCTGACCGCGGTCTGAAGGGCATCTTCAAGCCCCTGCGGAAGAACCCGGGGGTAATGAAGTTCAACGTCAAGGCACGAGCCCGCGATCTCAGCTTACCGTTCGGTGCGCCAGTCACCGTCGTGCTCACGTCCGAGACGGTGATCAACCGTGTCGGGGCCATCGTCGATTGCCAGAGCAACAAGGGCGGTCTGAAGTGTCGTGAAAACTGAGTGAGCGCCCCCGCTGGGGGCGCCACGCACGTTTTTCAAAGGACTGCTAGGATGCTGCTGTGGGGAAGGGCATCGCGATCGACCTAGGGGTGGCGGGGGTCCCCGGACTCTCGGAAAAGCTGGCCGCTGATCTGCGGGCGTTACTGCAGTGTCTGCACGCGCACTGCCCCACACTGACGACCGTGCTGGGCGGCAGTCTGGCCACGGGCACGGCTGGCGCGCGTCCCGACATCGATGTGTTCGCGATCCTGCCGTCGCAGCGCGCGGCGCTCGCGACCTTGCGCTCGGCCGAATTGCGCGCCGGGCTCGACGCGCTCCGGCTGACTGCCGATGCCGAGGTCGTCGTATTGTGGGAGAGCCTCGTTCGGAGCGGGCGGACCTCGATCTGCGGGCGGATGTTGACCGGAGACCCGACGCTCGCGCCCGTGCTCACCAGCTCGCCCGCGCCGGCGGTCCCCAACATCGTGGCGACCGCACACCTCTTTCTGGTGCAGAGCCTGCTCGAGCCAGAGCGTGCCGAGCGGCTGATCGCCAAGGCCATCGTCACCGGGTTTCGTGCCTGTCTCCGGCGTCGTGACGCGTCCTGGACGGCGGAGGCACTGTTCTCTCTGGCGCGCACTCGTGTCGAGCTCGACGCGCTGCCGCGACCACTCGAGCCGTCTCCGCTCCACGCTGGCGCGGCGACAGCGGCTGTCGCGTCGGCGACCCCGGCCGCGGGAGCCAGTCTACCTGCGGCGGGCGGTTCGACGACGCATCCTCTCGTATCTTCCAAGGCCCACGCGCTGATCGGCGAGGCCGTGTCCTGTCTGGAAGGTACGCCGCCATTGTGGCCGCTCCCGGAGCTGCGTGCCCGCGCGAGCGCTTTTCTTGCGGAGGTCGGTGACGGTGAGGGCCGCTTGGTGCGTCGCTGGCTCCGTCACGTCGGCACGCGGCGTCGCGCGGGCGTGTGGCCCCTGCAGTTTCTCGACCCGACGCGCGCGTTTACCCGCGCCGCGCGTGCGGTCGTCGCCGCGGCGGATCCGGGTGCCGACCGAACGACGGTGACCACGGCTGCCGCGGCGCTCCGGCGTGTGACGGGCCGTTGCCCGGGCGGCGAGGGCGCGGACCGCGTCCGCCTGATGGCCAGAGCGCTCGATGTCTATGGCCGTGACTACCCGCACAAGCTTCTCGTTCCCGCGGTGCCGCCGGTGCCGTCCGCGGGTGATGCGGGCCCGTCACCGACGGTGAGCTTCGTCATCCCGTGTCTGAACAGCGCGGCGACGTTGTCGCCACTGTTGGAGAGCATCGCACGTCAGCGCCGTCCGCCGGGGTACGAGCTCGAAACGATCGTCGTTGACAACGGCAGTAGCGACGACTCGGCCACGGTGGCGGCGCGGCATGAGGTGACGGTCCTTCACGAGCCCACGCCAGGCGCCAGCGCCGCGCGCAATACGGGAAGCAAGCAGGCGCGCGGCGGCGTCGTGGTCTTCGTCGATGCTGACGCCCAGCTTCAGGGCGAGGATTTCGTGCACCACGTCCTCCGAGCGCTCGGAGCGGCCCCAGACGCGGGGCTCGTCGGAGCCGCGATCGAGTGCGATGCCGACGCCAGTCCGCTCGGCCGTGCCGATCACATGGTGTGCTTCTTCAACTGGCAGGCGACGCAACCTGCCGAGGAGCGACACTTTCATCCCTCGGCGGCACTGGCGGCCACGCGTGCGGCGCTGGACGCCACGGGAGGATTTGACGAGGCGCTCCTCTCGTTTCACGACTTCGACTTCTGTCGGCGCGCCCGGGCGCAGGGTTTCAGGCTGTACTTCGAGCCGCTGGCGCGCGTGGCGCACGTCCCACGACCGACGCTGGCGTCGGTCGTGCGCCACAGCTTTCGCTGGGGCTGGAATTCCCGGCGCGTCTACGCGGAGCACGATCCCGAGCACACCTGGCATTTTCTCGATCGCCCGCTGCTCTTCGGGCTCAACGTGCCGTTTCACGTGGTGAACCGGGTGTGGCTGATCACCAAGCGCTGGTTCTGGCGTCGTCCCCTCGACACGATCCTGCTCGCGCCGGTCCTCGTGGTGTTGCTGTGTTCGTGGGGCGCCGGAGTGGCCGTGGGTGGTCGCGCGTGGATCCGGACCGCGGCGACTGCGCGTGCGACGCACTGACGCGGGGTACGGTCCGGGACATCGTGGTTGGGGAAACCCCCGTGCCGTGTGATGACGGCGACGGCCGTCGCCCCGGGGCTGACGGCTACGTCTGATGTCCGAGGAAGCCCTGATCCTGCTCGATCAGGGCCGCGATCGACGGCCGACTCGTCACGCGGTCGAACCAGCGTCGGAGCGTCGGATGCTCCGCGGCATCGATGCTGATGTGCGCATGGCGAAGGTTGATGAGCTGGCATCCGACACTGATGTCGGCCAGGCTGAACGTGTTGCCGACGAGATAGTCGTTCCCGTCGATCTCGTCCTCGAGATACGTGAAGAAGCGCGCGAGTTCCTGGATGCCATCGGCGAGTGCGGCCTCGTCGGGCTTGTTCTTCATCAGCGACGTGTTTACGACACGCTGAAAGAAGATCTTGCCGGTGAGCGTCGGGGCCATGCCGCCATCCGCATATTCGTCGAACCAGCGCACGCGGGCGCGCTCGTACGGGTCGCGCGGGAGGAGCGCGGGCTCGGGAAAGCGTTCTTCCAGATACTCGGCGATGATCGAGCTGTCGGCGAGGCTCCGCCCCTGCTCGTCATCGAGGGCCGGAATGCGCCCGAGCGGGCTCTTCTTCAAGAACTCGGCGGACTTTTCGAACGGGCTCTGCGGGACGAGCTCGTACTCGACCTTCTTCTCGGCGAGGACGATCCGCACTTTGCGGACGAACGGCGAGAGCAGTGCGCCGTAGAGCGTGAGCATGCGGCCTCCTTCAGAGTTCCGGACGTGCGTCGTGGACGGGCCAGAACGGGGCGATCTGCGCTGAGTACAGACCTGGCGCTCTTGATGCAAATACGCCCGGCCGCGCTCGTGATGGCAAAGTGATCGGCGCCGTCAGCGATCGAGAACGGTGGTGAGCGCGGGGCCGATGCGGATGCAGGCCGCGGCGTCGAGTCGGAGCTGCTCGCGTGCTTGGGCCGTAGTCTCGCGGGTCTCGTCCGTGACATGCGTCGCCAGAAAGCCATCGACCTCTGTGGCGAGATCCGACGGGGTTAGGCTCCCCATCGCGCGGATCACGTACTGACGAAGCATGGGATCCATCGCGAGCACGTAGGTTTCCCAGCCGTCGCGGACGAAGGCCCACGCGGGCCGGCGGGAGGTCCGACCGGCGAGCAGGTAGGCCAGGAGGAAGGCGCGGTCTTGTGCGCGTACCTCGTCGGTGAAGGTGAGGGCCAGGGTCCGTGCGATGAGGTCGGGATCCTCGAAGCTCGTGAGGGCGAGCAGAAATCGCTCTTCTTCCTCGGGATCGTGCGAGGCCGCCCGTTTGCGTGCCAGGTAGCGCTCGTAGAGGCTCGCATCACCACCACGAGCGGCGAGACCAGCGACGACGGGGGCGAGATTGGGCTCGACGGCGGTGCGATCGTCGAAATAGCGCGCGATCCGATCGGCCGCGGTGTGCCGCGCGAAGG
>JAJCZP010000096.1 GCA_029262315.1 Deltaproteobacteria bacterium | reverse complement strand
CGACGCAACACCCCCACCCTGAGACGGCAACCACCCGCCCGGTCGCGACCCCGCTCTAGAAAGGGATATCGTCGTCGCTAACAGGCGGCCCATCGTCGTTGCGAGGTGGCGGCGGTCCATCGCCTCCTCCGCCTCCGCTTCCGCCGCCGCTGCTGGCGCCGCGCTCAGCGCCGCCCTGGCCGCCGAGAAACTGGACACGCTGCGCGATGATCTCAGTGAAATAGCGCTTCTGCCCCTGCTTGTCGTCGTACGACGTCGTGCGGATTCCGCCTTCGATGTAGACCTGCCGTCCCTTGGAGAGGTACTGATTGCACTGCTCTCCCTGTTTTCCCCACACGGTGATGTTGTGCCACTCCGTGCGTTCTTTCATCTCGCCGCTTTCCTTGTCGCGCCAGCGCTCGCTGGTGGCGATCGGAAACTTGCAGACGCCGGAGCCTGATCCCGTGAAGCGGATCTCGGGATCTTTCCCGAGATTGCCGACGAGGATGACTTTGTTGACGGACATGAGTTCGGAGCCCTCCCGCGAGACGATTAACAGCGGGGCCTGGAGTGGTCAACGAGGACGAGTACCCCGGTTTGACATTTCGGGTCCGCCGCCGTTAACGTTTCTGCGGTCCGTGTGGTGCTGATGCAGGACGTGCGGATGGGGGGAAGGTTGCACATTGACGGGCTGGAACATCGCGATCTCGCGGCGTTGCGCGGAGGCTGAGCGTGGCGGCGCCTGAGACCCTGCGCATCATCCCGCTCGGCGGGCTCGGTGAGATCGGCCTCAACATGATGCTGATCGAGTACGGGGGGCAGTCGCTCGCCATCGATTGCGGTGTCATGTTTCCCGAGCCCTCGATGCTGGGCATCGATCTGGTCGTCCCCGACTGGACCTACCTGCGTGAGCGTCCGGACAGCCTGCAAGGGCTCATCTGCACCCACGGCCACGAGGATCACATCGGCGCGCTTCCGTTCCTCGCGCGCGAGTTTCCGGTGCCGACGTACGCGACGCCCTTTGCGCATGCGCTGATCAAGAACAAGCGCGAAGAGCACAATATCGAGTTCCCGCTCGAATGTTTTCGGGCCGGCGACTCATGGCGCGTCGGGCCGTTCGAGATCGAGGCGATCCATATCACCCACAGCATCGTCGACACGGTTGCGCTCGCCATCCGAACGCCCGTCGGCACCATCGTGCACAGTGGGGATTTCAAGTTCGATCCCACGCCCCTCGACGATCACCCCTCGGACCTTCCCCATCTGGCCGAGCTCGGTGACGAGGGCGTGCTGGCGCTCCTTTCCGATTCGACGAACGTCGAGCGCCCCGGGGTCACGCCGTCCGAGCGCAGCATCACGCGCAATCTGGAAGCGGTCTTCCTGCAGTCGCCCGGTCGCGTGCTGGTCTCGACGTTCGCCTCGCATCTGCATCGCATTCAGCAGGTGCTCGACATCTCGGCACGGACCAATCGCAGGGTCGCGGTGGCGGGGCGTGGGATGGTCACCAACATCGGTATCGGTCAGGACCTGGGGTGCTTGCGTGTCCCCGACGGGGTGATGGTCGACTTGAACGAGGCACGCCAGGTCCCGCCCGATCGATTGACCGTGCTCACGACCGGCAGCCAGGCCGAGCCGCGCTCGGCGCTCACGCGTATCGCGATGAATGGATACAAGAAGCTCGCGATCGATCCCGGCGATACGGTGATCCTCTCCTCTCGAATGATTCCGGGAAACGAGAAGGCGATCGGCGAGGTCATCAACCATCTGCATCGGCGTGGCGCCGAGGTGCTGTACGAGAAGGTGGCGACCGGTCTCCATGTATCGGGGCACGCCAATCAGGCCGAGCTCTCCCTCATGATGCAGCTCATCCGGCCGAAGTTCTTCGTGCCGATTCACGGTGAGTATCGGCACCTCATTCGCCACGTTGCGCTCGCCGAGCGCATGGGTATGCCCGCGGAGAACTGCTTTCTGCTCGAGGATGGCGACGTGCTCGAGCTCGAGCAGGAGCATGCACGGCGGGGCGAACCCGTGACGGCGGGACGCGTCTTCGTCGACGGAAAGGGCGTTGGCGATGTGGAGGATGTCGTCTTGCGTGACCGCCGTCATCTGTCGGACGGTGGGCTGGTCCTCGCCATGCTTGCGGTCGACCAGCACACCGGCGATGTGATCTCGGGTCCCGAGCTCATCTCGCGCGGGTTCGGCGTGGGGGATGAGAGCCAGGCGCACTTCGAGCGGGCGCGGGAGGCCGTGCTCGCCGCTCTGGAAGAGCTGGCGCCGGAGTCGCGGACGGTGCCGGCCGAAGTCAAAGAGGAGATGCGGCGGACGTTGCGACGCTACTTCAAGAAAGCGCTCGATCGTCGGCCGGTGATTCTCCCCGTCGTTACGGAGCTCTGATATGGCGAAATCGAATCCTGGGGGACGCACGCGGTTGCTCGGAGCCGTCGGACTCGGATGTGCGGTCGTTGGTCCGTTGGCGGCCTATAGCGGAATCGTGTCGCCGCTTGCGGGATTCGGCGTGATGGCACTCGGGCTGCTGCTCGCCATCGTCAGTCTCGTGACCGGGATCGTCGCGCTGGTCACAGGGGGCGGCGGGGCGGCGGCCCGCGCCATGCTGCCCGGTTTCAGTGTGGTCGGCGCCATTGCCCTCGTGCTGACTCTCGGCGGTGGCGGGGGCCATCCGCGGATCAACGACATCACTACCGATGTCGATCGCCCGCCGCGATTCGTGCATGCCGCGTCGATCCCCGCGAACCATGGCCGTGACATGAGTTATCCTGGCGCCGCATTCGCGACGCAGCAGCGTGAGGGCTACGGGGAGATCGCGCCGTTGGCGTTGTCCGAGGCGCCGACAGAGGCATTCGCGCGGGTCCAAAAAGTGGCCCGGTCCATGGAAGGGTGGGAGATCACCAGGGAGGACGCCGAGGCCGGTGCGCTCGAGGGCACGCAGTCGAGCGGGCTCTTTCGCTTCGTCGATGATTTCGTCGTCGAAGTGCGCGCGGGTGAAAGCGGAAGCCTCGTCCAGATGCGTTCCAAGTCGCGCGATGGCCAGGGGGATCTCGGTGTGAACGCCGCAAGGATTTCGGCCTTCTTCACCGCCCTCGGCGAATAGCGTCCGAGGTGGGTGGGGTGTAGGCGCCCGGCATCGCCGTCGAGCGGCGCGGTAGGCGCACGGAAGCCCCGTTTGGCCGGGACTTGCGCTGCCCCCGACGAACATGAGAGACCTGCCAAGGGCCCGCAGGGCGGGCCGTGGGGGAGGTGTCGGGGTGGCGAAGAGCGGGGCACGCGGGAAGGCCGAGCGCGCGCAGGGAACGCGCTGGCGCGAGATCGAGGCGCTCATCAGTATCGCCGGGGCGTGCTACCTGGCGATCAGTTTTCTCTCGTATTCTACGGGGCGGCCGGAGACGAATGCCGGTGGGCCCGTGGGCCATTTCCTGGCCGACCTCGTGGTGCAGGCCTTCGGTCTCGCCGCCTTCTTGGTGCCCCTTTCGGTCGCCGCCGTTGCCGTCCTCGTGATGCGCAAGGTGTCGCTCAGTCTTTCGATGGCCCGGGGGATCGCGCTGACAGTGCAGTTGCTGCTGTTGGCGACCGCGCTCGGGCTGCTCCGCGGTCCCGGGAATGAAACCAGCGGCGGCGGTTGGGTGGGAGGCTTTCTCGCCACGGTGCTCGAGGGGCTCTTCAGCATGGCTGGCGCCTCGATGATCGTTTTGACTGGACTGGTCATGACGATGATGATTGCCACCGGGGGCTCGATTCTCGGTGTCGCCGCGGCCGCGGGTCGCCAGGTGACCGCGGCCCGCGACGCACTCAGTGAAGCCTTCGATCAGTGGCGTGAACCCGACGAGGAGCTATCGGACGAGCCGGTCGTGCCCCGACCGCGGGCGGCGCGTGAGCGCGTCAAGGACGTGCCGGCGCCGGAGGCTGCCCCGGCGGCGCCACCCATCGTGATGAATCCGTCGGCGCCGATGCCGGCGGATCCTTCCGGTAAGCCGGCAAAGAAGAAGGTGCGTCAGGAGGAGTTCCACTTCGGACCGGAGGATCAGTACGAGCTGCCGCCAGTGAGTTTTCTCGACGCCCGCGTCGACGATGGCGTGCACGTCGACGAGGACGCGCTCATTGCCAGTTCGCGGATTCTGCAGGCGAAGCTCGCCGACTTCGGGGTCGCGGGCAAGGTCGTCGCCGTCCGCCCTGGACCCGTGATTACGACCTTCGAGTTCGAGCCCGCTGCGGGCGTGAAGGTCAACCGGGTTGTCACGTTGGCGGACGATCTCTTGATGGCGCTGCGCGCGATGAGCGTTCGGATCCTGGCGCCGATTCCGGGGAAGGCCGTCGTCGGGATCGAAGTGTCGAATCCCAGGCGCGAGCGGGTGAATCTCCGCGAGATTGTGACGAGCGAGCAGTTTCAGACGGCCGAGTCGCGTCTCCCGCTCGCGCTCGGCAAGGACACGACCGGTAACACGTATGTCGCGGACCTCGCGAAGATGCCGCACTTGCTGATGGCCGGCGCGACCGGCACCGGCAAGTCGGTGTCGCTGAACGCGATGATCATGAGCATCCTCTACAAAGCGACGCCGGCGGACGTCCGCTTCATCATGATCGATCCGAAGATGCTCGAACTCTCCATGTACGACCACATTCCGCATCTGCTAGTGCCCGTCGTTACCGATCCGAAGAAGGCATCCTACGCGCTCGCCAACTGCATGCACCAAATGGATCTCCGGTATCGGATGCTACGGGACAAGGGCGTCCGCAACATCGACAGCTACAACAAGATGGTCGCCGCGGAGGAGGGCGAGCGCCGTGCCGGCGTCATCGAGCTGACCGAGCCGGAGGACGGCGAGGACATCGGCGACTACGAACCTCCGCCGCCTGCGGTCGTCGAAGATGCCGATGGGGAGAAGATCGTCCACGAGCACCTCCCGCGTCTCATCATCATCATCGACGAGCTTGCCGACCTCATGATGACGGTCGGTCGGGAGGTGGAGGAGTCGATCACCCGTCTTGCCCAGAAGGCACGTGCGGCGGGTATTCATCTCATCGTGGCGACGCAGCGCCCGTCGGTGGACGTCATCACCGGCCTCATCAAAGCCAATTTCCCTGCGCGTATTTCGTTCCAGGTGACCTCGCGCGTGGATTCGCGGACCATCCTGGATATGATCGGCAGCGAGCGCCTGCTTGGCGAAGGCGACTGTCTCCTCCTCCCGCCCGGAACCGCGCGTGTCACTCGCGTGCATGGCGCTTTCGTTTCGGACGAAGAGATCACGAGGGTCGTCGCGTTCTGGAAGAAGCAGGCCGGGCCGCAGTACAACATGGAGCTACTCGAAGGGAAGGACGACGAGGCAGGCGGCGGTGATGACGAGGACGAGCTCCACGATGAAATGTACGATCAGGCGGTCAGCGTCGTGACCGAGAGCCGGCAAGCGTCGATCTCGTGGCTCCAGCGTCGATTGCGTGTGGGGTACAACCGGGCGGCGCGGATGATCGAGCGCATGGAGCGCGAAGGCGTCGTCTCCTCCGCCGAGGGATCCCGCCCGCGCGAGGTCTTGGCGCAACGGATCGACGAATGATGACGCGGCGGCTCGCGTCGCTGCGGCTCCTCGGAATGCTGGCAGGCCTGGCGGCCTGTCTTCCCGTTGCCGCAACCACGGTGGCGGACGACACCCCACCGGGAGGCGTGCCCGATGCGCGCACGGTGCAGGACGACGCTCCGGTGGCGCACATCCCAGACCCTTCCGTGCCCGCGCCCGTGACCACGTCGACGCCCGTGCCGTCCGCCGCAACCGAGTCCGCCAGCGACGCAGCGCCCGCCGACCGGGCGGATTCCTCCTGCCCGGCACCCGATGAGATCGTGCGCCGTCTGCAGGCTCGCTACGACGAGACCCAGGCGTTCCGTGCCGACTTCGAGCAGGAAACGTACGTCTTGGCGATGGGAGAGCGCGACCACGCTCGCGGCACGGTGGCGTTTTCCAAGCCGGGACGCATGCGGTGGGATTTCGTATCGCCGACCTCGCAAATGATCGTCTCCGACGGGAAGACGCTTTGGATCTACCAGCCGGAAGAGCAGCAGGTGCTGCGCGCCGCGTTCCAAGCGGCGTTCGTGTCGACGACGCCGGTCTCGTTTCTGGCGGGTGTCGGCAGGATCATCGACGATTTCAATCCCCGCCCGGCGGAACGAGCCTGTACCGAGACACGGGCGTACGTGCAGCTCGAGGCCAAGGATTCGCGGAGCCTCGGTGGGCTCGAGCTGACCGTCGATCGCGCGACGTTCGACATCCTCGAGGCCGCGGTCACCGATCCGCTGGAGAACGTGACGACCCTGCGCTTCACGGACATGCAGCGCAATGTCGAGATACCGCCGGAGGAGTTCCTGTTCGAGGTCCCCGCGGGTGTCGACGTGATCCTCGCGCCGGGCTCGGCCCCACCGCTATAGATTCTCGCCCCCGTGTGCGCGGCGCGCGCGCGCCGTGCTCCGATGGGCGTCGCGAACCGCGGCAAAGCCGCGGTTGCGTCGATTTCGCCCCCGTGCGCGCGGCGCTGGCAGGGCGCGGGGGTTGCTGGTACGTAGGCGGGCCATGCCGTCGTTTGATGTGGTCTCGCGAGTGGATGTGCAGGAGATCGACAACGCGTTGAACCAGACGCGCAAAGAAGTCGCGCAGCGCTACGATCTCAAGGATGCGAAGACGGAGATCGAGTGGGATCAGAAGGTCCTGACGATTACCACCGCTGACGATTTCAAGCTCAAAGCCGTGGTCGATGTTCTGCAATCGAAGTTTGTCCGGCGCCAGGTGCCGATCAAGAATCTCGAGTACGGCAAGGTCGAGGATGCCGCCGGGAGCCGAGCCCGGCAGGTGATTACGGTCCGGCAGGGCATCGAGGCCGAGAAGGCCCGCGAGATCGTCAAGCGCGTGAAAGCCTCCAAGCAGAAGGTGCAGTCACAGATCATGGGGGAGGAGGTCCGGGTCAGTGGGAAGAAGCGGGACGACCTCCAGGCGACCATCGAGCTGCTTCGTGGCGAGGACTTCGGCCTCGAGTTGCAGTTCGTCAACTTTCGCGACTGAGCCCGTTGGCCGGTGATGCTGACGCGCGCCACTCGCGGCCAGAAGAACCCGCGGGGCTACAAGGATGGGCGGCCGGACAATAGCCACCCGCTGAACCGCGGTCGTTCGCAGGATCGGATTCCGCTGTTCGAGTCCTACCTGCGCTTTGCCGAGGCTCTGGCACGCTGCTCGCCGGCGCGCAGCCATCGTACCGGCTGTGTGGTCGTGAGCTTCAATCTCGAACGCGTGCTCGGCGCGGGTTTCTCGGGCGGAGCGATGACTACCGCCCATCCGATGCGCGGTGGCAGCCACCTCCACGCGGAAGAGCACGCACTCCTGATCGCCGGTGCGGTCGAGAAGGACAAGCTGCTCTTCGTCACGCAGGCGCCGTGCTACCTGTGTGCCGTGCGTGCGCTCAACAGCGGTGTCAGTCACGTGTACTATCGCAATCGCGGGCCGCACTCATTGGACGGCGTCGAGCTCCTGCGTCGTGCGGGTAGGACCGTCGTGCAGTATCCGCGTTGGCGGCCGCCAGCCGGCGGGCCGAGCCCCGGTGCCGGTTCGTTGCGTCTTCCGCCACGCTTGACGTTGCCCGAAGCGTATCAGCGGTTCGCGGAGGCGTTGGCACTGCGTTCGACCGATGGCTCACAGAAGGTTGGATGCGTCGTGGTGTCGGCTGATCTCGAGCGCGTGTTGGGCGTTGGATACAACGGCGGCGCGGCGGGGATCGACGATCGTAAGTTCATTCCCCACGATCGGAGTGGGTACGTCCACGCGGAGGAGAACGCCCTCCTCAAGGCCGGGGCGATCGAGAAGGACAAGGTGATGTTCGTGACGCACACGCCGTGCATCATGTGCGCCAAGCGTGCCATCAATAGCGGCGTGTCTCGGGTATACTGTCGGCATCCGAACCGGCGCGGCGACGCGATGGGGGTCGAGATTCTGCGGCGCGCCAAGAAGGATGTCGTGTGGTGGCACGAAGGGGACGCGTGACCCGTACCGTCTTTTTCGACATCGGCGATACCCTCGTGCATCGCCCGACCGTTGGCCCTGGGAAGCGGCTGGCGGAGGCGCTCGGCCTGCCGCGCGAGCAGGGGCGGACGATCACCCAGCTCGTGTTCCGGGAGTCCTTTGCCTCGCCCGGGGCCCTCGCGGCGCGTCTGCGCTCCGTGCTCGAGATTGCTCGCGACATTGAGCCGGTCGTGACCGAGGTCTGGGAGGCGCAGCAACGGGAGCCGGTGGAGGTCCCGGGCGCGACCGCGTGTATTGACGCGGTCGCCGCTGCCGGTGCCCACATCGGTGTCATCTCGAACATCTGGGCGCCGTACGCGGCGGGGTTTCGTCGGGCGTGTCCGGCGATCGTACCGCGCATCGAGTCCTGGCATCTCAGCTACGAAGTCGGCATCGCCAAGCCCGATCCCGCGTTGTACGAGGTGGCGCTCGCCGCGGCCGATGTGGCGCCGGAGTTCACGGTCATGGTCGGGGACAGTCTCGACAAGGACGTCGTACCGGCGCTCGAGCTCGGCATGGGCGCGATCTGGGTTCCGGGAGCCACGGCGGCCTCCGAGCGGACAACCCTACCCCCCGGTGCGGTCTACGCTCGCGATCTCGCCGAGGTTCGCGAGCTGTTGCTCGCGGCGCTCGGCCAACCTCAGGCGCCACGCGCGTACTTGTCTACGGCATCCTCGCGCGGTATCGCATCCTCGTGAACATCGAAATCTCACGCGTGGAGCGTTTCGGGGTGGAGGATCTCTTCGCCGGGCTGCGTCGCGTCGCGCTGCATCGCCGACCGCTCAGTTTGCCGTACGCGCGTGCCGACCTGACGCTTCTCGAGTCCTACGACGCGGATGCGCTCCAGCCCGCACAACTCTACGTGCAGCGGGGCGAGCTCGAGAAGATCGCGGCGTTGGCGGCGGCACTTCGCGCGCACGAGGTCGATCTCTACGGATTGCGCGGCTTCGTGCGTTTCTGGACGCCGGAGGGCCCGGAAGACGGCATGGATCTGCTCCCGCCCGTGGTCGAATGTTCCCGTGAGCCGGCCGGCCCGTGTATCAAGCTCGTGAACGACGGCATGCACCGCGTCTACTCGGCGCGCAAAGCCGGACGGCCGATCAACGTCGTGTACGTCGCCGGCGTGCCCGACGATACGCCCTACTACGCGTACCCCACGCCGAAGGGATGGGCGGGTGTGGAGGAGGTCGACGACATCTCCGAGACGCTCGTCAAGAAGAACTACCGGCTGGAGCCGCACCGATCGCTCTATCGTGACTTCAACACGGCCTTTCGGAGCGCGACCGGATTTCGACCGCGGACACCTGCCGCTTAGGCGCGACCCGAGCGCGAGGCCCTGGTGTCGTTTGATTTCGAGCGCGAGTGGCCCTTCTTTCCCGATGACGAGAAGGTCCGCGTTTTCGACCCCCGCGCCAACGTCGCGATCCTGATCGGCCATACCGAGCTGGAGATCGCCGGGCAGCGGAAGGCGGATCCGCCATTGGCGACGATCCTCGAGCACCTGCCGGTCTCGATCCCGAGCGCGGCGCTCGCGGTGATCGGGACGATCGCCACGCTTCGCGATGGCGTTGAGCGGGTGGTGCAGAATCTGATCACCAATCCGTACGTGTCCGTGCTCGTGCTCTGCGGCGAGGATTCTCCGGTGTTCTATCCGCTCGAGGGTGTGCGTTGCCTGTATCATCACGGGGTCGACGAGGGGCGGCATGTTCTGCCTGGCGACGGAGCAGAGCCTCGCGTGACGAAAGTCTTCGCGCGTGACGCGCTGGCAACGCTGTCGCACGATGACATCGCGGTGTTCCGGGGGCGTTCGCTCGACATCGTCGACTGTCGCGGTCCCGTCGATCCGCCGAGCCTGTTCGGCGCGGTCGCCGAGACCTTGGCCGAGCGGGTCCAGCCGGTTGCTGCGCCGTCGTGGAGTTTCCTCGAAAGCATCGACGTCTATCGTTGGCGCCCGCGCATCCTCCAGGTGCCGGCGGGGCAATTGCAGGAGAACCCACGGCTGACGGTGCGGCGGGCGGGCGCCGCGCTCGTGCTCGAGGATGCGAGTGGGGGCCCGCCGGTCGTCAGCGTTGGCAAGCCGGACGGACGCGCGCAGCGCGCACTGCACACGGCGCTTCGCCGCGGCGCCGTCGAGCGTGTGTCTGGCTGGGAGGAGCGCCTCAGTGCGTGGGCCATGACCGCCGAGTACGCTGTCCTCGCCACCGAGTTTCCGGACGACGCCGCGCGGCTTGGCCTCGCGGTGCCGGACGGTCCACTGCCCGACCCCGCTGAGGAAGGACGCAATTCTCCAATTCGGTTGGACCCGAACGGGTTCTTCAAAGTGCGCCCGTCGTACGAAGAGGGGACACTGGCCGCGGACTTTCACGACGCCGACGGGGCGCACGTCGAGACGCTCCAAGCGCGCTCTGCTGTCGATCTCCTGGCCGCCATCTGCGCGGGGGATTACCTGGGCGACTATCCGGAACGCGATCAGCATCTGGTGTATCTCGCCGTCCAGGTCGGGCGCGCCGAGTTCGCATTGCGGACCGGGCTTCGGTTCGAGGAAGGGCAGCCGCTCGCGTCCGATGCCAGGAAGAACGTCGATCATCATCTGAGCGCGGGCACCGTCATCACGGGCGGCTCACTCGAGGAGACCTGGACCGCGGGGCTCGAGAATCTCCGGGAACACGGCCTCCTTACCACGACGCAGAAGGGACGCGTCGCCGAAGGCTGGTGCACGTTCTTCGTCATTCCAGCCATGGACGCGATGGCGATACCGGCCGCGTATCCGGCCAGCGAGGAGCACATCGATCACTACGCCCAGGAGCTTCTTGCCGCCGCGCCTGACGTGCGTGCGCGTGGGGACTACACGTATGGCGATCGCACCTGTCACTTCTTTTTCGATCAGATCGCGGCCACGGGCGCGGCGCTCGCCGCTGATCCGGCGCGGGTCTGCATCAACCAGCGATG
The DNA here is from genome assembly GCA_029262315.1 of Deltaproteobacteria bacterium. Lineage (GTDB taxonomy): Bacteria > Desulfobacterota > Binatia > UTPRO1 > UTPRO1 > JAJCZP01. The sequence continues at coordinate 22,099 of JAJCZP010000096.1, read as the reverse complement.
GGTCCCGATGGTCGACCTGCCCGCCACCGCGCAACATCGACCGTGCCTCGTCTTCGATCTCTGGTTCTGCCACGAAGGCGCGTTGCAGACGGTCCAGGTGGCCCGGAGTCACGACATCTACGGCGGGTTGCCGCAGAACGCGTTGGGTGTCGCCCGCGGGTGGGGCGCTGCACTGGGGGCGGCGTCCGGATTGCCGTTGGGCGACGTCTGCTTCCTGTCGATTTCGAACAATTTTCGGGTAGGGGATGATGCCGAGAACGTGCGGAAGGCCATCCGGAGTATGCCCGCGGGCGGGACCTCCGGGGGGACGCCGTCCGGTCTCCCGCTGCCGGTGGTCGCGATTGGGGACGCCGCCGACGCCGCGACGGCGGTCGGGAGTGGAGGTGGTCCCGTGGCGGCGTGCTACGTGCCCCAGCTTCCCGAGGATTCGCCGACACCCGGCCTGTCTCCGGCCGAGATCCTCGCCGCTCACCCGGTACTCGCTGATCGGCTGCTTCGATACCAGGGCAGTCTCGATCAGGTCGCCACGGTCGCCGCGCGTTTGCGCACCGAGTGTGCCGGCGGCGGTCGCGAACGGAGCAATAGTCTGCTCCTGTCCCCGAGGGATCCCGAGGTCGATCGCGAGCGGGAGGCGACGCCGCTCGTCTGCATGCAGGTGCGGCGTCAGCTCGGCCGGCTGCACGCGGCCTCGGTCGTGCTCGGTGGGCCTGGGGCGCATCTCGCGCCCGTCCTGTTCGACCTGCAGCGGGCCCTCGCGGAGGCTGCGAATCTTCCCGTCGGGAGCGCGATGCTGGTTCGCGTGGGCCCTGCCACCAAAGAATAGTAAGGTGGGGCAGTTGTGCACGAACGTCGAATTAGCTAGTTGACACGCCCCTTAGCACTCCTTAGCATTCGTCGGGCCGATAGGATTCCTATGAGAAAAGCCTTCCTCAAGAAAGCCAACGCCACCCTCGCGGCGATGAAAGACCAGCTCATGGCGGAGATTCGCCAAGATCTGAAGCAGGGCCGCGAAGGGTCAAAAGACGACGGCATGGATACCTACGATCTTGCCAGCGAAGAGCGAGATCGCGAGATCAGCTTCATCCTCACTGATCGCGATCGTGGCAAGTTGCAGGCCATCGAAGATGCGATCGAGCGGATCGCGGACGGTTCCTATGGCGAGTGCGAGTCCTGCGAGTCGGAAATCGCCGAGGGGCGTCTCGAAGCCATGCCGTTTACGCGACTCTGCGTGCAATGTCAGGGCGACCGCGAGACCGAGGCCCGGCAGAATCGCCGTGTCGAGGACGATCGGGCCTACCGCCGGCTTCCCACGGCTGATCTCGACGAAGACAGCCAGTAGGATAGCTCGACCAGCGCTGCGGTCGCCGGCTGGGTGACCGCGCGGCAGGCACGGAGGGTTCTGCTCGACGGGCTGTTTGCCGCGGCGCTGCGGGCGCTCGACCCCGACGTCCTGATCGCGCGGGTTCTGACGATTGCCGCCGGGGGCGCCGCGCTCGATCTTCACGTCGAGCGCCGACGCCCTGTGCGATTGCCCCTTGGGGCTGGGCTGATCGTCGTCGGTGCGGGGAAGGGTGCGGCCGGACTTGCGGCGGCCGTGGAGCGCCGTCTGGGTGCCAGCGTCCGTGGTGGGCTGATCATTGTCCCACCGGGCACTGCCGCGTCGCTCGCCGCCATCGATCTCGTGTATGGCGGTCATCCGGTCCCGACGCGCGGGAGCGTGGACGGTACCCGTCGACTGCTGCGCACGATCGCAAGCGCCAAGTCGTCGCCGGTGCTGGTCCTCCTTACGGGCGGTGCCTCGGCCCTGATGGCCGCACCCGCTCCGGGGCTCACGCTTCGTGACAAGCGCCGGGTGGGCGAGCTGCTGTTGGCAAGCGGTGCCAGTATCGACGACATGAACGTCGTTCGGAAACATCTCTCCGCCATCAAGGGAGGACGTCTCGCGGCGTCTTTGGGGATCAGGCCAGCCGCCGCGCTGGTGTTGTCCGATGTGCCGGGAGACGATCTCTCGGTGATCGGCTCGGGACCGACTGTCGCCGATCCCAGTACGTTCGCGGAGGCGTTCCAGGTGCTCGTGCGGACGGGAATCGTAGCGCGGGTTCCCAACGCGGTGCGGCGGCGTCTCCAGGGTGGCATGCGTGGACGATGCGTCGAGACCCCGAAGCCCGGCGCGCTGGCGAGCCAACGGGTGCCGACCCTGCTCTTGGCCGGGAACCAGACCGCGCGGGCGGGTGCCGCGCGCGCCGCTCGACGGGTGGGCCTCGCGGTGCGGGTCGTCCTGACGCCCCTCACCGGGGCGACGACCGCGGCCGCCGAGCATTTCGCTCGGCGGCTCGATGCCGCCAGGGCACGTGTCACGGTGCCGACGCTCGTCGTGGCTGGGGGTGAGACGACGGTCAGGCTCGGGCCCGCGCCTGGGCGCGGTGGGCGCAATCAGGAGTTCGCGCTCCGGGTTGCCCAGGTGTTGGCCGATCGTCCGGGATGGGCGCTGCTGAGCGTCGGGACCGACGGTATCGATGGCCCAACCGACGCCGCGGGCGCCTACGTCGATGGACAGACGCGCCGGCGTGCGGCCCGCGTCGGGCGGGCCCTCGACGACGCGCTCGTCGGCCACGATGCCTATCCGCTCCTGCGCGCGCTCGGGGACTTGGTGATGACCGGCCCGACGGGGACCAATGTCGCCGATCTCAAGCTGGGGTTGGTCTGGCCCGCCGCGCGATGGCGACCGCCTCCGGGTATGATAGAAGCGGGGACGCTCCCGATGGACGGTCAGCAAGCAGATGGGGCTGGGCGCAGGGGCCGCCTGAGACGCTCGGCTCCCAGTTCGCGCGGCAGAGGCGCCTGAGATGGCGGAGCACGCCCTCGAGGCACGTCGGGCCGCGCTTGCCGAGGCGCTGGCCACACCGACCTTCGACCTCTTGGTCGTCGGAGGTGGTATCAACGGCGCGGGGATCGCCCGTGACGCCGCCATGCGTGGCCTCAGCGTCGCCCTGGTCGAACAGGCTGATTTCGCGAGTGGCACGAGTAGCAAGTCCTCGAAGCTGATTCACGGGGGCCTCCGCTACCTCGAGAACTACGAGTTCGGCCTGGTGCTCGAAGCGAGTCGCGAGCGCGACCAATTGCGGCGGCGCATCGCCCCGCATCTTGTCCGGCCGATGCCATTCGTGTTCCCGATCTTTGCCGGCGATCCCGTCGGACGCCTGCGGCTCAGCGCCGGACTCTGGGTCTACGATGGGCTGTCGGCCTTCCGGAACATTGCCAGGCACCGTTGGTGGGGACGGCAGACGACGCTCGAGAACGAGCCCGGCCTCAGTCGGGAGGGCCTCCTCGGTGCGATGCACTACTACGATTGCTGGGCCGACGATGCGCGGCTGACGCTCGAAACGGTCTTGTCAGCAGTCGCTGCTGGCGCCGTTGCCTGTAACTACGTCGGCGTCGACGGGTTTACGCATGCCGATGACGGGACGACCCACGCGCATCTGGTCGACCGGCTGCGTGGCGGCACGATGACGCTCTCCGCGCACCAGATCGTGAACGCGACCGGCCCGTGGCTCGATCATGTCCGTCGCCTCGACGATCCGGCCTGCCGGCCCGTGCTGCGGCTGACCAAGGGCGTGCACATCCTGGTCGCGCGGGATCGTCTCCAGAGCGAACGAGCCACCGTCCTCCGTTCACCTCGGGATGGGCGGGTCATGTTCTCGATCCCGTGGGACGACCAGATCCTGGTGGGGACGACCGACACCGACTACGACGCCGCCCCTGAAGCGGTTAGGGCCGACGCGGCGGACGTCGACTACCTTCTGGAAACCGTGAATCACTACTTTCCGCAGGCGGCGCTCGCCGAGCGCGATGTCATTGGCGCCTTCGCGGGTCTTCGTCCGCTGGTGGCGCCCCCCGAGGACGCCAGTCCGTCAGAGACGTCTCGGGAGGAGGAGATTTTCGAGAGCCCCTCGGGAATGCTGTCGCTTGGCGGCGGCAAGCTCACTACCTACCGGAGTGTGGCCGAGAAGATGGTCGATCGGGTCGTCGAGCGCCTGCGCAGCGCCGATCCAAGCCGTCGCTTCGGCCGGTGCGAAACCTCGACCACGCCGCTCCCCGGCGCCAAGGTCGATCTGCCGGGCCGTGGCGGCTACCAGGGCTTCGCCAAGCGTATGCGCGCGACCGCGCCGCCGCAGCTCGACGAAAAGACGATGCGCCACCTCCTCGGCCGCTACGGGGCGAGTGCCCCTGAGATGGTCGCGCTGCTCGGATCCGATCCTGCCGCGGCCAGCCGGCTGGTGCCCACACTGCCGTACCGGCGTGGCGAGGTGCCGCGCGCCGCGTCCGCCGAGCTCGCCATGACCGTCGACGACGTGCTGCGGCGCCGCCTCCGCCTGACGTTTCGGGATGCCGCGTCGGGCCTCGACATCGTCGAAGAGGTCGCCGAGATGATGGGTGCGGTCCACGGCTGGGACCGCACCGAGGTCGCCACCGCCGTGGAGCGATACCGAGCCGGGGTCGCGGCCGAGCGCAAGGCGCTGGCCGCCGGTCCGGCAGGCGCCACGACACTTCGGCGTGCTTGACCCGTGAGTTCCCCAGCCGCCGACGGGAAGACGCGGGCCCGGCGGATCGCCAAGCTCCTGGCAGACTCTTATCCCGACGCGTGGTGTGCGCTGCGCCACGAGGACGCCTGGCAGCTCCTGGTCGCGACGATTCTGGCCGCCCAATGTACCGACGAGCGGGTGAATATGGTCACCCCGGAGCTCTTCGCGCGCTATCCCGATCCGGATTCGCTTGCGGCCTCCGATCCCGCCGCGCTCGAGACGATGATCCACTCAACCGGGTTCTTCCGGCAGAAGACCAAGTCATTACGGGCAGTTGCGAGCGTCGTGGCGAACGACTTCGGCGGTAGCCTGCCCGCCGACCTCGACACTCTCGTCACCCTCCCTGGAATAGGGCGGAAAACCGCGAACGTCGTCCTCGGCACCTCGTTCGGGGTCCCCTCGATTGTCGTCGATACCCACGTCAAGCGCCTCTCACAGCGACTCGGGCTGACCGATGAGACTGATCCCGACAAGATCGAAATGGATCTGCGGGCCCTGCTTCCCGAGCGTGAATGGACCCATTTCACCCATAGGCTGATCCATCACGGCCGTCGGGTATGCCTTGCCCGGAAGCCCAAATGTCCCGACTGTCAGATCCTGAAGCAGTGTCCACAAATAGGGGTCTCCGATGAGCCCCCGCCCCCCCAACGTCGCCGCCCCCGCTCCAAACCGTCCTAGGGCTGACCATCGCTCGGGCTGAATCCGGCCTGTGAAATCGGGTACCTGCCCGACCTCGGGAGTTCCAGCGCAGGTTGCCTGGGATATGCCAGTTTCCAGAATCTTCTTGACAATCGCGGGGTTAGGCGTATAAAGGGCAGCACTCGCTCCACGCTTCCCGAAACGGAAACCCTCAATGGCACCCTATACACTTCTCGATAAGCGGCAGCTGGCACAGCTTGCGGAAGACTACGGTCTCGGCAAGTTGCAGACGACCAACGGCGTCGTCGAGGGCTCCGTCAATACGCACCATCGCGTCGACACCTCGAAGGGGCGGTATCTCGTCCGGGTCGACGAAGTGAAGAGCGAGATCGAGGTCAAGCGCGAGCTCGACCTCCTGCTCTATCTGCGCAAGCACGGGTTCCCGTGTCCGCAGCTCGCGGTCGATCGCAAGGGGCGGCAGTACCGGGAGGTCGGGGGCAAGTGCGTCTCCCTCTACAAGTTCGTCGATGGCAACCACAAGGAAGCTCCCAAGCTCACCCTGAACCAGATCGAGAACGCCGGCCGCGTTCTTGCCGACCTGCACGTCATCGGCAAAGGCTACAAGAAGGGCATCGAGAACCGCTTCAGCTTCGAGCGGGTCGCCGAGGTGTATCTCGACGTTCGCGAGCGCCTGCCCAGCTACTTCAAGAAGATCACCCGCACGCTGGACGAAGAGGTCGGCTATCTCGAGCACTACCTCGAGTCGAAGCTCCCCAAGGGCATCATCCACGGAGATCCGTTTCTCGACAACCTGCTGTTCCGTGGGGAGAAGGTCGTTGCCGTCCTGGATTTCGAAGCGGCCTCACGCGGGAAGTACATCTTCGACCTGGCGACTGCCGTGAATGCGCTTTGCTACGACGGCGAGCGTTACGACCTGAAGCGCTTCGAATCCCTCATTGCGGGGTACGAGTCGCTGAGAACGTTGTCGCTCGCCGAATGGGATGCCTTTCCGAACGAGCTACGCTTTTCGGCGCTGCGCTTCACGATCACGCGCCTGAACGACTTCTTCTTGAACCCGGTCGATACGTCACAGCGCATCAACAAAGACTTCCGCGAGTTCTACGACCGCTTGAGCATCCTGCGTCGCGAGCGCGAGGGCGGCATGGAAGGCCTTCTGATGGCGATGGCGACGGGATACGACTACCGGAAGTACCAAAAGGTTCGCGCCATCGAGAAGAAGGGCAAATCTTGACGGGAGCGGAGCACGTCCGCGAGTTGCTGCGGGCGATTGGTGAGGATCCAGAGCGAGAGGGACTGGAACGTACGCCCGAACGGGTCGTCCGCGCCCTTTCGACGCTCACCAAGGGGTACAAAGAGGATCCGCGTGAGATCCTGAACTCGGCGCTCTTCACCGAGGAGTACTCCGAGATGATCCTGGTCAAGGACATCGACTTCTTCTCCATGTGCGAGCACCACATGCTGCCGTTCTTCGGCAAGGCGCACATCGCCTACATTCCTTCCCACAAGATACTCGGCCTCAGCAAAATCGTGCGGTTGCTCGAAGTGTTCGCGCGACGGTTGCAGGTGCAGGAACGATTGACCACGCAGGTCGCGTCGAGCCTCATGGAGGCGATCGAGCCTGACGGGGTCGGGGTCGTCGTCGAGGCCGAGCACCTCTGTATGCGGATGCGCGGCGTCGAGAAGCAGAACTCGTTCGTGACCACCAGCGCCATGCTCGGGACGTTTCGCAAGAACAGCGAGACGCGCCAGGAGTTCATGGGTCTCATCCGCAACCAGCCCGGCCGGTAGGCTCGGAGGGGGCCAGCGAGTTTACTGCGCGGGCCCGGCGGGGCTGCGCGGGGACGAGACCGGGCGCGTCGCGGGCTGACGCGTCGCAAAGCGGGTCCGAGCGGGGCGAGACGGGATGGCCGAAGCCGTTGCGCGGCGCGGCCGAGCGTGGGCAGGAAAAGGGATGTTGCACGTGTGGGAGCGTGAGGTTTCCGCCGAAATTCTGGCAGTCCTGGGCGAGACGCCTCTCGTGGTGGTCGCGTTCGACGGCCGGATTCCGGTTTGCGGGTCGGTGGACGGCGCGCTCCTCGGGTCGGGGCACGTGCGGCCGACGACGCCAACGCCTCTGGCCGGTGGGCGGTTGCCGTACGGAGATGCCACCCAGCCGGCCGTCCTGGTGAGCTTCGTTGGGGTGGGGCCGTCGGGTGCGGACCGGCGGCACTTGCTGGCCGAAACGAGGCGGACGCTCGCCCTCGGAGGTCAGCTGCTCCTGCTCGACCACAATCGGCCGCGCCGGTGGTTGGCTGCGATGGGTGCGCTTGTCGTCGCGCCTGTGCCTCCCGGCGCCACTCCGGGCGCGCGTTGGCGTAGACTCGGCTATACGACGGCGCGCGAAGCGCAGGGACAGGGATTCACCGTGCAGGCGCTTCGGCTGGCCGGCAGAGAGCGTGTGCAGCTCGTCATCGCGCGGGTTGACGCCGCCGCCGAATCCACGACCATGGCGGGCGCATGAGCGGTGGGCTCGCGATCGACATCGGTTGCGGCTGGGCCAAGCGGCCTGGCTTTGTTGGGGTCGACAAAGAACCTGGCGATCAGGTCGACCACATCGTCGACATCGAGCGCGAGCGGTTGCCGTTTGCGGATCGGAGCGTCGAGACGATCTTCAGCGCGCATTGTCTCGAGCACCTCGCCGATCACGCCATGATCTACCGCGAGATCAGTCGCGTGGCGATGAACGGCGCCCAGGTCGAAATCTGGACTCCGTACGCTTGGACGAACGAGGCGTTCATCTACACGCACCGGACCTTTTTCAACGAGGCCCACTACCTGCATCCCTGCTACCTCTACCCGGAGCATTGGCAGGACATTCTTGGGGCGCGCTGGCAGTGCTCCGAGTTTCAGTTCGTAGTCGCCCCGGACGTGCTAGCGGAACTGCACCGGCACGGGTTCGGCCTCGAGTTCGCGCTCAAGCATTTGAAGGAAGTCGCGGTCGAGTTCGGGACTCACATCCGCGTCTGGCACGAGGATGCGCCGGTACAGCCCGCGCCGCCTGCCCGGACCTACTCGGAGACCCGCGACGGCGTGCGCCGTCCGGTCACGACCGCCGCCGCCCCGGGCGCGATGGCGCGGATGCTTGGGCGCGTCCGCCGTATCGTCACCAGGTGATCGGAGCGCTAGTCTCCGCGTCGCCAGAGCGGCGCCAGGGCGCCGACGAACGCGACCGCGATCTCCGCGACCAGTTGCAGTGTGCCCTCGGCTTGCATCGCGGTCTTAGCGCGCCCGAGGGGCAGCCGTTTCGTCTGGCAGCGTCGCCAAGATGTGATTGAATTCGGCTCGCTCGCCGACCTCGAGTGAGCGCGGATCCTTCAGCCCTCTCCCAAAGAGCGCGATGGTCTCGGGATGGTGGATGAACAACGCGCTCCAGTCGTTCATGGATCCCGTGGCGTCCCGGTACGCCGCGGCTCTGAACGACGCGGTATTCTGCCGAATCTGGAAGGCGAGGTAGGCCAGGGTAGCGACCGTCGCGATTGCCGCGATCAGCTCCCCCAAGCTGCCGAGATCCTGAATCGTCACTTCCATCGATCGACGTTACGGTACGGCGGGTGACGCGGCCTGTTGGTGGGTCGCAAGTAGGAGCCGCATCGGCAGCAGCTCTCGAGTAACCGGGTTGACCATGAGCCCGAGGCTTTCCAGCGTGAATGCCCCGAGCAGCGGGGTCACACCCGCAGGGCCGAAGACGACCTGGGACGTCCGAGTCCGGCCCGAGATCTCGAACGAGGCCTCCCCGATATCGTAGGCGCGGTGGGTCCCGTCGGCGAGCGTGAAGTCGTGTTGTTCGAGCCGCACGACTCGGAGACTCTCGAGCATAGTTGCGGGAACGACGCTGTAGATCGCGCCAGTGTCGACGAGGAACTCCAGCTCCACCGGCGGAACGTCGGTTGCCAGCGGATTGGCGATCCTAGCCTTCGCGAACGTGACGCCCACAGATCCAAGGCTACGCGACTGACGACCACGCATCATCGCCGATCGTACCCCCGTCCCGCTCACGGCGCGACGCTGGCTAACGCGTTTTCAGGAGCCCCAGCAAACCGCGCTTTGCTGGGGCGACGCCCATCGGAGCACGGGCGCGGAGCGCCCGCGCGCACGGGGGCGAAACTGTACCGACAGCCCCAGCAAACCGCGCTTTGCTGGGGCGACGCCCATCGGAGCACGGCGCGCAGCGCCGCGCGCACGGGGGCGAAACAGCCTTGAAACTAAAACTTCGCCCACCACGGCACGTAGCGCTCGCCCGGTTCTTCGATGACGACCGAGAAGCGCTCGAGGATCATGCCCGTGGCGCGGGAGAGCTCGGCGAGAGAGATGTTGTAATCGACGGCAGCCTTGAGTTCGTTGCCGCGTGCTTGCGTGAGATCGTCCTGGAAATCGAGCACGTCCTTCGTGGTCGCCATGCCGACCTCGAGACGCTTCTGCTGGTTACGGAGATTCTCCTCGGCGAGTTCACGCGCGATCCGTGTGGAGTGGATTCGCTTCATATTGGCTTCGACGTCGTTCACGGCCTGCTCGACCTCGACGGTCACGTCCGAGAGCAGTTGGCGGCGGTCGAGGCGGGCACGGGCCGTCGCGATTTTGGCTTTCGCGTACTCGCTCTTGGCGGCGGCGTTGCCGAACGGGATCTCGATTTCTATGCCGAACGAGTACGAGTAGAAATCGCCGTCGCCCAGGCGTTCGAAGGCCTCCTCGTAGCTGCCACCGAACGGGGAGGTCACGATCTGTCCCTGGAACTCGACCGGTTCCGGATCACCGGACAACGCGTTCAGGCCTCCCCCGGCGACGAGGTCGACGCGCGGCAATACCTGGTTCTCACGTACCCGCTCGGTGATGCGCCTGCTCTTGAGCTCCAGACTCTGGGCCATGATTTCCGGGCGCTCGTCGAAGGCCAGGGTCAGCGCAAACTCGGTGTCGACCGATATCGGGCGCGTGTGTGGCTCCTCTACCGGGTTGACCTTCTGCGGGAGGAAGTCGTTGCGGACTTGCATGTAGACGATCTGCCGGAGCGCAGCCAGCGAGTTTTCGAGGTCGTTCTGGGCGAGGATGACCTGTTCCTCACGGAGCGCCGCCTGGCTCTGCGCCTCCTTGACGACCACCGGAGCGAGCAGGCCGACGCGCACCCGTTCCTGGTTCTCGCGGAGCGTTTGCAGGGCGAGCTCGTGCGACTGTTCCTGCACGACAAGGTTCTGGCGTGTGAAGACGACCACCCAATAGGCCTCGATCACGCGTTTCACGAAATTGGCGAGCTCGGCACGGTAGCGGTAACGCGCGGCCTCGGAGTTGGTCTCGCTCACGTCGACGAGGAGGTACGCGAAGTTCTTTCCGAAATCTCGGAGCAGCGGTTGATTCAGCGAGAACTGCAGATCGGTCGTGTATTGCGGACGCAATGTCTGAAACGCGGCGTTCAACGATTGCCGGTTTGTCGTGAGCGCGCCCGAGATCTCCGCGCCGGTACGCAAGGTCTTCTCGATCTTCAGCTCGCCGTCGAAGTTGGTGACGTTCGTTGACGCGACGCCAACGAGCGCGGAGGGGTTTGGTGCTTCGCGCCGATCCCGCGAGGCGTTGATCGACAGCAGCGGATCGAAGACCGCCTCGGCGTTTCGCACGTCCTGTCGCAAGCTGAGGGGTGTCAGACGCTGGGCCGAGATTCCTGGATTGTTGGCCAGTGCGTGATGCACGGCATCGATCAGTGTCAGCTCGGCGGGGGCGCGGTCGTCGACCGAGACTGTGGGGGTCGGCTCCTTGATGTCGCGATAGGTCCACTGGTGTACGAAGATCGTTGGCAGGCTGGGTGTGTCCTCGAACTCCAGCTCACGCTGCCGCGAGGCCTCGTGGTCGATGATGGCCTGTCCGCCCGCGGTGTCCGCGACGTAGTTGCCGGTGTCGCCTTCGGCAGCGCTCTCGCTGGCACGCGGCTCGTCGTCGACTGCGCTCGCGGCCGCGTCATCCCCCGGCGCGGCATCTGAGGCTGCGTTCCCATCCGTGACGACGATCAGCGCGCCAAGCGCGAGAGCCGCCAGCGGAATCAACATGCCATGGTGTGTCATGCGCATTCTCCCTCGTCCGCGTCCAGTGGATCGTGCCGACCCTGTGTCCGGACCTGTCGGATCACGCTCCGCACGGTGATGTAGCGTACCGGGAGAGCTATTGCAGCCTCGTGCTTTGCCGAGTGTTGTCGCCAGGCCCGGTGCATCTCCTGGATCGCCTTGACACCCTGGCGTGCCTTCGTTAGCGTTCGGCCCTTCCGAAAGTCCTTGGACGCACGACTGGCGTTTTCGTGGAGCACCACGGGGGAGTGCGATCTTCAGGAGCCGAACGCCTGGGCCTCTGAACAAATTGGGGTCCGGGTTTTTTTTCGCCCGGTCAAAGGAAACATGATCAAGAAATATCTGCTCGCGCCTGGGCCTACGCCCGTGCCGCCTGAGGTTCTCCTCGCGATGGCGCAGCCGGTGATTCATCACCGGACGCCCCAATTCGAGGCAGTCGTCGCCGAGGTGCGCGACGGCCTCCGTCAGCTCTTCCAAACTCAACAGGACGTGCTCGTCCTGGCGTCTTCCGGGACCGGAGCCATGGAGGCGGCGGTAACGAACCTGACGTCGCCCGGCGATCGTGTGTTGGTCGTGAACGGCGGGAAGTTCGGTGAGCGATGGGGCAAGATCGCTGCCGCGTACGGCCTGGCCGTGACCGAGATCAAGGTCGAGTGGGGCCGCGCCGTCGACCCCGATGCCGTCGCGCGTGCGCTCGACGAGTACCCTGATACGCGGCTCGTCCTGGCGCAGGGGAGCGAGACCTCGACGACCGTGCGTCATCCGGTCGACCGCCTTGCGGCGGTCACCCGCGGACGCAAGGCGTTGTTGGTCGTCGACGGGATCACCGCGGTGGGCGTGTTCGATCTCCCGATGGATGACCTCGGAATCGACGTACTCATCACGGGCTCGCAGAAAGCACTGATGCTGCCCCCGGGGCTCGCGTGCATTGCGCTCTCTGAGCAGGCGTGGCAGGCGGCCGAGCGGTCGACGACTCCCCGCTACTACTTCGATCTTCCGCGCGAGCGCGCCAGCCAAGCGAAGGACACGACGGCATGGACGCCGGCCATCTCGCTCATCGCTGGTCTTCGGGCGGCGCTTGATCTGATGCTGACCGAGAGGCTTCCGGCGGTGTACGCGCGGCACGAGTTGCTGGCGCGCGCGATGCGGGCGGGGGTCGCGGCGCTCGGGCTACGGCTCGTCGCGCCGGACGATCCGAGCCCAGCCGCGACGGGTGTGTACCTGCCGGACGGCGTGCCCGGGAAGATCGTCGGGTATCTGCGCGACGAGATCGGCGTGACGTTCGCCGGTGGGCAGGATGCCCTCAAGGGGAAGATCGTACGACTCGCCCACCTCGGGTATGCCGATGCGTTCGATGTCGTCCAGGGGCTCGCCGCGTTCGAGATGGGGCTGGCGAGATTCGGACATCCTGTGGCATTCGGGGCGGGTGTCGGGGCGGCCCAGGCCGTCCTGATGGACGCTTTCCCCGAACCAGGCCGCTGAGGAAGAGGGAGGAGCCCGTGTCGTATCGAGTGCTCGCGACCGATTCGCTCGCCCCGGAGGGCGTTGCCGTGTTTGCGGCTAGCTCCGAGGTCGAGCTGGACCTGAAGCCGGGGACGCCACCCGATGAGCTGGAGCGCATCATCGGCGACTACGACGGCCTCGTCATCCGCAGCGGCACCCAGGTCACCGCCGCGACGCTCGAGCAGGCGGGGAAGCTCCGGATCATCGGGCGGGCAGGAATCGGTGTCGACAACATCGACGTTGCTGCGGCGACCGCGCGGGGTATCGTTGTGATGAACACCCCTGGGGGCAACAACGTCACCACGGCCGAGCATACGATCACGATGATGCTGGCTGTGGCTCGATGGATTCCGCAGGCGGATGCGTCGCTGCGTTCCGGAAAGTGGGAGCGCAGCAAATTCACCGGCTCCGAGGTCTGCAACAAGACGCTGGGTGTCGTCGGTCGTGGGAACATCGGGCCGATCGTGGCCGAGCGTGCGCAGGGCCTTCGCATGCGGGTGATCGCGTTCGATCCGTTCGTGACGCCCGAGGCGGCGGCGAAAATGAAGATCGAGCTCGTGGAGCTCGACGAGCTGTATGCGCGTGCTGACTTCGTGACGGTGCATACGCCGCTCACGCCGGAGACACGCGGACTCATCAATCGTGAGGCCATCGCAAAGATGAAGCGTGGCGTACGCATCGTGAACTGCGCGCGCGGCGGCATCGTCGACGAGGAGGCGCTGGCGGAGGCCATTGTTGCCGGGCACGTCGCCGGGGCGGCGTTCGACGTCTATACGACCGAGCCGCCGCCGGCTGATCACCCACTGCTCGCGCTGCCCCAGACGATCTGTACGCCGCACCTCGGGGCGGCGACGAGCGAAGCACAGGTGAACGTCGCCGTCGCGATCGCCGAGCAGATCACCGGCTTTCTGGTGGATGGCGAGATTCAGGCCGCGGTTAACATGCCCTCGGTGAGCGGCGAGATGCTCTCCGTGCTCAAGCCGCACCTGCTCCTCGGCGAAAAGTTGGGCAGCTTGTTGGGGCAGTTGACGACGGAGCTGCCGACCGAAATCTGCATCGAGTACGCCGGTCAGATCGCCGAGCTCGACTGGCGTCCGGTGACCCCGGCAGTGCTCCGCGGCCTCCTCGGACATTTCCTCGACGCCAGCGTCAATTTCGTGAGCGCGCCGGCTATCGCCAAGCAGCGCGGCATTCAGGTGCGCGAGACGCAGACGAGTGGCGGGAGTGACTTCGTCAACTCGATCCGTGTCCGGCTGACGCGCGGCGACGTGACGACCGTCGTCGAAGGGGCGTTGTTCGGCACGAATATTCTGAGGTTGGTTCGGATCAACGACTTTTACATGGAGGCGGTGCCGGAGGGATACGTCCTGATGCTCAATAACCGCGACGTGCCCGGTGTGGTCGGTCGGGTTGGAACACTACTCGGTACCCACGGTATCAATATCGCCGGACTCGAACTCGGGCGTGAGGGCATTGGCAAGATGGCGATCTCGTTCGTCCATGTCGACGAGCCCGTGCCCGAATCGGTGCTCGAGGAGCTCAGGGGTGCGCCCGATATCGTGTCGGCGCATCTCCTGAAGCTGTGAAGTCCTGACCATGGCAACCGTCGTCGTTGTTGGTGTGCAGTGGGGGGACGAGGGCAAGGGCAAGATCGTCGATATTCTTGCCCGTGATGCCGATGTCGTCGTGCGCTTTCAGGGGGGCAACAACGCCGGGCACACGCTGGTTGTGGGCTCGGAACGTACGGTGTTGCACCTCATTCCGTCGGGCGTGCTCAATGAAGGACGGATCTGCGTCATCGGCAACGGCGTCGTGATCGATCCCGGTGTGCTGATCGAAGAGCTGAACGCGCTGCAGAATCGCGGCTACCTGACCGACGAGGCGTGTCTCAAGATCAGCGACGAGGCGCACCTGATCATGCCGTACCATTGCGCCATCGACATCGCGCGCGAGCGCCAGCGCGGCGAGGCCAAGGTGGGGACGACCGGACGTGGTATCGGGCCCACTTACGAGGACAAGGTCGCACGGACCGGTATCCGGGTCGTCGATCTACTCGACGAAGAGGTCTTCCGCGAGAAGTTGACCCAGATCTTGGCGGAAAAGAATCGCTACCTTCGTGCCGTCCTCGGCGAGGACGAGCTCGATTTCACGACGATGTACGACAGTTACCGGTCCTATGCCGATCGGCTCCGCCCCTACGTCACGGACACCGCACTCTACCTCTACGATGCCATTGCCGCCGGACGCTCGATTCTCTTCGAGGGTGCTCAGGGGACGATGCTCGACGTCGACCACGGGACGTACCCGTTCGTCACGTCGTCGAATACCGTGGCCGGGGCTGCCTGCGCCGGTGCGGGGATCGGGCCGGGAAGTCTCGAGTCGGTCATCGGCATTTGCAAGGCCTACACGACACGTGTCGGGAACGGGCCGTTTCCTACCGAGTTGCACGACGCCCTCGGCGAGCGACTGCGGGAAAGCGGCGATGAGTTCGGTGCGACGACCGGCCGTCCACGCCGATGCGGGTGGTTCGACGCCGTCGTCGTGCGGCAGTCATCGCGTGTGAACGGCTTGACGGGGATCGCCCTCACCAAGCTGGACGTGCTGACTGGCTTGGACCCGATCCGCGTGTGTACGAGCTACCGCGTCGACGGGGTGTCGTATGACTGCGTGCCACCGAGTGCGCGGCTCCTCGAGCGCGTCGAGCCCGTGTACGAAGAGCTTCCGGGATGGACTGAGCCGCTGTCTGCCGCGCGGAAGCTGACCGACCTGCCGGCGAATGCGCTCCGGTACGTCGAGCGTTTGCGCGAGCTGACAGGCACGCCATTTCCGATGATCTCGGTGGGCGCCGCTCGCGACGAGACGATCATCCTCGACTGAGCACGTCGCGGTCGAGGCGTCGGCGTCGGAGGCGGTACTTGAGCATCCACGGGGCGAGGGTCGTGGCCTCGTCGAGGTTGCGACGAGCGGCCACGAGGTCTCCCGCTGTAACCTGTTGCGCAGCGAGGCGTGCCAATCGTCGTGCGAGTGCCTGCGCAAGCCGGCGCGGGCGCACCCGCGTCGTGAGTGCGGGCTCTTTCGCGATGAAGTCGCGGAGGACGTCCACCGCGGCGGCGGCCATCGAGACCGACGCGGCCGTGAGGCTGGCCTCGTGCTGCCGGTAGCGGAAGCACGTTGCCTCGACGTAGCGGATACGATGGTGCAGGGCGCAGCGCAGTGCGAGGCCCCAGTCGCCGCCCGCGGGGAGCGCGGGGAGTCCGCCCACGGCCGCGAAGACGGATCGCCGGACAATGGTTGCCTGAAGGTACACGAAGCTCCGGCGCAGCAGATCGTCGAGGCGGACGCCGCGTCGCACCAGCGCGCGTGTCTGCCGTTCGGGAATGACGGGCCCCATCAGCGTGCCATCTGCGCGCATCTCGATCCCGTTGCCGAACACCAGGCCGAGATCCGGATCGTCGTCGAGGTAGGGCAGCAGGGCGGTCAGCCGTGGCGGCTCCATCAGGTCGTCGGCGTCGTGGAAGGCGAGCAGGTCGGCCGTGGCCAACCGCGCTCCGTGATTGGTCGCGGCGGCGACACCGCGAGGCTCCTGGCGGACGAACCGGAGGCGGTCACCCCAGGGGGCAATCGCCGGGCCGAGATCCTCGGTCGAGCCGTCGTCGACGACGATCACCTCGATGTCCTGGTAGGGCTGCCGAAAGACGCTCGTCAAACTTTCGGCGAGGTAGGCCGGCTGATTCCGGACTGGGATGATGAGCGAGACTCGCGGCATGATTGCACGGGGGGCCCTTACGACTCCTCGAGTTGTGGTGCGCCACCGGGAAGCCGGGGGGCGCGCCGCATGCGGAGCATGGCTCGGTAGTGGTACCACCGGCCGAGCGCGCGCACCCGCGCCCGTGGTGAGCCGCCGATCGTGGTCCAGGCGACCGCGAGGGCGGCCATCGCGAGGTTGGGGAGAATGCGGCTCGCCCCAGACGGTTTGTAGTAGGTGCGGCTTCGGCCTCGGAGTTCGTGCATGGCGCGCAGATGCTCGGTCGTGAGGCGCTCGCGTTCGACGGCGTGGTAGACGATGGCGTTCGGAATGGTGCCGATGTCGATGCCCGCGGCTTGAACCCGAAGCGCGAGTTCGGTGTCCTCGCAGGCGCCCGCGGCGCCGGGTCCCAGCCGCTCATCGAAGAGCCCGACACGTGCGAACGTCTGCCGCGTCACGAACATGTTGGCGCCGGTCAGCGAGCGGGACGTCCGGGCTGTCGGCGTGAGCTCCCGCCGGGGGATGGTCCCCCAGCGCTCCACCTCGGCGGTAAGCGCGGCATCGGCGGCGACCTCTGGGGGTAGCAGGATGGCGCCCTGCGCGGCGCCGGCGTTGGTGTTGGCGAAGTACGCCGTTACGGCATCGAGCCAGGCGCGATCGAAGATGATGTCGTCGTCGACGAAGGCGAGGATCGGGGCGTCGGTCATCCGAATGGCGGTGTTGAGGGCCTGGCTCTTGCCGCCGTGGGGCGCCCACAGGTATCGGACCCTGGCGTCGCGTTGGGTGGCGGCCTCGACGATCGATCGCGTGCCGTCCCGCGAGCCGTTGTCGGCGATGATGACGTCGAGGCCTGCCTGGTCGGTCGCGACGAATGCGAGCGCACTCGTGAGCATGCGTTGGAGCATCGCCTCGCGGTCGCGCGTTGCGACGATGATCGCGAGGCTGGCCATCGCACTACCAGGTCGCGCCGCGGCCACCTTTGCGAGCGTCAGCCGCCGCTTGGAAGTGGGCGTTTCGTCGCGCGACGACCTGGACGGCGGCGCTGAAAGGTAGCGTGCGGACCGTATGCCCACGATCGCGGAGCGCCTCTGCGATTGTCGCGTCGATGCCCTCCTCGATCCCGAGGACCGGCGGGGCCCACTGATCGTGGATACGGGGCGCGTGGATCGCCGGCTCTGCACCAAGTCCGAAGTCGATCATGCCGAGGAGTGTCTGCAGTACGCCACTGATGATCAGCGGCCCGCCGGATCCGCCGACCACGATCCGCTGGTCGTCAGGACCGAGCGCGATCACGGGTGTCATCGAGCTGAGCGGCCGTTTGCCGCTGTCCACCGCGTTCGCTTCGCCGCCCACGAGGCCGAACGAGTTCGGTACGCCTGGCGCGATCGAGAAATCGTCCATCTCGTTGTTCAGGATGATCCCGGTGTCCCCGCCGATGATCATGGCGCCAAACGCGGTATTGATGGTCGTCGTGCATCCGACGATCATGCCGTCCTCGTCCATTACCGAATAGTGCGCGGTGCCGGCGTCGATCATGCCGTACTGTCCCGCTGGGCCGACGGTATCGGGTTTGATGCGTTTACGTAGGGCCTGTCCGTACGTGGGTGAGGTCAGTCGTTCGATCGGAACGTTGGTGAATGCTGGGTCACCGTACCAGCGGGCGCGATCGGCAAAGCCGTGCTTCATCGCTTCGGCCAGAAGGTGCAGATACTCTGGCGAGAGGTGTCCCATCGCGGCGAGGTCGTCGGCGGCGAGAATGTGCAGTACCTCGAGCAGGACGCCGCCCGAGCTCGGCGGCGGCATCGTGAAGATCTCGAAGCCGCGGTAGGTTGCCCGGAGCGGTGTGCGCCATTCGGGTCGATATGCCGCCAAATCGTCCGCGGTCAGAATACCGCCAGCCGCTGTGACCGAGCGCGCGAGCTCGTTCGCAACCGCACCGTGATAGAATGCGGCGCTGCCGTCGCGGGCGACCAACTCCAGCGTACGCGCCAGCGCTGGCCGCTTCAGGATCGAGCCCGCCGCACGCGGTGTGCCCGAGGCGTCGAGCAGCAGCGGGGCTAGTCCCGTCGAGGCGCGAATGGATCCCTTGTTGCGTGCGATGGCTTTGGCCAGGTGTTGGCCGATCGGGAAGCCGTCGCGAGCGAGCGCGATGGCGGGTTCCATCAGGGTTGCCCTCGGCAGTCGCGCGAAGCGCTCGCGTGCCGCCTCGAGTCCGGCGATTTCTCCAGGGACACCGACCGCCAGCCCACCCGTGCGGGACTGCGCGCGTAGAATCTCGTCGCCGCGGCGGTAGAGATCGCGATGTGCGCCCTCCGGCGCACGCTCACGATAGTCGAGCGCGTGTACCGCGCCCTCCGCAGTGCGGATGAGCATGAAGCCGCCGCCCCCGATGCCGCACGACGATGCGTTCAGGACGCACCCCGCGTACGAGATCGCGATTGCAGCGTCGACCGCGTTGCCGCCTTGTTCCAAGATGGCGAGTCCGATCTCGGTGGCACGCGGGTGCTCGGTGGCCACTCCACCGCGAGTATCGGCGACGGGTGCCACGTCTCGACCGGCGGTGGCCACGGCGGGTGCCGCGTCCCGACCGGCGGTGGCAGGGGGCCGGCACGCCGAGGGCGCGACCGCGCTGACCAGTGCCATCGCGACGATGGTGATGACGAACCGTCCTTCGGGATTCCCTCGTGGCACGGCGTTGTACCTACGAGGCGTTCTGGGGAAAAGCAACTTCGCGGCGTTGCGGTTTCTTTCTCGCGTGCCGCCTTTCTGGTACCAGCCAAGGATGCATCGGTCGGAGTTCACTGAGAAGGAGTTCTACCTCGAGGAGTTTCGCGGTCGGACGTTGCTCTGCGCCGTGTACTACGAGGGGGATCCGGGTGTGCTTCGCGCCCTCGGCGAGGTCACCGGCGAGCTCGTGCGTAACGGGACCCGTGTGTTGGTAGTCGCCGCTGGAGGCGGCGTGACCGACGACACGCTCCGTGCGGCGTTGAGCGGCCCCGCCGACGTGTCGGAGGGCGCCTCGCCGTGCATGGCGACCCTCCCCCCCGGGGCAATGACGCTTCCATTCCTGGCCGATGTGTGGGGCATGCTTCGCTCCAACATGCTGCTGGCGGCCTGCTGTGATGCCGACTCCATGGCCGGGCTCGTCGAACGCGCGCGTATCCTGGCCGAGCGTTTGCGCGCTCGCAAACTCATCGTCCTCGATCCGACCGGTGGGATTCGTCACCCAGAGACCGGGCGGCTCATCTCGTTCGCGAACGCCAGAGTGCTGGGACAGCTGCTCGCGGACGAGCGCGTTGCCGATCGCCGAGCGCTTCTCGGCGCGATCGAGCGGGCGCTCGCTGGCGGCGTCGAGGCGGTGAACGTGTGCACCGTCGACGGAGCAGCGCGTGAGCTTTTCACGTACGAGGGCGCCGGGACATTGTGCACGCGGGAAGAGTATTGCCGAGTGGCACGACTCGGCGTCGACGACTTCCACGAGGTGGAGAAGCTCCTCGAGCGCGGGCAGCGTGAGGGGTTTCTGAAGGAACGGAGTGCGGAGGAGCTTGCCGAGATTCTGTTCGAAGGGTTCGGGGCGACCGTCGGCCATCGGCACCTGGCGGGTGTCTGTGCGTTGCGGACGGTACCGTACGCATCGCATCATGCCGGCGAGATCGTCGGTCTCTATACCTTGACGCGATTCAAGGGGGAGGGGGTGGGCCTCACTCTGGTGGCATCGATGAAGGCCGAGGCTCGGGAACGAAGACTCTCGTATCTGTTTGCGTGCACCACGCGGGCACGGGTCGGGGATTTCTTCGGGCGCCAGGGGTTTCGGCGTGTCGACGCGGCCGAGGTGCCCGCCGAGAAGTGGCATGCCTACGACCCGATCCGGCAACGGAGGGTGCAGGTGTATCGTCTCGACCTGGATGAAGCGCGTGGTTGAGCGCCCGAGTGTGCCAGCGTATGCTAGTGCCATGCGCGTTCGACGATGGTTCGGTTTCGCGGTGGCCGCCGCATACGTGGGGGTGCTCGCGTATGTCACCGAGGGTGCCCAGTGTCCCGTTGATCCCGAGAGTGGTTGCGCGAAGGTGCACGCTCTGATGCTGGCGGCGCGCCCGCCCGTCGCGCCGCCACCGATGCTCGCAGCACCAATGCGCGCGGACCCCGTATCAGAGGTCCTGCGCCTGGTGCGCGTGGCGACACGGGGGGAAGCGGAGACTCACTTCCCGCTCCGAGGCCCATCGGAGCACGGCGCGTTCGCCGCGCGCGTCCCCGGGCACAGCAGTACATGACGCTCTACCTACGGATCCTTGCGACCCTGCTTCTCGTCGGCGGATTGGCGCTGGCCGTCGTCTCCATGCGGTGGGTGCTCGGGGACGAGGTGTACTTTCGGGCGGCGCATGCGCTCGAGCGTCATCCCGATCACATCCTCTTTCAGGCCGAGTATCAGGCCGCACTCGCGCGTCACGTCGCCTATGCGGTGACCGCGGCTCTGTCGGGGCTCACCGCCATCATTGGCAGCGCCGTCCTTCTTGGGTTGGCATCGATTCTGGGCCGATTGGATCGCCGCACGGGGTGAGCGCGGCGACGATCGGCGCGCGTATCGTCTCCATCGTCCGACCCTTCGGCCTGAACCTCGTCGGCATCGCGCCGGTGTCCGAGTACGACGCGCTGGTTCCGGCCGCGTGGCGACTCGGTACCCAGCGTGCGACGAGCGTGATCGTCATGGGGCACGGCGGGGGCGGCTTCTGGGCAGCCTATCAGCACCACATCGGTGCGCATCCCGAGCACGGGGAGCGCGCCGATCCGCTCGATGATTTCACCGAGGCGCTGATGCAGACGGAGGTCTTGCCGAGGCTGCGTGCGATCGGGATCGACGGCCGCGTGCGTTTCCCCTTCCGGACCGACGAGCCTCGCGTCTCATTCGTGCATCTCGCCGAAGCTGCCGAGCTCGGTCGTCGGAGCCTGCTCGGTGTACTGATCCACCCGGAGTTTGGGCCGTGGATCGCCTTTCGCGGCGCGATCATGGTCGACGAGGTGCTCACGGCCCCGCGTCCGGCCGCCGGCTTCGACCCGTGTGCGTCGTGCGAGGCGCGTCCGTGCGTCGCGATGTGTCCTGCCGCCGCGGTCGATGGTGACGGGTGGAACGTCCGTCGGTGCATCGATCACCGCGTCCAACGCACGGATGACTGCCAGTCGCAGTGCGACGCGCGCGTCGCGTGCGTCTACGGCCGCGCCCACGTCTATCCGCCCGACGCACTCCGCCACCACCACAGCCACGTCGTCACTTCCCCCCCCGCGCGCCCCGGTACTCCAACCTCCGAATAGTGCCGCTGTTCTACGGCGCCCCTCGTCCCCGGACGAGCGACCCGCCACGATTGTGGCCGTGGGGTGGGGGGGGGGGGGGCGGGGGGGGGGGGGGGGGCCGCCGCCGCCCGCCGGGGCGCGCGCGGCCCGCGCCGCCCGCCCCCCCCCCCCCCCCCCCCCCCCCCCCCCCACGGCCACAATCGTGGCGGGTCGCTCGTCCGGGGACGAGGGGCGCCGTA
>JAJCZP010000095.1 GCA_029262315.1 Deltaproteobacteria bacterium | reverse complement strand
CCTTCATGTCGTCTCCCCCCCAGGACTCTCACGTCCCGGCACTACTCCCGCCCGTTTCATCAGCTGCGAGACGGTCTGCGACGGGAGGGCCCCCCGGCGAATCCACTCATGGAGTTTTTCTTTTTTGAAGTCAACCAGCGGAGGCTCGACGAGGGGGTCGTAAGTGCCCACCTGATCAATGAACCGGCCCCCATTCGGGGCGCGCTTGTCGGCAACGACGATGCGATAAAAGGCCTTCTTCTTCATGCCTCGGCGGGCGAGACGGATGGCGACACTCATGGTGCTCCTTTCAAGCTCTTGCGCAGCTTTTGCAGTGGATTAGCCGGGGAAGAGGCCGGCCAGCGGGTTTCGCCCACCGCCGAGCCCGCCACCGCCCATCCCTTTCATTTTGGTCAGCTTTTTCATCATTTTCTTGGTTTGCAGATACTGTTTCAGGAAGCGGTTCACCTCGGACATGCTGGTGCCGCTCCCAGCGGCGATGCGTTTCCGCCGGCTACCGTTCATCACAGAGTCGTTCCGCCGCTCCTGATTGGTCATCGAGCTGATGATTGCTTCCATCTTGCGGAGTTCGTGGTCGGCGACGCCAGGATCGACCTTGGCTGAGAGCTTCTTCATGCCAGGGATCATGCCGAGGAGATCGCCCATCGAGCCGAGCTTTTTCACCATCCGGAGCTGTTCGGCGAAGTCCTCGAGGGTGAACTCGTTCTTCTTGAGCTTGCGCTCGAGTTCGGCCGCCTGCTTCTCGTCGAATTCCTTCTCGACCTTCTCGATCAGCGACATCATGTCGCCCTTGCCGAGAATGCGGGAGGCCATGCGGTCGGGATGGAAGACGTCGAGCGCGTCGAGCTTCTCGCCGATACCGACGAAATAGATCGGGGCGCCGGTCATGGCGCGGATGGACAGCGCCGCGCCGCCGCGGGCGTCGCCCTCGAGCTTGGTGAGGACAACGCCGTCGATGGTCAGACGCTCGTGGAAGCCCTGGGCGACGTTTACCGCGTCCTGGCCGGTCATCGCGTCGGCCACCAGGAACGCGTATTTGGGCGCCACCGCGTCTTTGATGGCCGCGAGCTCGCCCATGAGCTCTTCGTCGATCTGGAGGCGGCCGGCGGTGTCGATGATGACGGTGTCGTAGTTGTTCTTCTTGGCCTCGGCGACCGCGGCTTTCGCGATGGCGACGGGCTTGGCGCCCTCGGCCGTCGGGTGCACCGGGCAATCGAGTGTGCGCGCGAGCGTCGTCAGCTGCTCGATGGCGGCCGGACGATAGACGTCGGCGGGGACGAGGTAGGGGCGCCGCTTCTTCTCGGTTTTCAGATAGCGCGCGAGCTTTGCGGAGCTGGTCGTCTTACCGGAGCCCTGCAGGCCGACCATCATGATGACGAGCGGGGCTGGCGCTGCCAGATCGAGCTCGGCAGCCGTCTCTCCCATCGTCTCCGCCAGCTGCAGATGGACGAACTTCAGGAGATGCTGCTCTGGGGTGAGGCTCTTCAGAACCTCCTGGCCGAGCGCCTTCTCCTGGACGGACTCGACGAACTTCTGCACCACAGGCAGGGCGACGTCCGCCTCCAGGAGAGCCATACGGATCTCCCGGAGCGCTTCGGTCATGTGCCGCTCGCTGATGCGGCCCTGTCCGCGCAGGCGCTTGAAGACGCCGTCGAGTTTATCCCCGAGTGTATCGAACATTAGGTGTGCGGCTCGCGCACCCCTGCCGCGAGCCAAGCGGGGAACTCTATAGGAGAGAGGCCTTTGAAGTCAACGACTTGGGGCCCTGGGTACTGTCCTAACCTCGGCAGCTTAGGACACCCGCAGTTTGAAATTAGGACAGTTACGCCTGGCGGTGCGGGCTTAGGTCAGGAGAACCGCCCCTTGAGTCAAGATAGACCCATTCGTACTCGGGGTCGTTGCTGTACGAGACCGAGACTCGCACAGCGCCGGTCTCCTTGTGACGTCCTATGCAGAACGCGGGCTCGTCCATGGAGCCATCGAAAAGCAGAGGTGCTTCGTGTCGGTGGCCGGGTACGAAGTACCGGCCGACCGCATCGGCGAGGTGAGATGGCAGGATCTTGTCGCTTGAGGGCGCGACGACCTCGCCCCACACATCCCAAGCGGTCGGACAGTCGCGGATGTCGATGCGTTCGTTCATGCGATTTCGTTCTCCTGCCGTGATTGTAGATGACTCGGCTGCCTAGAGCCACGGAAAACTCAAATCAGGTCATCCCTTAGCCCTCGCAGGATTGTCCCCCTCTCCGCTATGGGGCGGTATGCCCCGCCGTGTTGTTTTCGAGAGGAGAAAGGGTGCCGACTACGAATCGGCCCAGCGTGCGCCGACCCGAGAGATCGGGCGGGACACCTTTCTCGACGTGGCTCGCAAAGCGAGACCGTCGATCCTTACCACGCTCTGGAAGGTCGCCCATGCCAGATCGCGAGATGCCCTCGTCACACGCCTAGATGAGCCGAGTTCCGATTGGCCCCCGAACCTTCTTGAAGCCTGGCTAGAACAGCGCCAGGAGCTAGACGACGCGTTGCTTGCCTGGGGCACATCTTGGGCGCTTACGGACGACTGGATACTGGACCGAGCAGGCGCCACCGTGCTCGCGTGGCTCCGCGCTCCTAGTGTGTTTCGCAAGCCTCGATGGCAGTTCGGTGCAACGATCACGTGGGCGATGGGGCGCGCGCCCTTTGGGTTCGAGCACGAAGGCTGGGACCCTAGTATGGACGCTCGCGTCGAGGTGGAAGCCGAGATGCGACAGGCGTTCCAGGGGGCACTCAGGCGCTACCTGAGGAAGCGTGAGCAGGATGCGCGTGCCGAGGGTCTTCGTCGCGCGCCCGGGCTACGCGAAGCCCCGGCGCATGTTCGTTGGCTCGCCCACTATCAGGTCGCCGGAAGGAGCATGGAAGAGATCGCTCGCCATGTGCATCGTGACCGCACGACGGTTCGTGATGCCATCCACTGGATGGCTAGGTTTCTTGGTCTAACTCTTCGCCGACCCACGACAGCAGGTCGCCCACGCCGACGGGCGACGCGTGCTCGACAGACGAAATAGGGGGATTCCGCTCTAACCCCTCGGTCCCCCGTATTTCGAGCGATACGACGTGTCTAGATTGTCTGCCGTGAGTACTACGCGGCACCAGCGTTTCGCACAGCCGATCTCGGCACTTTACTCCGCAGCTCGCGGCGCGGATTCGCGAGGCTGCCGCAGCTCGCGAGGAACGCGTTACGGAGTTTCTCCGCACCGCCGTTCGCGAACGGCTTGAACGGCTTGAACGGCTTGAAGCCGCCGCACGGAAGGAGGTGAGGCCCTAGACGCAACAAACCCCGCAAGCGTTTGGCGCGCCGCGGGGTCCGTTAACAACTGCGTTCGCGAACCTGGGTTCACGACTACGACCAAGTAAGCCGTAGTCTCCCACAAACGCGGACGCCGAACAAGGAATTTCGGAGAGGAACCCCGAAATTTCAGCGGAGGGGTTCGTCATGGAGACGGATTGGTTATCGGGATTGCTGCTGCGCTGGCTGCTCGGCTGGCTGAGCGTGAAGGAATGGCGGGAGGTGAGAATGCCCGCCCCTACTTCCCCGCTTCCCGTAGGCCGAGCGCACGGAGCCAGGACGACACGTCCAGGCCCGCCCGCTCCGCTGCGGCACTGAGGGTCCGTTTCTGCTCCACCGTCACCCGGAGCCGGATCGTGTCCTCTTTCCGCTGGGCTTTGGGCTTGCGGCGCTTTGTCGGCATGCGCCGATTGTTGCCACATTAGGAATACATGATCAACCTCTCGACTCGTAGCACTAATGTAGCTACATTACACCCATGCTCGACGGAACGAAAACACAGTGCCCCGCCCGACGCGCCAACGCCGGACGGGGCCAGCACACCGAACGGGAAACCCACACGATGCCCTGTGAAGCCTCGATTGTGGGTCGCCGGTCGGAGGAAGGCAAGAGCCATGTACACCCTGCCTACTGAGAAGCGGAACCAGGCCATTGCGGCGCTTACCGAGGGCTGCTCGATCCGCGCCACGGAGCGCCTGACGGGCGCGCACCGCGATACGATCATGCGGCTCCAGCGCCGCGTCGGCGAGGGCTGCGCGCGGCTGCACGACGCGATGATGCGGAACCTTCAGGTTTCTACCCTGGAACTCGACGAGAGCTGGAGCTTCGTTGGGTGCAAAAAGCGTCACGTACAGCCGGGCGAGCGTGAGCGCGGCGACTGCTACGTGTTCATCGCGCTCGATGCGACCAAGAAGGCCGTCATCAGCTACGTGACCGGCAAGCGGGACGGCGCGAACACGGTGCGCCTGGCGACCGATCTCCGCGCCCGGATCGTGAACCGCCCGCAGATCACTGCGGACGGCTGGGCGCCGTACCCGGACGCGATCGACCAGGCGTTTGCCGGCGACGTGGACTTCGCGACGATCGTCAAGGACTACACGGCGACGCCCGGCAACGATGCCGCGCACCGCTACTCCCCGGGGAACATAAGAGGCTCGCAGCGCACGGTGGTGTTCGGCGATCCGGACCCGTCGGCGATCTCCACGAGTTACGTCGAGCGGTTCAACCTGACCACGCGCATGTCCTCGCGGCGGTTCACGCGCTTGACCAACGGCTTTTCCAAGAAGCTCCGGAACCATCGCGCGGCGATCGCGCTCCACATCGCCTGGTACAATCTCTGTCGCTACCATGAGAGCATCCGTTGCACGCCCGCCATGGCGCTCGGCGTGACCGATCACGTCTGGAGCATTGGCGAGCTGATCGACGCGGCGCTGAGCGCCCCGAGCGTGCCGCCGCTCCCGACGCCGGAGCCTCCGAGAGGCCTGAGCGCAGGCCGGGCCAAGGGCCTGATCGGACGCGTGCCTGGTCCGACCGTCCGCAGGACGCCGGGCAATCCAGGACCGAAGCGGTTCCGCGTCGTGAAGGGCGGGCGCGCGTAGGTCCGCTAGGGTATAGCGGAAATATCCCGCCGGTGGTAAAATCGCTCATTCGTTCGGGGAGGGGACACGGAATGTCGGTCGGGCTAACAGCGTGCCCGTGACACGTCATTCCCGCATGCGGGAACCGGTCGGCGTCGCTTTTCGTTGCACGTCCGCCCCGTGGGGCGCGACGGGGTGAGCGAGCAGACTGCAAAACCTCCGCGGCACGCAGCCGTTGAGGCCTTGGATATCGTCTGCACGACGATCGTTCGCGTCGTGACCGCTCTTACGAGTTGGAAGACCGCAGTGCCCGTAGTGACACTTCTGGTCGTTGGGCACATCGCGGAGGTTTGGATGGTCGGTCGCGACGCCGTGATGTTGAAGAGTGTCGGAACGACCGCAGGCGCGATATTGAAATCCCAGACGGTCACGTTGCTTGGTTGGGGCCTCTTGGTGGTAGTTGCCTCCGTCGGAAGTGCGGTCATCTACCTTCAGCACGGTCGCTTGCAGCGACAGGGCGATGAACTTGCAGCTTTGAGACGAGAGTTGGACCCCCTTCGAGCCTCGTCGCGCGAGCCGGAGAAGTTGGTGGATCGATCGCGAAAGTCCGAGGCCGACATCTTGAGGGAGGTTGGGGAGGAAACGTCATGATCCTTGAGTCCGTATTGGTAGCCGCAATGCTGTGGCTGACTGTGCTCGTGGTCTTTGGCGTCCTGCCTTGGACAACGCAACTGGTGGCCATCTACGCGATCCATGGATTGCGGGATCGAATGTTCAAGATCTATCGTACGTTTCCGGCCGCTGGTCGTTCCGTGCTTTATCGCGATCTAGATGCGCTTCTGGCGGTGAGCCTACACGTCGTGCGAGACCATTCTTATCGAGACTGCGCGACGTTGCTTGGTGGCCGAGAGACTGCACATGCCCCGACTTGGCGGCGCCGTCGCTATCAATGGGAAGAGTCCAACCTCTACAGCGACGAACGCGGTCGCGAGGCACTTGGCGACATGATGGCAATCGTCACGAACCTGCGGGTGTTCCTCGCCATGCGAATGGTTACCGGGCACCCGGCCATCCTAATGCTGGCTTTTGTCTCGTTTCCATTCGCCTTCGCGCGTTTCGCGCTATCGACGGCCACGATCGGGATCAAGCGCGTCGATGCTATCGAGTCCGCCGTTGCCCGCATTGAAGAACCTCCGGCGGGTTCGGGGTTGCAGGCGCTCCGGCAGCTCTTTCGCGGACCCGACATGCGCGCGACAGCCTAGTAGCCTGGCGGCGTGATTCAGGGCAGCTTAGGACACTGCGTCCCGCAAATTAGGACACGCGCGGCAGATTGGGACAGTACCGTCCTTCTCAGGGTGGTGCTGCGGCGTCGACCGGGCTGTCCGGGGGCACGAGATTCAGCGTCCGCGCAGGGGGGAACGAGGGACCGGATTCCGGAAGTCCGCGCCGTGCCTACTGGTTTCGGGAACGCTCGTCTGGGTTCTCGGAGGTCGCGGTCGGGGGGGCCGGACGCAGGCACGGGCGCCGCCCCCGGGGCCGGCCCC
>JAJCZP010000094.1 GCA_029262315.1 Deltaproteobacteria bacterium | reverse complement strand
CTCTCGCAATGAATTGGCGGCAGGAGTTTCCGGTCACCGGCGAGTGCGTGTACTTCGATCACGCTGGTGTGGCGCCCGTGTCGCGTCGGGTGGCGGCCGCGGTTGCGGCGTTCGCCGCCGAGGCGCGCGATTTCGCACGCCTGCGCTATCGTCGATGGGAGGACCGCGCCGACGCGGTCCGCGCGACGGCGGCGACGTTGATCGGCGCCGCGAGCGAGGAAATCGCGTTTGTCGGGAGCACCTCCGATGGCTTGTCGACGATCGCAGCCGGTCTCGACTGGCGCGCCGGCGATTCGGTCGTCGTGCCGGCGGAGGAGTTTCCGGCCAATGTCTATCCGTGGTGGGATTTGGCTCGGCTGGGCGTGGAGACCAGGACGGTGCCGCTCGAGCGAGGCCGGCTTACGATTGATGCGGTCGCGCGCGCGGTGGACGAGAGCACGCGCGTCGTCAGTGTCAGCGCCGTCGACTTCGCCTACGGGCAGCGGCGGCCGCTCGCGGCCCTCGGTGAGCTCTGCCAGAGTCGTGGGATCTTGTTCTGCGTCGATGGCATTCAGGCGGTTGGTGCGGTGACGATCGACGTCGAGCGAGCAGGCATCGACTGTCTCGCGGCCGATGGGCACAAGTGGATGTGCGCACCGGAAGGCTGCGGCATCCTGTACGTCTCACGGCGTTGGTGTGATCGCCTCGCGCCGCGCCGGATCGGGTGGAAGAACATTGTCAACGCGAGCCAATATCTCCCGTACCACTTCGAGCTCAGAGGAGATGCGGCCAAGTTCGAGTGCGGCAGCCTGAATTTCCTCGCTATCCATGCGCTCGGTGCGGCGCTCGACTTGACCATGGCCGTCGGTCCGGCCGCGGTCGAGGCCTCGGTGTTGGGGGTGACGGAGCTCCTGCGCGGTGCGCTTCGAGGGCGGGGGTACGAGGTGATCAGCCCCGATGCATGCGAGGAGCGCGCGGGCATCACCACTGTGCGGACCACGCGTGATCCCATCGATGTCGTCGCGGAGCTACGCGAGGCGCGGGTGTTGGCGAGTCCTCGGGGTGGCGGCGTCCGTTTCTCGCCCCATTTCTACTGCAACGCCGACGACGTACGACGTTGTCTGGAGGCATTGGTCAGGATCGACCCCGTGCCCTGACGCGCCGCGGTCGTCAGGAGCTTTCGTCAGCCTCGTGGAGCGGCGGCGCGGCTGCTGGCGGGATTTCCGCTGGCGTTGCCGAGCCGTACTCGAGATTCTCCCGAATCAGCTCGTAGACGCGCGCGGACCAGAGCAAGCCGTTGTGGCCGACGCCTTCGACGACGATGTTCCCGACGCCAGCGTAGTAGGCGTAGGATGCCGGAACGACCAGATGATCGAAGCTGGAGTAGATGGCGGTAAAGTCCGCCGCTCCCGGAATTGGATCGTCGGTCGCGAGGTCTTCGAGGAACGCAGACTCGGGGCGCATGTCCTGTGCCATCGGGTCGAGGCTGAGCGCGCAGAGTTTGCTGCCCTGATGCGGCGTCCCCAGGGTGACGACACTGGCGACGCGCTGGAGTCCCCCGTGATGTTTCAGGTACGCGCGGCATACGAGGCCGCCCATGCTGTGGCCGATGAGCACGACCCGTTCGGCGCCGGTGGTTTGGCAGGTGCGCTCGATGACGTCCTTGAGCTCCTCGGCGGCGCGTCCGATGTCGCCGTACGCGGTGCGGTAGTTGAAGCCGACGGCGTCTTGCCAGCCATCTCTGCGCAATCGAAAGCGTAGGATGTACAGACAGGCGCGGTTCATCCACCAACCGGGTACGAAGATGAGTGGCGGGCGATCCGCGGGCTGCGAGCGCCTCGGTGTGGTCCAGGGGAGGAAGCCGAGGGGCCAGGCCAGGAGCAGGAGGAGTACCCCGCCGATCTCGACGCTGAATCCAATGAGGGCCTGTGCCAGGCCCGTGCCCGTGAGGCGAGTGTTCCGGGTCTCGGGCTGATTCACCGCCTCGTAGAGCGCGATCGAGAAGCACGTGAGTTGGAATATGACGACCCCAATGACCCACGCGGCAACGATGGCAAGTACGACCGACACGGGCTCCTGTGTAGCAGGGGCCGCATGCCACCGGAAGCACGACGGGCTTGCGTTTCCGCCGACCGCGCCTTAAACGGTTCGAGTGCGTGCGGTCCCGAAGCCGCCTCGTTCATCCCGTGGGAACAATCGCTATGCTGTGATCATGGCGGGCGGGGTGGGCACGCGGTTCTGGCCGCGGAGTCGACGAGGCCTTCCGAAGCAGCTGCTCCCCGTGCTGGGGCGCCAGAGCCTGCTCCAGATGACCGTCGCTCGACTGCGTGGGGTCGTGCCGCCCTCGCGAGTCCTCATCGTGACGGCTCGTGACCAGGCAGCGGCCGTCCGGCGACAGTTGCCGGCCGTGCCCGCGAGAAACATTCTTGCCGAGCCGATCGGGCGTAACACCGCTCCGTGTCTTGCCCTGGCGGCGCTCGAGATCGCGCGCCGTGATCCCAGCGCCACGTTCGTGTGTTTGCCCGCGGACCACGCCGTTGCCGATGTGCGGACCTTTCGATCGCTGTTGGCCGAGGCGTTCACGCGGGCGGCTACCGGGGCGGCGGTGGTCACGATCGGAGTGCAACCCACAGGGCCCGAGACAGGCTTCGGGTACATTCGCGTCGGAGCGCGGCTCGGTGGTCGGACACGCCGGGTGCGAGCGTTCGTCGAGAAGCCTACGGTCGCGCGCGCGCGTCGGTTCGTTCGGAGCGGCGGGTATCTCTGGAACGCGGGGATCTTCCTGTGGCATGTGTCAGCGGCGCTCGCCTTGTTGGACGAGTTGCTCCCTGACGTGATCGGTCCGATTCGGCGGGCAACGGCGCGGCCACGGGGGGAGCGCCGTGCGGCGCTGACGCGTGCCTATCGGCGGATCCGTAGCGTTTCGATCGACGTGGGATTAGCGGAGCGTGCGCCCGAGGTGCTGGTCGTGCATGGGGCCTTTGGCTGGAGTGACGTGGGTACGTGGACGGCGCTCGCGGCACTTGGCGTCGAGCCAGGAAGTCCCGTTGTTCCGATCGACGCCAAGGACTATGTTGTCTTCAATCCCGATCGGCTCGTGGCGCTGGTAGGGGTCGACGATCTGATCGTCGTGGACACGCCCGACGCGTTGCTCATCTGCCATCGCGACCGTGCGCAGGACGTGCGCGAGGTCGTGCGAGAGTTGGAGCGACGAAAGCTGAAAATTTTCACGTGAACACCCATCGTTCGGCCATGTGGCGCCGCTTCGGCTTGCCGGCGCGGTGGTTTGCGCGCCGAGCGTTCCGCCACGTCCGGCTCGATCTCGATGACATCGCGCGGGTACGACGCCTCGCGAATCAAGGGACCGTCGTGTACGTGATGCGCCACTGCTCCATGGTCGACTACTTCCTCGTCAACTATGTCCTCCTCCGCGAGGAGCTTCCCCTGCCGCGCTTCGCCAATGGGGTCTCGACGATCTGGTTTCGGCCGTTGCGTGACATCCTTGCGGCGCTCTGGAGCGCGGTGCGCTCGACGCAGCTGTTCGGCAAAGAGCTCCGACGGTTTCGAGAGCGCGAGTTGGTGTCACAGCTTACGACGCATGGTCGCTCGGTGCTGCTGTTCATTCGGAGTCGGCGGCGGGACGTCAACGCGGGCAGTCACCGCGGGCGGGCGCCTCGTGAAGTGCGCGCCGGCAAGGACTACCTGCATGAGATCGTTCGCGGCCTCTGGGGCAAAGATCAGCCGGTGTTCCTCGTGCCGATCGCGATCTTTCGAGGATCGGGCTTACGGCGCCAGGGGTCTCGAATCGCCAGCCTCATCTACAGCGTCCACGAGGCTCCGAGCGACCTGAAGAAGCTCGCGACGTACTTCTGGAACGGGCGCGACCTGCGCATTTCGGTGGGGAACGAGATTCCCCTGAACGGTTTCATGGCCCAGTACCGCGCCGAAGGCGAGGAGCGGATTGTACGACGCCTTACGCGCGCGTTGCAGATCTTCTTGTATCGGGAGGAGCGGGTGGTCTGGGGTCCGACGCTTCGGTCGAAGCGGCGCGTGCGGGAGGTCGTGCTCGGCGCGCCCGCCGTCAAGGAGCGGATCGCGGAGCTCGCGAGTGAGCGGAAGGTGTCCGAGGCGCGGCTGACCAAAGAGGCACGAGGGTATTTCGATGAGATGGCCGCGGACTTTCACGGGTACTACTTCGCGGTCCTGGCCTTTCTCTTCGATCGGTTGTGGCGCCGGATGTTTTCCGGCCTCGACGTCCGAGGGCTAGATCGTGTGGTCGAGCGATTGAAGCAGCATCCGATCGTTCTGGTTCCGTGTCACCGGAGCCATTTTGACTATCTGATCCTGTCGTACATCTTCCATCAGAATCATCTCTCGCCGCCGCACATCGCCGCCGGCATCAATATGGCGTTCTGGCCGATGGGGCCGTTCTTCCGTGGGGCTGGTGCGTACTTCATCCGGCGTACGTTCGAAGGCAACCCGCTCTACAAGACGGTCTTCGGAACGTACCTGACGTACCTGATTCGCGAGGGGTACACGCAGGAGTTTTTCATCGAGGGGGGTCGTAGTCGCACCGGCAAGATCCTCACGCCGAAGCTGGGGATGCTGACGGCGATCATCAACGCCTTCGCCGGCGGTGCGCGCCGCGATCTTTTCCTCGTACCGGTCTCGATTCACTACGGGCGGATCGTCGAGGAGGCGGCCTATTCGTCCGAGCTGCTCGGCGCGCAGAAGGAGAAGGAGTCGTTCGGGGCGCTGATCAAGGCCCGCCGAGTGCTTCGGCAGCGATACGGCACAGTGTACGTGACCTTCGCCGAGCCGATCTCGTTGCACGACGCCATGGGTGCGCAGCAGGAACGAGCCCACGCTGACGGCGAAGACACTGGCGCCACGCAAGAGGCTGCGGTCCTGGAAGAGCGTCGGCATTTCACTCAGAAGCTTGGGTTTCGGCTCCTGCGCGAAGTGAACGACGTGGCTGTCGCCGGGGCGACCTCCGTGTCGTC
Source organism: Deltaproteobacteria bacterium (assembly GCA_029262315.1). Taxonomy (GTDB): domain Bacteria; phylum Desulfobacterota; class Binatia; order UTPRO1; family UTPRO1; genus JAJCZP01. The sequence continues at coordinate 19,288 of JAJCZP010000094.1, read as the reverse complement.
GACGGTGCTCCTCGCTTCGCCAAACGCCGCGATTCGTTACGACGACTTCGTCGTCGCCGCGCGGGCGCTCGCCGATGTGTTGATCAGCAAGGGCGTGACGTTGAGCGCATCGCTGCAGCGCAATCTCGAGACGTTCGTCGAGAGTTTGCAGTTCCTCCAGACGGGGAGGTTGGTCGAGTGGACCCGCGACCGGGACGGCGACATCCTTCACGTGACTCCTGAGAAGCGACTGGCGCTGGACTTCTACAAGAACAACATCATCCATTTCTTTCTGCTGCCATCGCTGGTGGCGCATGCGCTGCGTCGAGGCGTCTCGCGCGCCGCCCTCGAGGACGAGGTATGGTGGTGGCTCGATTTGTTTCGCTGGGAGTTCGCGTTGCCTGAGCGCCCCGATGTCGTGGCCGAGATCGACCGGACGCTGGCGTACTTCGAGGCCCAGGGGGCGATCGTGGGTGACGAGATCCGCCGCGATCATACCCTGCTCGTATTCGAGGACGGGATCCTCGAGAGTTTCCGGGAAGCGTATTGGATCGCTGCCAAGACGTTGTTCGATGTCGACGCCGATGGGCTAGCCAGGAAGACCGTGCTTGCCCGGATGCGGAAGAGTTTCGCAATGCACACGCTGCTCGGCGAGACGCGTAAGCCCGAGGGGAATTCGGTCGTGACATTCGAGAACGCCATGAGCCGGTTTGCGGAGCTCGGGTGCATCGTGCAGTCGCGGCGGGGTCGGGGCGGACGTGAGCAGGTCGTGTTGGCGGGTGAGGATCAGGCTCTGCTTGCCGAGTTGGAGAAGCGTTTGGCAAGTAGTCTTGACGCGCATTCTCCGCGCCAGCAGCCCGTGGAGGCGCCCTCGCGTGCGCACGCGTTGCCGGGTGCCGCGGCTGGCGGCTAGCTGCGCACAACGACTGTGTCATCCGTGACATACGCCCCGGAGACCTGGCGAGAATGCGAGGCGGGCGTGGACCTCGTGCTCATTCGCACGATTCCTGGTGGCGGCGTCTGCCAGCGTTCGCTATGCGAGGTGTCGTTCCGAGGGGCCTCGGGTCACGGGGCCGCGGCCGTCGCAAGTGTTGGGACCTGCGGGGGAAAGTAGGTCGCACTTCTTCTCGAGCGCGCACACCGTCAGGATGGTGACGCATCTCGGAGTACTGGCATCGTTCTTGGACTTTGCCGAGTCATGATCATCGACCGCGAGACGTTCACCGACATCGCCAAGCATCTGGAAACCGCTTCCGAGGGCCTCCTCACGGCCGCAACCGGCGTCGCGACGCTGTGCCCGGACATGGATCCGGGTGAGCCCGCATCGTTGCGGTGGCTCGCACTCATCGAAAGTTTGGTCTCGGTCAACGGCGAGATCACCTCGCTCGAAAGCGTTCTGCGGGCCGTGCTCGAGGCGAATCGCGAGGAAGTCGTCGCCGCTGCTCGCGCCCGTAGCTGAATCTCACCAGGTCAGGGGTGCTCCTCCCGGAGGGCAGGGTTCATCGTCGAGACGGATGTGGCGCTGTCGTGAACTGCCCTCGCGACAGCGCCGCGCATTTCTCGCACAGCATCTTCCTAGCGGAAGAGATCGAGCTCGCGCGGACGTATCAGGTCGCGGCCATTGCCTCGGGTCGCGTTCCATCGCACGCCTCGCACCAGGACGGCCGCAATACCGGCGTCCTTCTCCATGAGAAGACCCGCAGCGGCCGCCAACTCGTCGCCGACGGCGAGCATGGTGTGATGCAGTTCGCGCCCGTCGAGATCGCTGCGTCCTCGAAAGTCGGCGAGGGTGCCGATGCCTGCCGCACCGAGCGCCACGTCGGTCAGGCCGTCTCGCCAGGGGCGACCGAACGTGTCGGTGATGATGACACCGAGGCGTATGTCTGGTGCTGGCGCGAGCGCACTACGGAGACGCTCGGCTGAGGCATCGGGGTCGAGCGGTAGCAGGGTGAGGATGCCCGGGCCGACGCCGTTCGATTCGTCGATGCCCGCGTTCGCGCACACCCATCCAGGCCCGGTCTCGCAGATCAGGTGGCCATCGGCCATCTTCACGATGCGTGTGGTCTCGCGGAGGACGAGTTCGACGACGCGTGGATCCTTGTCCGTGCTGGCGGCGATCTGGCGCGCGAACGGGGAGGGCTCGACAGAGTCCAGCGCCACGACGCGTCCTTCGGCCTTCGAGACGATCTTCTGGCAGATGACGAGAACGTCGCCGTCCTGCAGGGTGAGGGCGTTCTCGGTCAGCGCCACCGACAGGAGTTGACTGAGATCATCGCCCGGCTTGACGCGCGGCAGGCCCGGGATCGCGGTCAGTGTGAGGCTCGTCATCGTCGCTCAGGCGGTACCCGAGACCCGCAGGATCTGCTGCGCTGCCTTGGCCGCCCGTGTGGGTGTATCGAAGACCGTGTTGGTGATGATGGGCTGCACGCCGAGTGCTCGCAGCGCGGCGGCGTCGCCGCGGTCGTGTCGGTCGATGACCAGGGCGTCGAGGAACGAGCGGTAGCGACTGACGATACCCGCGGACGTGGAGGGCACGGCGGCGGCCCGCAGCAGGCGGACGAGCGGTCCGCTCACGGCACGGCCGCCCACCAGTGGTGAGACCGCGACGACGGGGCGACGACGACGATCGAGCGCAGCGCGAATCCCTGGGACGGCCAGGATCGGGCCGATGCTGAGGATGGGATTGCTGGGGGCGATGATCACGAGATCGGCCCGCTGGATCGCTCGGAGGACACCTGGTGCCGGCGAGGCGCGACGGCGCCCGAGATATCGGACGCCCAACGGATGCGGCCGCGCTCGCTCGGCGATGAGGTAACGCTGAAAGGAGAGGGGGCCGCGACGCGTGTCCACGACCGTCCTGACACGTTCGTTCGACATGGGGAGCACGCGCGCGCGGACGTCGAACGCGCGCGCGATCTCGTTCGTGATGCGCGCCAGCGTTGCTCCGCTGGCCAGGCGTTCGGTGCGATACACGTGTGTGGCCAGGTCGCGGTCACCAAGATTGAACCACCCGGGTCCGTAGAACCGTTCCAACGACGCGAGGCATTCGAAGGTGTCACCCTCGCGGCCCCAACCCGTGCGCCGGTTGGCCACTCCGGCCAGGGTGTACGTGATGGTGTCGAGGTCGGGCGAGACGGCCAGGCCGTAGAAGCGATCGTCGTCGCCAGTATTGACGACGACCGTGAGCTCCGCGAGATCAACAATACGGATCAGGCCGCGCAGGAACTTCGCGGCGCCCACTCCGCCCGCCAAGACCGTGACCGTCAACCGCCGTGTCCTCATGCGCTGCCTCGCGTTTGTCGTAGAGGGTCGTTCGTTCCACCGGTCGCCGATCGCGCGCGGTGATGAGTGCGCGGATCTCGTCGACCGGAGTGTACTCGCCCGCATTCGCCCCGGCCTCGCGCGAGATGCTCTCTTCCATGAGCGTGCCGCCGAAGTCGTTGCAGCCAGCCTCGAGCGAAAGTTGCGCCAGTTCGTGATTGATCTTCACCCACGAGGTTTGCAGATTGTCGATGGCGCCCTGCAGCATGAGTCGAGAGGTCGCGTACACGCGGAGATCGTAGATGCCTTTGGGCGGTGGCTCGCCGACCAGTCCTTGACGGAAGAGCTCGGTGTTGTCGTGAATGAATCGGAGCGGCACGAACTCGGTGAAGCCGCCGGTTTGGCGTTGCAGGGTGCGAATCAGGGCGATGTGCGCCGCGACGTGACGCGCGGTTTCGAGATGCCCGTACATCACCGTCGACGTGCTGCGGATGCCGAGGTCGTGCGCGGTCGTAACGATGTCGATCCACGTCTGCACATCGACCTTCTTGTGGCTGAGGATCTCGCGGATCTCGTCGTCCAGAATCTCTGCCGCCGTCCCTGGAATGGTGCCCAGACCCGCGTCGCGGAGCATCTGCAAATAGTCTCGGTAGGACATATCCGTGCGGCGTGAGCCGTACATGATCTCCATGGGCGAGAAGGCGTGCATGTGAATCTGCGGGAAGGCCCCCTTGATCGCCAGCAGAATGTCGCGGTAGGTGAACGCCGGCATCTCCGGGTTGATTCCACCCTGCATGCAGATTTCGGTCGCTCCGAGATCGACCGCCTGCTGGACCTTGGCGAGAATTGCCTCGATCGATTGATTGAAGGCGTCAGCTTCCCAGCGCTGCCGAGCGAACGCGCAAAAGCGGCAGCCCACGAAGCAGATATTGGTGAAGTTGAGATTCCGATTGACGACGTAGGTCACGTCGTCGCCGACATCGCGCTTGCGGATCGCGTCGGCCGTGGCGATGAGTGCTACGAGGTCCCCACCTTCGGCATGGAGGCAGCGTTCGCCGTCGTCGACCGACACCTCGTGGCCCTCGAGGGCGCGGTCGAGCAGGGCGCGAAACTCGGGTTGGGCGAGCGCCATTCGGTGCGCGAGCGGCGCCCCGACCTGAATCTCCTCAGCTAGGTGCGGGTGCATGGATATCCTCTCCTGTAATGGTGCTCGCGAGTGCATCAACCGGGGCAGCGAGTGCGGGGTCGAGGAAGGTGCCGTCGACATACTCCGGATAGATGGCAAGGCGTTCGCGCAACGTGAACCCCTCTTCGGCGCATGTCGCCGCAAGCGCGACGATGGCCGGCCAGGGTGCTTCGGGGTTGACGTAGTCGAGGGTGAGCGGGGAGATGCCACCCCAGTCGTTGATCCCCGCTCGGAGCAACAGTCGATGATCGTTCGGACTGAGATTCGGCGGCGCCTGAATGTTCATCTCGCCGCCGAGCAGCAAGCGGGCGACCGCGACGGCCCGCGCCATTTCCGAAGCCGTTGGTTCGGGGGCGTCGGCGAGGGGGATCTCCGGCTTCGCACGGAAGTTCTGGATGATGACCTCCTGGACGTGACCGTGGGCCGCGTGGAGATCCGCAATCGCGAACAGGGAGTCGACGCGCTCTTCGGGGGTCTCGCCGATGCCGAGGAGGATCCCCGTCGTGAACGGGATGCGCAGGCGCCCGGCTTCGGCAATCATTTCGAGTCGGCGCGCGGGTTCTTTGTCCGGGGCGTTCTGGTGCACCATGCCGCGGGCACGCAAGCGCGGAGTGACGTTCTCCAACATCAGGCCGAGACTGACGTTCACCGGACGGAGTGCCGTCATCTCGTCGGCCGCCAGCACGCCAGCGTTGGTGTGCGGTAGCAGTCCGACCTCGATCGCGATTTCGCAGGCTTCTCGTACGTACCCGATCGTCGACGCGTGTCCGAGAGCGCGCAGCGTTTGCCGGTACTCGGGAAAGGCGGCCTCCGGCTTGTCGCCGAGGCACATGAGCGCCTCCTTGCAGCCGAGCGCACGTGCGCGTGTCAGCCAGTCGCGGATCTCGTCCCGGCGCATGGTCCACGCCCCCGGATCACCAGGATCCTTGCGGAACGTGCAGTAGCTACAACGGTCGCGACAGAGATTGGTGATCGGCAGGAAGGCCTTCCGCGAGTAGGTGACGACGCGCCCCTTGTGGCTATCGCGCAGTGCACCCGCGGCTGCGAGCAACGCGGGGAGATCGTCGTCGGCGCAGCGAATCAGTGCGTAGGCGTCGGCAATGAGTCCCGTCGCGGTGTTGGCAATGAGTCCCGTCGCGCCGTCGGTGACGCGGCGGAGTGCGTTCGCGAACTCGGGTGCGGGCGTCGTCGGTCTGCCCGCGACGTTCATATCGGCGCCCATCGACCTAGTAGGACAGCCAATAGAGAAGGGCTTGGGCCAAGTCAAGGTGATGTGGCTTCACAGTGCGACCACATCGAAGCCGGTGTGGTTGGCGTCGTCGACTGGCTCAATGGTGATGCGATACCCGATCTCGCGTTCGAGACGGTCCATGGACGGGCCTTCCTCCTCGGCCAGGAACGCGGCAACCGACGGATGTGCATGGACGGTGAGGTGCTGCGCTTCGGGGGCGAGCTGTGCGACGGCGCGAATGCGTCGCATGATGTCGTAGGCGATCGTCGTGATCGACTTCACCCGGCCGCGACCGTCGCACGTCGGGCAGGTGTCGGTGAGGAGCTCGCTCAGGCTTGCACGTGCCCGTTTGCGGGTCATTTCCACGAGGCCGAGCTCCGAGATCTTCAGGATGTTGCTGCGCATCTTGTCGTCTTTCAGCGCGGCATCGAAGGCGTCCATGACCCGCTCACGATTGGCGGGATCCATCATGTCGATGAAGTCGACGATGATGATGCCTCCGATGTTGCGCACCCGGAGTTGGTCGACGATCTCGTGGACCGCCTCGAGGTTGGTTTTGACGACCGTGTCTTCGTGATTGGTCTTCCCGACGTAGCGTCCCGTGTTGACGTCGACCGTCGTCAGCGCCTCGGTCTGGTCGATGACGATGTAGCCACCCGATTTGAGCCAGACGCGACGTTCGAGAGCGCGGCTGAGGGCGGGCTCGATGCCGTGAGGATCGAACAAGGGTCGCGGGTCGACGTGCAGCTCGACGCGTGACTTGAGCGCGGGGGCGAAGGAGTCGACGAACTCGAGAATGCGCTGGTGATCGTGCGGTCGGTCGACGACGACGCTGTCGATCTCGGCCGTGAATGAGTCGCGCACGCTCCGCAGGATGAGGTCCATGTCGCCGTGAATCAGGGACGGGGCGCTGGCGGTTTCCGCGCGTGAGAGGATGTCGTTCCAGAGCCGGACGAGGAACCGCATGTCCGCCTCGAGTTCGCGCTGGCTGACGTTGACGCAGACCGTCCGGATGATGAACCCCGCCTCTGCGGGCTTCATCGCCATCACGATGGTGTGGAGCCGCTCGCGTTCGGTCTCGTCTTCGATCCGGCGTGACACGCCGAGATGGTTCGTTGTTGGTAGATAGACGAGATAGCGTCCCGGGAGCGAGATGTGCGAGGTCACGCGACAGCCCTTCGACCCGAAGGGCTCCTTGGCGACCTGCACGATGATTTGGTCACCGCGTGCCAGTCCGTCTTCGATGGGAGGAGGGGGGGGCATCGCCACATCGTCGGTCTCGCTGCGTGCGGCGTCCGCGTCCGGCGTTGCGGTTGTGGGTTCGGTGTTGGCCGAGTGGTGGGATGCCATGCTCGCCTGTGCGAGCGCGTCCTCTTCGATCATGGGTAGGTCGGCAATCCCGGGTTGAAAGTCGGAGGCGTGAAGAAATCCCGCTTTCGCGAGGCCGATGTCTACGAACGCGGCCTGCATGCCGGGGAGCACCCGTACGACCTTGCCGCAGTAGATGTTGCCGACGAGACCACGGTCGGAGGCGCGCTCGATGTAGAACTCGGCGAGCGTGCCGTTTTCGACCAATGCGACCCGGGTTTCCTCGGGGGTGGAGTTGATCAGCAGTTGCTTGGACATGATTGGGTCTCCGGTTCGCCGACGAGCGTCGTGCCGACCTTCACGACCTGCAAGAGTTGCGCGTCGTTGGTCGATAGGCCGAGCAGCGTTGCCACGAAATCGTGTGGCTTGAGGGTGCCTTGAGGCGTGATGCGGGTTTCGACCAGGAGCGCGTGTGGGCCCGTTTGCGAGAGAGAGACGATCGCGCGCGCGTCGAACTGTCTCCGGACGCCCTTGACGCGCTTCTCGATCGGGAAGGCTTCGGCGCGTGCGAACCGGTCGACGTGGCGCATCACGTCGCCGTCGGCGAGGCATCCCGGTCGGAGATGCTGTAGCGAGACGGTGTACGAGAATGCTTCCAGGGTGCGATCGATCGATGGCGCCGCGGGCGGAAGGATCTCGGATTCCACGATGGTCAGTCCCTCGGGGAGTTGTTCGTTCAGCGCGCGCATGACCTCATCGGCCGTGCGCGCTTCGGTGAGGCCGACGTCCAGAAACTCCGCCAGACTGCCGATCCCGACGGACAGCGCTGGGCCGAACCCCATGGATGGAAGAGGGTGATGGCCGCTGGAGAATGCAAGCGGCAAGTGTGCACGACGGCACGCCCGTACGAACGTCGAGGTGAGTTCGCGGTTGCCGAGAAAGCGTGCGCGGTCGAGTTTCTGGTAGGTGAGCCGTGCGTGAATGGCCGCCGGGCGCGCCGTAGTTCCGGTCGGGGAGAGCGCGTGGCGTTCGGTGCCGAGCCACTCCTCGGCGTTGCCCTGTCCCCCACCTTCGTCCGGGCCGCTTCGTTGGTGTCGAGCCGCACCTGTCGGTGCCTCGACCGGGGGCGCGGAGGCTTCCCTCGTGGGTTCCATGCGGCCAGCGACGAGGCGCTCCCAATTGCGCGTGGTCCAGGTGACAGTTGGCGGAACGGCTGCCTCGGCCCACGCATCGACGGTCTCGCCGCGCGCCACGCTGCCCTTTGCTGCCTGCGGGTGATACGTGACGTTCTGGATCGTCTCGAAGTCGCAGGCGCCGCAATTCGTGCACCGCTCGATGCTGCAGTCGGGTGTCAGGGTGCGCGCGAATGCGTTGGCCAGCTCGCGTTGGAGCCACGACTTGGTTACGCCGCTGTCGAGATGATCCCAGGGAAGTACCTCGTCGAGAAGTCGCCGGCGATGGTACCACGCGGGATCGCAGCCGGTGTCTTCGAAGGCGCGTTGCCACAGGTCCCAGCGGAAGCGATCCGACCAGCCATCGAACCGACATCCCAGTTCGTAGGCGCGCTCGAGGACGCGTCCGAGACGGCGGTCCCCGCGCGAGAACACACTTTCGAGGTCGGACAGACACGCATCATGCCACTTGAAATGGATGCGGTGGCGTTTCAGTTCGCGCCGGAGAAAGTTCTGGCGGGCGCGGGTTTCCTCGAGGCTGAGCTGCGGGGCCCATTGAAAGGGCGTGTGCGGCTTCGGGACGAACGTCGAGACGCTGGCGGTGACCTGGTGCTTGTGGCCGCCGGCTGCGGCGACCTTCCGGGCCAGATCGACGATGCCGCGAAGGTCGTCCTCGGTCTCGGTTGGCAAGCCGATCATGAAGTACAGTTTGAGGCTGCGCCAGCCGAGGTCGAAGATAAGCTTGGCCGCTTCGACCAACTCTTCCTCGCGGTATTCTTTCTGGATGATGTCGCGAAGCCGTTGGGTTCCGGCCTCGGGCGCGAGCGTAAATCCGGTCTTGCGGACGCGTTTGATCTGCTCGAGCAGGTGCGGATCGAGTGCGTCGACGCGGGTGGACGGGAGTGAGACCGCGATGCGTTCCGGAGCGACTTTGTTCATCAACGTGGCCAGCAGGGGATTGATGCAGGAGTAGTCGCCTGTGCTGAGGGACAGTAACGACAGCTCGTCGTACCCGCTCTCGTCGAGGCGCGCCGCGGCTTGTTCCAGCAGCGCTTGCGGATGTCGTTCGCGGAGCGGCCGGTAGATGTACCCCGCCTGACAGAAACGGCAGCCTTTGACGCAGCCCCGCATGACCTCGAGCGCGACACGATCGTGCACGATGTCCATGGCCGGGATCATCTGGCGCCGGAGTTGCGGAGCCTCGTTGAGGTCGGCGAGCACACGTTTGCGGATCCGTGGCTGATCGGGATTGCTCGGAGTGATCGCGCGGAGTCGTCCATCCGCATCATAGGAGGGCACGAAGCGGCTCGGCAGGTACACCCCGTCGATGGCGCCTACTCGATCGAGAAGCTGCCGGCGGTCACGGCCGTCCCAGTCGAGGTAGGCGCGCACCAGGTCGAGGATCGCCTCCTCGCCGTCGCCAAGGACGACCGCGTCGAGGAACGGTGCCAACGGTTCGGCGTTGAAGGCGCAGGGACCGCCAGCCACGATCAGCGGGTCGTCGGCCGTCCTCGCTTCGGCGCGGAGCGGGATGCCGCCGAGATCGAGCATCGCGAGCAGGGTGGTGTAGGTCAGCTCGTACTGAAGGCTGAACCCGACGATATGGAAGGCGGACATCGGGGTGCACGTCTCGAGTGACGCGAGCGGCAATCCGTGCTGACGAAGGAGCGCCTCCATGTCGTGCCACGGCGCGTAGACGCGCTCGCAGTAGACGGCGCTTTCGTGGTTGAGGATGTCGTAGAGCAGTTGCAGTCCGAGGTGCGACTGGGCGATCTCGTACACCTCGGGGAACGCGAGCGCGAAACGAAGTTGGACGCTGCTCGGGTCTTTCCGGATCACGCCATGCTCGTTCCCGGCGTACCGTCCCGGTTTCTCGACATGAGGCCAGAGGCGCTCATAGGCTTCGCGGGCTTCGTTCAAGGTCGTCACGTTCTCCGATGTCATCATACGAATGGAATCCAAAGTGGTGCAAGTGCGCGTGGTTGCTGAGGAACCTGCCTTGACACCCGAGCGCGCCACGTATTAGCGTATCGACGGCCCGCTCAACGCCATGTCGATGTTGAATACCAAGGTTCTCGTCCTCAACCGCTCGTACATGCCCGTGCATGTGACGTCGGTCAGGCGCGCGTTCGCACTGCTGTACCAGGACGTCGCGCGCGCGGTGGACGAGCAGTATCGCACCTTCGATTTCGCGAGTTGGAGCGAGTTGTCGGTGTCGCTCGAGCATGACTCGGTCGGTCTCGTGGCCCGAGCCGTGCGGGTGCCGCGGGTCATTCTCCTGGTGACCTTCGACCGTATGCCGAAGCGGCATGTTCGCTTCAGCCGCTACAACATCTACACCCGCGACCATAGCACCTGCCAATACTGCGGAAAGCGTTTCGACCGCGTCGATCTCAATCTCGATCACGTCGTTCCGCGCTCACGTGGCGGGAAGGCCACCTGGGAGAATGTCGTTTGCTCGTGTCACCGCTGCAATCGTCGGAAGGGTGGCCGCACGCCGGCCGAGGCGGGGATGCAGTTGTTGAAGCGACCCACGCGTCCGCAGTGGACACCCTTCATCGCCGAGGCGTTCAGCCTGCGGCGCTATCGTGAGTGGGGACCGTTTCTGAGCACGGTCGATGTCTCGTACTGGAATACCGAGCTCGAGCCGTAGCCCCACATCTGGGGTCACCCGCCAACTTCTGCTCCACGATGTTGCGCTTTTTGTTGACACCCTCGAAACCCTGTGCGACTAGTTCCGGAACTGATCGCGGCGTCTCCCGCGATCTCTCAAATGGGGTGCAGGTGAGGAGGGGCTGTGGCGATTCCACCGCGAGACGTCTCTGCTGAACGCGCGCTCGAAACATGGCCGGCGGCTGCAAAGGCGGAGCAATCTGACGGGGCCGTTCCCAGTGCCAGTGGCGATCATTCCGGTGCCGCTGATGTCAGTACCGCGGGAGTTCCCGTGACCGAGGAGGGGATCCCCGATGGGGAGGCTCCCGAAGGGGCCATGGTGCAGACCGCGGACGACGACGAAGCGGTTGCGCCGCCCGCGTCGGCGACGCTTCGCATTCGCCAGATCGAAATCGCGGGCTTCAAATCGTTCCGCGACCGCGTTGTCCTGCGCTTTCCGACCGGGGTGACCGGAATCGTCGGGCCGAACGGATGTGGCAAGTCGAACGTGGTGGACGCCATCCGCTGGGTGCTCGGCGAGCAGAGCGCGAAGCGTTTGCGCGGCACCGAGATGGAAGACGTCATCTTCGCCGGCGGGGATCGAGGCTCGGCGGTCGGGATGGCGCAGGTCTCGATCGTCTTCGAGACCGACGGCCTGCCGATGGACCAGTTCTCGATGTTGAAAGAGGCCGGACATCCCCTGGGCTCGTCCGGGCCCTCCGAGATCATGGTTACCCGGCGCTATCTGCGCTCGGGCGAGTCCGAATATCTGATGAACGGTGTGCCATGCCGGCTTCGGGACATCACCGAACTCTTCTTGGGGACGGGACTCGGCGGGCGTGCATACGCCATCATCGAGCAGGGACGCGTAGAGCGTCTCGTGAGTGCCAAGCCGGAGGAGTTGCGGCTGTTCATTGAGGAAGCCGCGGGCACGACCCTCTACCGAAGCCGACGGCAGGTCGCCGAACGTAAGATGGAGCGCACCAAGGAGAACCTGTCACGGGTGCTCGATATCTTGCGCGAGGTTGAGCGCCAGCTCGCCAGTCTGCGGAGGCAAGCGAAACGCGCCGAGCAGTTCAAGACGCTGCAGGCCGAGGCGGCCACGCTCGACTTGTCGTTGTCCGCGCGGGAGCGTGCCCGCATGACGACCGAACTCGGCGTGTTGACCGAGCGCCGGGCGGAGCTGCAGAAGCAGCAAGCCGAGTTGACGACGTCGTTGGAGGGTCTGGAGAAGGAGCGACAGGCCGCCCGCGACCACGAAGCTGCCGCCATGGGGCAGATCCAGGAAGCGCAGACGTCGGCTTTCGAGGCGCAATCGGCTAGCGAGAGCTGTCGGTACGAGACCGCTCGTCTCGAGGGGCGGATTGCCGAACTCACCTCGCAGGCCTCGACCGTCGAGCAGGAGTTGGCGACGGCGCGTGAGCAGCAAGCGTCAGCGAATGCCGAGTGTGTGGTCGCCGAGGACGGCGTGCGCACGACTGCGGCGGCGATCGAGCTCTCCGAACGCGAGTTCGCGGCGAAGGAAATCGAGATTGCCCGGCTCGCGGGCGAGCAGAAGGTGCTTACCGAGGATCTCGACGCCACCAAGAACGACCTGGTGCGGGCGTTGACCGAGGAAGCGGAGATCCGCAATCAGCGGGCGGCTCAGCAACGGCGACGCGAGGAAGAGTCAGAACGATGTGGTCGCCTGCGTGAGATGCTCGATGCGCTCGTGGTGCGTGAGCAGGAGGCACTCTCGCGCACCGACGAGGCCGAGCGGAGAGTCGTCGAGACCCAGGGTCGTATCGAGCAGCTTGAAGGGACCAAACGCACGCGTGCCGACGAGTTGCGAAGCGCACTCGCGGAGCGCGCCAGTTGGGAGGTCTCCCTCGACGGAGTGAAGGACGGCCTCGCGCGCGTGCGCTCGCGCCGCGATTCACTGCGCGAGCTCGAGCTCTCACATGCCACGTATGGCGAAGGCGTGCGCGCCGTCTTGTCGGCCTCTTCGACCGACGAGGCGCTGGGGATCGTTGCCGAGATTCTCGAGATTCCCGAAGATTTGGAGCGTGCGGTGGCGGCGGTGCTGGGCGAGTCGCTGCAAGCGGTGATCATGTGCGACGAAACGGCCGCGTCGCAGGCCGTGCAGGCGCTGCGTCGTGCCGCCGCAGGCCGTGCGACCTGCGTGCCGCGCGCCGCCCGAACGGCCGCGCCCACCGCGATACCGGGTGGTCAGCGCTTGATTGATCTCGTTCGCGTCCGCGCTGGTTACGAAGAGGTTGCCGAGGCCGTGCTCGGGCGCATCCTGCTCACCGACGATCTTGGCTCGGCACTTGCGCTGTGGCGACAGGTCGATGTCGGGTGGACCCTGGTGACACGCTCTGGTGAGCGAATCGATCCGAGCGGCGCCATTACGGGCGGTAGCGAGCCCTCGGGCGAGATCTTGCTGACGCAGCGTCGCGAGCTGCGCGCGCTCGATGGTGAAGTCGAGCAACGTGACCAGGATCTGCAAGCCGCCGTTCGCCGCCAGGAAGAGCTTGGGGCGCTCGTGAGTACGCGCGAGGCCGCGCTTGCCGAGGTCGATGCGGCGCTTGGGCAGATGACCGTCGCCGCCGTTGGTGCCGAGAAGGACGTGCAGCGGGCGCGGCACGACGTCCAGGAGACGCAGGCGCAACGTGAGGCCGGGCAAGGCGAGCTCGACGACGCGCGTACTTGCCTCGAGGCGAGCGAGCAGGATCTGGCCCGTCTGGCTACGGATCTCGAGTCGGCCGGGGGTCGTCGCGGAACGTTGGAAGAGGCGGTAGGCGTTCTCGACGAGCGCTTCAGCGCCGTCCTTGCCGCCCTGGCTCGAGTGCAGGCGGAAGCGACCGACTACCGAATCGGACTGGCTGGAGAGCGCACGCGTTTGGAGGGGCTCACCGCGACGATCGAGCGTCTCCGCCGGACGGGCGAGGAAGCAGGTCATCGGGTCACCGCGTTGATGGAGCGGCAACGGAGCGATGCGGAGAGCCTCGAGAGCAGTCGTACGGCGCTGGCGGAAGCACAGGGGCGTTCCGAAGGATTGGCGCAGGGAGTGTCCGAGGCGGCCGCGCGCGTCGAGGCCGCCCAGCGTACCTCGACCGAGGCCAGAGCCGCTGCCGAAGGAGTGGAGCGGAGCGCCGGTGAGTTCCAGACGGGGCTCGACCGCGTCCGTACCGACGGTGGGCTATTCGACGTACAGCTTGCCGAGCAGCGACTGGCCCTGCGCCATCTCGAAGAGAACGTGCGGGCGCAGTATCAGCGTGAGCTTGCCGACCTGGAGGTCGACGAGTCGGGCGACGTCGAAGTGCAGGAAGAGCGGTTGGCCTATCTGCGAACGAGGATTGCGTCGATGGGCGAGGTGAACGTCGCCGCCTTGGGCGAGGTCGCCGAGCTCGAGGAGCGGCAGCGTTTTCTCGAAACACAACGGGGAGACTTGGAGCAGGCGCTCGAGGATTTGCGCCGCACGATTACCAGGTTGAACCGGACCTCACGTACGAAGTTTCGGGAGACCTTCGATCAGGTCGACGCCACGTTTCGTGAGGTGTTCCCCAAGCTGTTCGCCGGGGGCAAAGCGCAGCTTCGTTTGACGGACGAGACACAGATTCTCGAGAGTGGCGTCGAGATCCTGGTGCAGCTGCCGGGCAAGCGCGTCGGCGCGCTCGGCCTCCTATCGGGCGGAGAGAAGGCGCTCACCGCGGTGAGTATCATCTTCTCGCTCTTCCTGATCTCCCCGAGTCCGTTCTGCTTTCTCGACGAGGTCGATGCGCCGTTGGATGATGCCAACATCGGCCGCTTCAATGCGATGGTACAAGAGATGAGCGCCCATTCGCAGTTCATCCTCATCACCCACAACAAGCGGACGATGGAAGTCGCCGAGACCCTGTATGGCGTCACCATGGAGGAGCCAGGGGTCTCGGAGGTTGTATCGGTACGCCTTCCAGACTAGGAGCCTCGAGGTTCCTGGCGGCTCGGCCATCCCGATGAGCTGGGATCGGTCACGTCATGCGTTGGATCGATACGTTCGCTGAGTTCTTCCGGCAGATCTCCACTCCGTGGATCGATGACATTGCGGGTCAGGCTGGTGTCCGGCCTGAAGTGATGCTGGCCGCGGCGTCGGGCGTGGTGTTGTTGCTGGCGCTCGCTCTCGTCGTCTGGCTGGTCAGCAGGGTTCGTCGTGCCCGGGTGGGCGCAGCGGCTGGAGATGGCATACGGTCTGAGTCGCGCGAAGAAGCGCTCGCGCGTGGACTGGGCAAGACGCGGCAAGGGTTGTTGGGCCGGCTGACCCCGTTGCTGAGTCGACGGGAGGTCGATGCGGCGGCGCTCGAAGAGCTCGAGACGGCCCTTTTGGTCGCCGATGTTGGTGTGCAGACGACCGAGCGGTTGCTGGCGGCCGTGCGTGCCGGCGGTGGCGCGTCAGGGCAGGCGGTCGGCGAGCGTCTCCGCTCGCAGCTTCAGGAGATTCTCGAAGCGGCGGCAGGCGGCGAGCCCGAGGTGCTGGAGGGGCCGCGCGTCGTGATGGTCGTCGGCGTCAACGGCGCTGGGAAGACCACGTCCATTGGCAAGCTCGCGTGTCGGTATGCGCGCGCCGGACGTCGAGTCGTTCTGGTGGCTGGGGACACGTTTCGTGCGGCGGCCGCTGAGCAGCTGGCGATATGGGCGGAGCGGGCGGGGGCCGAGATCGTGCAGCACCAGCCGGGGGGTGATCCGGGGGCGGTGGTGTACGACGGCATTCGTGCCGCCATCGCGCGTAGTGCCGATGTCGTCATCATCGACACGGCGGGCCGTCTCCACACCAAGACCAACCTGATGGACGAGCTGCGGAAAGTCCGGCGCGTCGTGGCGCGGGAACTCCCGGGGGCGCCGCATGAAACTTTCTTGGTGCTCGACGCCGTGACCGGTCAGAACGGCGTCGCGCAGGCGCGCGCCTTCGTAGGCGACCTGGCGGTGGACGGTGTCATCCTGACCAAGCTCGACGGCACCGCCAAGGGCGGCGTGGTGATTGCGATCGCCGGTGAACTCGGTATTCCGGTTCGATTCATCGGCGTGGGTGAGGGTGTCGATGACCTGCGCGAGTTCGACGCCAGCGATTTCGTCGAGGCGCTTCTGGCGCCCGTGCACCTTGACACCCAGGCCGAGTCGCCCGTAGACTCTCGATAGTTTTCGCATGGTTGCGATCCGGGCCGCTGATCGCACTGGACTGGTCCGGGCATGTCACGAACGAAATCGGAATGGCGACGGCATTTCCTGGCAGCGCGTCAGGACGTCCAAGGTCCGACCCGGCGCGCTTGCAGCGCTGCCATCGTCGAGCGCGTGCTGGCGTTGCCAGAGTTCGGGACCAGTCGCGCGCTGCTGACCTATCGACCGATCGGTGCCGAGGTCGATCCCGAAGGTGTTGGTCGGCATGCGGCAACGCGGGGTATGCCGGTGTATGCCGCCGCGACCGAGGCTGGTCCGGTCTCCTGGTCGCAAGAGGGAGGCGCCGCGCTCGACGACGCATCGCTTCGCGAGGCCGTCTCGGATGGTGCCATCATGGTATTGGTTCCCGGGGTCGCCTTCGAGGAATCTCTGTGGCGTCTCGGTCGGGGTGGAGGTTTCTACGACCGTTCGCTCGCGGCGCTCAGAGCAACGGGCCCGGTATGCGCGGTCGGACTGGCGTATGAAGCACAGATTGCCGTGGAATTGCCCCACGACGGGTGGGACCAGCCGATGGATCTCGTCGCGACGGAGCGGCGTTTGCTTCGGGCCGAACGCGGAGGTGTCGCATGAAGCGCACGACGAGGAGTGGGCGTTGATGATGACGCTTCTTTCGCCCAAGCTCAGCGCGAGCGAGTTCGCGAGCTAGCGATGCGACTCCTCTTCGTTGGAGATATCGTCGGCAAGCCCGGTCGGCGTGGTGTGCAGCGGGTCGTGCCCGAGTTGGTCCAGCACGCGGAGATCGACTTCGTGGTTGCCAATTGTGAGAACTCCTCAGGGGGGATCGGCGTCGATCCCGGTACCGCGCGCGAGATCCTGGCGGCCGGCGCCGATGTCCTGACGTCGGGGAACCACATCTGGGCGAAGCGAGAAATCATCGAGTACGTGCGCGACAGCGACGTCCTGATTCGGCCCGCGAACTTCGCGCCCGACGCGCCGGGATGGGGCTTCACGGTCAAGACCAGCCGGAGCGGCGTCAAAGTCGGGGTTCTGAACTTGATCGGCCGGGTCTTCATGGGGACCTATGACTGCCCCTTTCGCGCCGCGGATGCCGCGCTTGCGTCGTTGCGGGAAAGGACGCCCGTGATCTTCGTGGACATGCACGCCGAGGCGACGTCCGAGAAGGTCGCCATGGGCTGGTATCTCGATGGGCGGGTCTCGGCCGTCGTGGGCAGCCACACGCACGTGCAGACGGCCGACGAGCGCGTGCTTCCTGGGGGCACCGCCTATCTGACCGACGCGGGCATGTGTGGCCCCATCGACTCGGTGATTGGCATGCGCCGGGAGCCGGTGCTCCAGCGTTTCCTGACCCAGATGCCTTCTCGCTTCGAGGTCGCATCAGGGCCGGCCTTGGTCCAAGGCGCGATTGTCGATATCGACGAGACAACGGGACGTGCGACCGCGATCGAGCGGGTGCAGCGTACGATGGAGGGGTGACGGAGCGATGGGCAGAGCCGAGATCGAGCGACTGACGCGCGGGGCGGTCGACGTACTACCCGAGGGCGAATTCGGGGCGCGGCTCGAGGCGGCGAAACGCGAGGACAGGCCGCTCCGTATCAAGCTGGGGGCCGATCCGAGCGCCCCGGACCTCCATCTCGGCCACACGGTCGTCCTCGCGAAGCTCCGCGATTTTCAGGAGCTCGGCCATACCGTCGTGTTCCTGGTCGGTGATTTCACCGCCCGGATCGGTGATCCGTCGGGTCGGTCGGAGACGCGAAAGCCGCTTCTTCCCGAGACCATTCAAGAAAACGCCGCCACCTACCGTGAGCAGGTATTCAAGATACTCGACCCGGCGCGTACTGAAGTGCGGTTCAATTCCGAATGGATGGACGCCATGACCGCCACTGACCTCGTGCGGTTGTGTGGCCAGTACACGGTGGCGCGGATTCTCGAGCGCGACGACTTCGCAAAGCGTTTCAAGGATGAGCGACCGATCGGCATCCACGAGTTCTTGTACCCGTTGGTGCAGGCCTACGACTCGGTGGCGTTGCGGGCTGATGTCGAGGTTGGGGGAACCGACCAGCGCTTCAACTTGCTGGTGGGTCGTGAGATTCAGCGCGCCTATGGGGTACCCCCGCAAATCGTCATGACGCTTCCGCTCCTGGAGGGGACCGACGGCGTCCAGAAGATGAGCAAGTCGCTCGGCAACGCGATCGGGATCACGGAGGCGCCGGACGAGATTTTTGGCAAGATCATGTCGATCTCAGATGATCTCATGGGGCGTTGGTTCGATCTCCTGAGTGCGGACGGCGGCGAGATCAAGGCGGCCTTGGAAGCGGGGGAACTGCATCCACGGGACGCAAAAGCGCAACTGGCGGAGCGCCAGGTCGCCCGGTTCCACACTCCGGACCTCGCGAGGGCCGCCCGCGAGCGGTTCGACGAGCGTTTCAAGCGGGGTGGTTTGCCCGAGGAGATGGTTGCGCAATGGGAGTCCGACGAGCCTGTCGGTGCCGAGGTCGCGCTCCCGGCGCTCCTCACCAAGAGCGGGCTCACCAAGTCCAACGGCGAGGCTCGGCGCCTCATTGCGCAACGCGGCGTACGGATCGATGATGCCGTTGTAAAGGAGGAGCGGGTGCCCACGGCCCGGCTCGCCAAAGACGCCGAAGGCCGTCCAGCTTTCCTCGTCCAGGTCGGAAAACGGCGAGCTTGCCGCATCCGGATGGGCCAGATTCAGGCCTGAAACAGCGTTCTTTCGCGCTCCGACTCCGCCCAGCATCGCGCTCGCTTGACACCTAGCTGGGACACGCCTATAAGGCGCTTCGCTCTTCGTGAGCAGGGTCTTTGAAAATCAGCTAGGTACGATCCTCTTCTCGGTGCCACACCGGGGGGAGGCGGCACAATGAACCGCATACGTAACTGCAATGCGGCATATTTTTACCTCGTTCGTTACCGGTGAGGGCGATCTCCAGTTGCCTTCATCGGATCAGTATAACTGGAGAGTTTGATCCTGGCTCAGAACGAACGCTGGCGGCGTGCCTAACACATGCAAGTCGAGGGAGAAAGAGAACTTCGGTTCTTGAGTAAACCGGCGCACGGGTGAGTAACACGTAGGTAACGTACCACCGAGTCTGGGATAACCAAGGGAAACTTTGGCTAATACCGGATACGACCTCAGGGACCGCGGTTCTTGAGGTGAAAGATGGCCTCTACATGTAAGCTGTCACTCGATGATCGGCCTGCGCACCATTAGCTTGTTGGTGAGGTAACGGCTCACCAAGGCTGAGATGGTTAGCTGGTCTGAGAGGATGACCAGCCACACTGGGACTGAGACACGGCCCAGACTCCTACGGGAGGCAGCAGTGGGGAATC
>JAJCZP010000093.1 GCA_029262315.1 Deltaproteobacteria bacterium | reverse complement strand
GGCGCCAATCTCGCCTGCCGCAGCGGCGTGGCTCCCGACAACAGCAATATGTCAGAGCTATCTGCGTTAGCGGATGCGCTGGAGGCTACATTCGGTATTCACCTGGACGTTGTTTCCGGCGGCAACTCCGCCAATCTCGATTGGGCGTTGGGTAGTGCGCAGCCGGGACGCATCAATGATCTGCGGCTGGGTGAGTCCCTGCTTCTCGGTTGCGAGACCTTGCATCGGCGTCCCATCGACGGGCTCCATACCGATGCCATTACACTAGTCGCCGAGGTCATCGAATCAAAGATCAAACCGTCCCAGCCATGGGGCACGATTGCGCAGAACGCATTCGGAGAAGTGCCGGACGTGGACGATCGCGGGGAGATCGCGCAAGCGATACTAGCCGTGGGCCGCCAGGACACGGACCCGCAAGGTCTAAGCGCACCACCGGGCGTCACGATAGTCGATGCCAGCAGCGATCATCTTATTGTGCGATGCGAGAGTCTCCTTACCGTCGGCACTGAACTGCCATTCCAGATCAACTATAGTGCGCTAACCCGTGCCATGACCTCGCCTTTTGTGAAAAAGAGAAGGAAACAGCAATAGCTGTGCTGTGAGCTTCGTCTCGGGGGGGCAGAGCGGTCGCTCTCAGCCGTCGGCTGTTTCCAGGGCCGGCCCGCTCAGGCTGATGGTCAGGCTGTCAGGATGTCCATTGCCGGAGGCTGAGTTCGGCCCGGATTGGTTTCTTGTGCTTTTCCTGCTCTGTTATCAGTGTAAGTGCGCCGGCCGCGAGGCGAGCGGAGGACAATGGTCTCACCAACTGACAACGCTTCGGCAGGTCCCGCGGCCGATGCGCCCACGGGCAAGGAAGATCCTGGTTCTGGTCAGCAGTGGCTACGGCCGCAGCCCTGGTGGCTGATCTTCGTGGTCGTCCTGATGGCCAACTACATGGTAATGCGAGTGTTCTCTCCGGAGCCGTCCTTGCTCGCGGTCTCCTATTCGTTCTTCAAGCAGCAGGTCGTGGCAGGCAATGTCGAGAACGTCACGAGTGAGGGCGACTCGATCCGAGGTAGCTTCAGGACGGAAGTCACGTATCCACTCCAGGAGTTTCCGGCGCGGAGCAACGATCCGTCGACGTCGCTTTTCTCGAGGCAGCGCAAGCCGCGTACCTCGCTGCGGTTTCAGACGCAGCGGCCAGTCTTTGCTGCTCCGGGTCTCGAAGAGTTGCTCGAAGAGAAGGGTGTCGTCATCGAGGCCGTGGATGAAAACCCTGCATCTTGGCTGACGCTGTTGGTCGGCTTCGGGCCTACCCTGTTGTTGATTGGTGCGTTCGTCTGGATCAGCCGTCGCGCAGCGTCGGCCGGTGGCGGGCTGTTCAGTCTCGGTCGCAGCCGCGCCAAGCGTTACAGCGAGGAGGACCCGAAGGTCACTTTCGAGGATGTCGCTGGTATTGACGAAGCCGAGAACGAGTTGGTCGAGATCGTCGACTTCTTGAAGAACCCCGCCAAGTACCAGCGGCTCGGTGGCTCGGTGCCGAAAGGAGTGCTGTTGGTCGGTGCCCCCGGAACCGGCAAGACACTGCTCGCGCGGGCGGTTGCCGGACAGGCCGGGGTGCCGTTCTTCATTCTCAGCGCCTCCGAGTTCGTCGAGATGATCGTTGGGGTCGGCGCATCGCGTGTCCGCGATCTGTTCAAGCAGGCGCGGGAGGCGGCGCCATCGATCATCTTCATCGACGAGTTGGACGCCATCGGTCGCAAACGCGGCAGCGGCGCGCAGCTCGGTGGCCACGATGAGCGTGAACAAACCTTGAACCAGATCCTGACCGAGATGGACGGTTTCGACTCTCGGGAGGGGGTCATCGTTCTGTCCGCTACCAATCGCGCCGATGTGCTCGATGCGGCCCTGCTGCGTCCCGGCCGCTTCGACCGGCGCATCGTGGTGCAACGTCCCGACCTCGCCGGCCGGGCCGCGATTCTCAAGGTGCACACCAAGAATGTCCCCTTGGCTCCGGATGTCTCGCTCGAACGGATCGCTGCCGAGGCGCCCGGTCTGGTCGGCGCCGAGTTGCGCAACCTGGTCAACGAGGCGGCGCTGCTGGCGGCGCGCACGGACGCGAGCGCCGTCCGTGCCGAGGACTTCGCGGAAGCCATGGAGAAGATCACCCTCGGACCGGCCCGCAACATTCTGCTGAACCCGGCCGAGCGGGAGCGGACCGCGTACCATGAGGCGGGCCACGCGTTGCTCGCATTGCTCGTCCCGGGTAGCGACCCGGTGCACCGCGTTTCGATCGTGCCGCGCGGCATGGCGCTGGGCGTGACGTATCAAATCCCCGTCGATGATCGGACCAGCTACGCCGAAGACTATCTGCGGGCACGGATCACCAGCACGCTCGGCGGCCGGGCGGCCGAGCGGCTGGTCTATGGCGTGGTGACGACGGGCGCCGAGAACGATCTGCAGCACGTGACCGAGATCGCGCGCCACATGGTGTTGCGCTGGGGCATGAGCGAGAAGCTCGGCCCGCTCAGCTTCGTTGCGCCCCAGGACGAGGGTTTGCCGCCGGCCTTTCAGCAGCAGCCCTACAGCGAGGCTACCGCGGTGCTGATCGACGCCGAAGTCCGCGCTATCGTCGAGGAGTGCCACCGCGACGCCGAGCGGCTGTTGACCGAACATCGGGCCAAGCTGGAAGTGCTCGCCCAGGCGCTGCTGAAAGCGGAGTCCCTCGATGAGAAGGAGATCCGTGAGGTCACCGGCCTGCCCGCGCCTCCCGTCTCGGACGACACGTCGGCGCCCCTGCAGGCGGGTAGTAGATAGCTGATCCGCGGTCTTCTCCCCGCGTGCGGCGAGAAGACCACCGCTGGAGCGCGCGGTGTCCTCGGCATCGTGCCGTTCGATCGTCCTGGCGGCTGACGGGTTTGATGATCGAAATCAGGCCTCGCCGCGGAAACGCTCGACGGCGAAGATCTCGACCTCCCCTTCGATGCCGCGCACGGCGGTCGCGGGAAGTTCGCGCAACTCGAAGCGGCCATCGAGGGTGTCCTTGACGGCGCGAGTCAACAGGATGTCCACCTCGAAGCGGCGCGTCAGATCCTGCACGCGGGCGGCGAGGTTGACGATGCGACCCACGAAGGTGAACTGCATGAGATCGCGGCTCCCCACGAGCGCCGCCACTCCGCTGCCGCGGTGCAAGCCGATGCCGACCGAAAGCGTTGGCAGGCCTTCGGCGGCCAGTTCGCGGTTGTAGTCGGCGAGTTCTTCGCGCATGGCCAGCGCCGCATGCACGGCGTCGTTGGCCTGCCAGGGGTTGGGTTGCAGCGCGCCGAAGAGCGCGAGAATGCCGTCTCCGATGAACGTCGAGATGTGGCCTCGATGTCCAGTGATCGCGCGACTCATCCGCTCGAAGTACCCGTTCAAGATTCTCACCAGCACATCTGGCTCGATGCTCTCGCTCAGCGTGGTGAATCCGACGAGATCGGCAAAGAGGGTGGTGGCTTCCTTGCGCTCGCCGTGTGGTGTGACCCCTTCTGCCACGACGCGCTCGACGATCTCCTCGGGCGCAAAGCGCGCGAAGGACATCTGCAGCTGCTCGAGGTCCTGGGATTTCGCCTCCAAGGCTGCGCGCAACACACGCGCGCGCACGCGACCGCGCCACCAGGCCGCCGCGAAAGCCAGTGCGAGCGCGGCGGCGATCAGGCCCCACACGCTCGTCACGTCAGTTCGAGCGCCAGCGAGACACGGCCCACCAAGTTTGCGAGCGCGGCCGTGCCGATGGTGTCGAGCAGCTCGGCGTTCGTGAGGACTTCGCGCAACGCTCTGCCCTGTCGCTGCACTGGTGCCGGCTGATACCAGATCGTCTCTCGCACGTAGGGAAGAATGCGCGACTCCCGAGCATCGAGTTCCGGCGACGCGAGGTTCGCGAGGATGTCCTCGACGACCAGCGGAGACTCCAGCCCTTCCTCTGCGAGAAGACGTCGGGCTTCCGCTTCCGCGGAGTCATTCTCCAGACCGCGCGCGATCACGGCAAAAATGAGCGCGCGTGTACGAGCTGGAAGGATGGGAGATGCCCAGGCCGCATCGAGGGTGTCCCGCAAAACCCTCGCATGAGGGAGATCGCCGAGAGCCATCGTCAGATCGGCAAAGGGACCCTTGTCGTCCGCGGGCGCGGCGGCGGTCACCCGCGGTTGCGCACGTAAGAGAGTATTGAGCTTCCCCAACGGCAAAAACCGAAGCAGCCGTGCGAAGGGCGCCAAGCGCTCTGCGGTGCTTACGGGCAAAGCCAGCAACGTCGCGAAACGGTTGTGAAACACGACGACCGCGGCGAAGAGCGCCAGCTCCTTGATCGCTGCCTCGCTGAACCCTAGCTCTCGGAGGGCTTGGATCGACGCCGGATCCGGCGCGGGATTGGATCGCGAGACGCGGCGCGCGAACTCGAGCCCCGCACGCAGTCGCGGTTCGACCCGCGACAGCTCTACGTCTTCCTCCACCTTTTCGATCTGGGCATTCGACATCCCGGCGAGGCGCATGAGGAGTCGCGACGCCCCGTAGCACCACCGACAGGAGTTGTCGCGGCTTACCACCAGGTAGATGTTGTCTGCCAGATCCTGAATCTCCGCCATCGCGGTGTCGAAGTGGATGTCTGCCCGCAAGATCCAGGGGCACGCGGCGAGGTAGGGCGCGTGAGGCGGGACCAATCCCAAGACCTGCTTGGCGTACTTTTCGAGCTCGCGGTTGCGTTCGCGATCCACGAGCGGATCGAGCCATTCGATGTTCTCCAGTGCCATTCGGGTCCTCGCGCCTTGGTTAGTGAGCGTGCTGCAAGAACACAAGAAGCGGATCGCAAGAGTAGTCAGGAACCGATGTGCTGCCCCTGCGCTGGACGTCCGACTTCGGGCGTTGCGTCACGCCCAAACGAGGAGTCTACATGGGTGCGCTTCGGGCCATCTCGAGCACCGCGTCGAGGTCGAGGTGCCGCTCGAGATGATGCGCCCATCGATCGATCGTTTCCTCGAGGAGCGCGTCGAAGCGGATCCGCGACCGGGCACGTGGCGCCCGCTTCGCCATCCACGCGGCGCGATACGTGTCGGAGGCGAAGAGCCCGTGGACCGAGCAGCCCTCCACGAGGCCGTCGGCGCTGATGGCGCCGTCCGGAGTTCCCGCGAGGTCGAGGAGGGGGCGCGCGCAGCCGGGGCCCGTCGTCGTTCCCACGTGCATCTTGTAGCCGTCGATCCGGGTGCCGGTCGCGTGTGCGGTTCCTGAGACCGATTGGAGGACTTTCTCGTCGAGCAGCGTCGTCTCGACATCCAGGAGTCCGAGCCCCTCGATCTCGGCGGGAGGACCCTCGATACCCTTCGGGTCCCGCACCGTATGCCCGAGCATTTGGTACCCTCCACAGACGCCGAACACGGCGCCGCCTCGTCGGACATGCGCCGCGATGTCGACGTCCCAGTGCTGCGCGCGCAGAAACTGGATATCCGCGACCGTGGCCTTGGTGCCGGGGAGAATGACCACGTCGGCGGGCGGGAGCGCCCGCCCGGGCGGAACCATGGTCACCCGAACCTCCGGCTCGGCGACGAGCGCGTCAAACTCGTCGAAGTTCGAGATGCGCGAGAGGAGAGGGATGACGACGTCGAGCGCGGCGTCGTGCGTGTCGTCGGCGCGGAACGCTCCGTTTTGGACGCGCACGGTATCCTCGGAAGGCAGGCGCGCCACGCTGTCGTCGAACGGTACGACGCCGAGGTGCCGCAAGCCGGTGTGTTGCTCCAGGAAGCGTACCCCATCCGCGAACAGTCGTACGTCTCCGCGGAACTTGTTGATCAGAAAGGCGCGGATGTGCGCGGCATCCTCGCGATCGAGTACGGCCATCGTGCCGGCGATGCTCGCGATGACTCCGCCGCGCTCGATGTCGCCGATCAGCACGACCGGCACGTGCGCGGCGCGCGCAAAGCCGAGATTGGCGATGTCGTTTCGTCGGAGGTTGACCTCGGCCGGACTCCCGGCGCCCTCTACGAGAATCAGATCGGCGTCGTCGGCGAGGCGGCGGTAGCTCTCGAGCACCGCCTGCATCAGATCGGGCCGGGCGCGCCCGAGATCGTGGGTCGCGCGGATGCCGCACACCTTGCCATGGACGACGACTTGCGCCTGCGACGCGGACTGCGGCTTCAGCAGCACCGGATTCATGTCGACGAGTGGTGCGACCCCGCATGCTCGTGCTTGGAGTGCTTGCGCGCGACCGATCTCGCCGCCGTCGGCGGTGACGGCCGCGTTGTTGGACATGTTCTGCGGCTTGAACGGCAGCACGCGGAGTCCCCGGCGTACGAAGGCACGGCCGAGGCCGGCGACGATGAGCGACTTGCCGACATCGGACGCGGTTCCGCAGAACATGACCGTCGCGGCACGCGGGCTCAGGTCGTCCTCCGTCCGTGGGCCACGAGCCAGACCAGGAGCGGCGCGCCGAGTGCGGCCGTGACGACTCCCACGGGGAGCTCGCGTCCAGGGAGGAGCAGCCGCGCCGCGGTGTCGCAGGTCACGAGAAACAACGCGCCGACGACGATCGAGAGCGGAAGGAGCACGCGCCGGCTTGCTCCCACACCGAGCCGTACAATGTGGGGAACGATCAGGCCGACGAAAGCGATCGGGCCCGTGGTCGCGACGCAGGCGGCAACCGCGAGTGCGCCCGCACCAAGCGTAATGGCGCGCACCCGTTGGACGTCGACACCCTGTGAGTGTGCGCGCTCCTCGCCGGCGACCAGCGCCTCGAGTGCCCGCGTTTGTGCGAGGAGCGTTATGCACGCCGGCACGACGAACGGGATCAGCAGGAGGACCTTGTGGTACCGCACCTGGGCGAGATGCCCGAGCGACCATTGGACCGCTGCAAACGTCGCCGAGATGTCGGCGGCGTAGCGGAGGCCGGACGCGAGTGCGCTCGCCGCGAGCGAGATCGCGATGCCGGCAAGGAGGACGTCTTGCACCCGTGCTCTGCCCTGTGCCGCGATCGCCGTGACGATCCCGGTGACGATGATTGCGCCCAGAAACGCCGAGACCACGACGATGGGCAGGCCACCGACCATCGCGGTTCCCCCGAGTGTCAGCGCGACGAGGGCGCCGAGTGTCGCGCCTGCGGTCGTGCCCACCGTGCTTGGCGTGGCCAGCGGGTTCGCGAAAATGGTTTGGTAGCAGGCCCCGACGAGCGACAGGGTTCCGCCGACCAGCACGCCCATGAGCGTTCGGGGGATCCGGAGATTCGTAAGGATGAACCAGCCCTCGGGCCCGTCGAGCGGCGCGCCCATGAACGGGGCGATGGCGATGCCGAGCGTCGTCCCGGTGCAGATGAGCGCGACACGCATCGTCACGCCGGGGGCTCCTCGGCGAGCAGCAGCAGGCGCGCGTTGCCGAGCTGGGTCGTGGCGAATGTGACGCCGAAGAGCGTGCTGAGATCGTCGGCGAGGTCGGGAGCGGCG
>JAJCZP010000092.1 GCA_029262315.1 Deltaproteobacteria bacterium | reverse complement strand
TCATTTAATTCGATTAAATCATAAGCAATTAATACAACTGGAAATTCCTCCAGCATTTTTTTGCTTACTTTCTTTTTACCTGCTCGATTTTTATGGACATAATCGGACCTGAATTTTCCTTGCTTGTAAATGAGTAAATGACCGTCGATGACAAAGTCTGCATTTGTAAATTGAGACAATTCTTCGAATTCAGGATATTGGTTTGTAACTAGTTCTTCATCTCGTGACCAAATGAATAGTGCACCACTTTTTTTTATTACCTGGCATCTTAATCCTCGCCACTTCCATTCGGCCATCCAGTCTTCAGGTGGTCCCAATAAAGGTAATTCTTCGGTATAGGAACCCGCCAGAAAAAAGGGATATGGTCGGGAGACACTATTTTTATCATGGGTGTCAGCAAATAACTGCGAAAATGATGTAGTAGAAGGTAGCCAACTACTTTGAAGAATGGGAGCTATGATATATTCATTTTGATTGAGCACCTGAGCTATTGCAGAACTCATGATTTTCTCAGGGACGGAAGTTCTGAAACTTCCAGTAATCAACTTGTTAAATACGTACCGTTCATTTAGATTTGAATGGGACCATATGTCTTTTATAAAATCCTCTTTTTCTTGATCGCTTGAGGAGTAATGTGATCCTATCAATTCAATGCATGCGGACAAGGAAAGATTGTATGTTGTAGTTTTAGGCGAGATAACAATTTGACTAACAACTTCTGATATGTCACCAGATGCATCATAGCATTCGCTTAAGAGCCAATCCGGTAATTCGCTAACTTCTTTACCAAGATTTTTTATTACCCCAGTCTGGACAATCCTTTTAGGTCTGAAAACGGAAGAAACCAAGGCAATAGCCCATATTCGATTCTCTTCCGGGGTGGTCCCAAGATACTGAACTAAAGCTTGCAGTTTATCTTCAGATCTTTTACTACAATAAATGTGATCGCATAATATGGCGAACTGCTTCATGCTAAAATTGAAACTTAAAGATAAGCCATCGACTTGTCAACAATATATATTTTAGAATCCACACTGTTAGAGGTGGTTGACAGATATTGATTATGTAGCTTTACAGTATGCGCGCAGTATATTTAGTTAAAAACGGTAAGGCTGATAAAGCTTTTGAGATTCGAGAAGCATCAACACCAGAGGTTGGTCCATTGGAAATAAGAATAAAAGTAGAAGCTTTTGGGCTTAATTTTGCCGATGTCATGGCACGTCTTGGTCTTTATCCAGATGCTCCACCGAAACCCGGTGTACTTGGTTATGATGTGGTCGGTCATATCGACGCTATCGGCACAGATGTGGATGCTCAATTAAAAGAAGGAGATCGGGCAATCGCTTTAACAAGATTTGGCGGTTATGCTGAATATGTTTCTACGGATTATCGCGGTGTCGTGAAAATCAAAAATGATGTAGCGTTTGCGATTGCCACTGCTTTGGCCATTCAGGGTGGGACAGCTTTTTATATGGCTCATGAAATGGTTAGATTACATGAAGGCGATCAGGTATTGGTGCATGCTGCTGCAGGAGGTGTTGGCAGCCTTTTATGCCAAATGGCCAAAGCCGAAGGAGCCATTGTCCATGGAACAGCGGGATCTGAAAAGAAATTAGAATACTTGCGATCAATACATGTCGATAACCCTATAAATTATAGAAGCCAGCAATTTGAAAAAGAGATCAGGGTCTTTTTAGAAGAAAGAGATATTAAAGGTCTTGATGTAATCTTTGATCCGATAGGTGGCAAGTCAGTAAAGAAAGGGGTAAAGCTATTAGGATCAGGAGGCAGAATTGTCTTATTTGGGGCTTCATCACTGACAAGTGCCAAAAATATTTTTTCTAAAATAGGGGTTGCTCTGGGTTTTGGAATTTATAGTCCTATAGGATTGTTAAATCCGTCCAAATCTTTGATAGGAATAAATATGCTCAGAATAGCTGATGACAAACCGGAAATACTAAATAGAGTACTTCAAGGAGCTGTTGATCTTTTTGAGCAAGGTATCATAACTCCGATGGCTGGTGGCACATACCCGGTCGAAAATTTAGCCGAAGCACATCATGCACTTGAGCATCGTGGAACTATGGGTAAAATCGCTATTAGCTGGTGAGCAATTTCATAATGTTCTTGAGCTGATAGCTATTAGAATTTAGATATTACTTGGAAAAAGTATAATCAACAGATAAATAAATAGCCCGGGGCATAATAGGAAATACAACGAAACTTGAAGAAGGATTAGCGCTTATATATTGTGCACTTGCAGCATCGCTATTGCTTCCAAAAGTATTAGGACCAAAAAAGTTAACGAGTCCAGCTGAATTAAATACGTTTTTGATCCTGAGTCCTATAGAGAATAAATCACTTATAGCATAGCCAAAATCAATATCTGTGGTACTATATGCAGGCAGTTCAAAGGCATTTTCGACATTGCCATATCTCTTTCCCATATAATTAATTCTGAAGCCGCCAAACCAATCTTCCCGATTATAATGTAGACCGGCATTGGCCATTATCCCTGGATTATGTGGCAATTTGCTATCACTAAAATCCTGTAACTGATCATCATTTGTGTCGATTGTACCATTCGCATTATATAATGTAAATGATGTCATTGTAGGATTCTGCAATGTCGCAGTTGCATGGAAAGATAAATTTTCAGTAAGGAGTTGGGCCAGTTCGATTTCGATGCCGGCAGTCTTACTACTATTAAATTGGGTGGGAGTATAAAAGATCTGATTAGCCATATCATCAAAAACAAAATTTGTATAGGCTACATTACTTAGTTGACTCAAAAAACCGGTCACAGTAAAGCTTGTGGCTTCGCGTAAGTGCTTTAGACCCATTTCGAATTGTTTTACAGACTGAGCTGGAGGATCTTCATCCGGAATTTCCTGATTTGTAAAATTATCTATGTAATAATTTAGCTCGGGAGCCTTATGACCTAGAGAATATCTTGTGAACAGCGATGAATGTTGACCCAATTGGTAGTTTAATGCAAATGAATAGGACAGATAGTTATATGATGCATCTATTGCATCATCTCCTGCTCGTCCCAGAATGCTACCATCATATGATGTAAGTGGATTTCCATCGAGACCACCTTCCATCACATTTAAAGGAGCTGATCTATCCCGTGTCCCACTGTGCGTAATGTGTTCGTATCTAAGCCCTGCATCTAAAGAAAGGTCCTTAGTTAAGAATATATCCGCATCACCCGATAATCCTATTTGATTTGATGAAATCTCTGCAGCTTCATAAAAGAGTCCACCATAGTTACTAAGACCATGAGCATCACTTAGGGAGCGGCGGGAGCCATCAAATCCATCAAGGGTTACTGAGAGTAATCTCGGTTCAGGCTCATAGGTAGCATAAATGAAACTGGCATTTGAAAAAATATCGACTTCGCTATGCGCATAAAATAGCCCCAAATTAAGATGGACATTTTCGAATTTTCGCTGGAGCAAAAGCTGATTCATCAAATCATCAATATGATCATCTTTATACCAGGTACCGCTCCCTAGAATGGCATCATTTGGCAAACTACCAGACACATATTCGAATGATGGGGGCAGACCCTGAAAGACTGCAAAAGCACCCTGGTTATTGACCGTAGCGAGGCCTTGACCGGAAGAGACTTCATTAAAATTAACATTTC
>JAJCZP010000091.1 GCA_029262315.1 Deltaproteobacteria bacterium | reverse complement strand
GCGTTCACGCACTGTCGCGATGTCGCGGCCGCCGTCTCGAAGGCTGGTGGGCTCGGCGTACTGGGTGTGGCCGGCCACTCGGTCGAGAATCTTCGGACGGAGCTCGAGTGGATCGAAAACGAGATCGGCGACAAGCCCTACGGGGTCGATCTCCTTCTCCCGGCGAAGTTCGTCGGCAGTGACCGCGGCGGCCTCGATGCCTCCGAGCTCGACGCTCAGATTCCGGACGAGCACCGGCGTTTCGTCGAGGACCTCCTCGACCGACACGGGGTACCCCGCCTCGCCGACGATGCGCACGTCAGTCCGGCATTCAGCGTCGGGTACGAACAACAGCGCGACGTCATCGAGCTGGCGTTCAGCCACCGCATCAGCCTGATCGCCAGTGCCCTGGGACCACCGCCGAGCTGGATGATCGAGCAGGGGCGTGCGCGAGGCGTGAAAGTAGCGGCACTCGCCGGCACGGTGGAGCATGCGCGCCGACACGTTGCCGCGGGCGTCGACATCGTCGTGGCACAAGGCTACGAGGCCGGCGGACACACGGGTGAAATATCCACCATGGTGCTGGTGCCAGAGGTCGTGGACGCCGTCGATCCCATCCCGGTCCTGGCGGCCGGCGGCATCGGCAACGGCCGTCAGGTGACGGCCTCACTCGCGCTCGGCGCGCAAGGGGTGTGGACCGGCTCTGTCTGGTTGACGACGGCCGAGGCCGAGACCCACCCGGTCGTGAAGGAGAAGTTCCTGCGGGCGACCTCGCGCGACACGATCCGCAGCCGCTCGCTCACCGGGAAGCCCGCGCGTCAGCTGCGAAGCGCCTGGACCGAGGCCTGGAGCAACCCGGCCAACCCCGACCCGCTACCGATGCCACTCCAACCGCGATTGGTCCGTGAGGCCCAGACGCGCATCTCGCGCTCCGCCCACAAGTCACCGGGCGCCGAACAGCTGATCAACTACTTCGTTGGCCAGATCGTCGGCTCGATGAACCAGGTCACGTCCACAAAGAGCGTCGTGGAGAAGCTCGTGCAAGAGTACGCGGCCACGATGGAGCGGCTCGACGAATGGGCCAGCGGGTAAGCGCCCGGGGGAGACCATGAGCGACCCGCCGACGACCTTCAGTATCGCGCAGCGATTCCACGGACCGCCCGACTCTGGCAATGGCGGCTACGTCTGCGGAATGGTGGCCCATCACATCGAGGGCAGCGCCGAGGTCCGGTTGCGGGTACCGCCGCCGCTCGAGCGGCCGCTCGTGATCACGCCGCTGCCGCGTGGCGTCGTGGCGTTGACGGACGGCGACACCGTGGTGGCGCAGGCGCGACCGGCCCCGGTGGATGCGGATGTCCCAGCACCCCCAACCGTGGACGAGGCCGAGACCGCATCACGCAGCTTCCGGGGGTTTGACGAGCACTGGTTCCCGGGATGCTTTGTCTGCGGTCCCGAGCGCGCACGGGGCGACGGTCTGCGCATCTTCCCCGGGCCACTGGCCGACACGCGCCAGGTCGCGTGCACGTGGACACCGCACGCTTCGCTCGGCGACGCAGGCGGCCGTGTCCGCAGTGAGTTCCTGTGGGCGGCGCTCGACTGCGGCGGCGCCTTCACGCATGACGTGCCGGAAGGCAAGGCCATCGTGCTCGGGCTCCTGGGTGCGGAATTGACCGGCACCACGCTCGTTGGCGAGGCGTTAGTGATGCTCGCGTGGCCCCTCGGTGTCGACGGGCGTAAGCACTTCGCCGGAACGGCGCTGTTTGCGGCCAACGGCGAGCTGCGCGGCCGCGCCCGCGCCACCTGGGTGGCCGTTGACGCCGATCGATAGCGACGACCTGTGAGAACTCCGCACCCACCAGACCATGCGGCGCCGATACACCGTCCGCGCATGGGAACCGTCGGCTGGATGGCCCCAGTGCTGATCGGCCTCGTATGGATCGCGATGGCTGGGTCGATCGCGGCCGCCGAAGACGCCCAGATTCTTCGCTACAAGGTGCGTCCCGGGGCACAGATCGACCTCGGATGGACCGGAATCAGCCACGCGCAGCCGTGGCCAGCAGAGCAGATCTTGGCGTTCGGGCTGACCTGCCCCGACACCGGCGGACGCTGCACCGTCGGCGGCGGAGCAGCGGGTGATGCCTTCGGCGCACCGATCCCACTCTCGAGCGGCGGCACCGCGGCCTGCGTCGTGAACCGGCTCCGCGACGCGGTCGACGGGACGATCCGGCGGCAGGATGGATGTGCGGCCATCACACTCAGGCTGAGCTCCCGTGTGTTCGTGGCGCAAAGTATAGCGCACCCCTGTCCGATTTGTGTGGACGACCCCACCGCCAACGACACGCGTCGCGAAGGCCGCTGCTCCAGTGGCGCGCGCGCGGGCAAGCCCTGCGACGCGCACGCGGCCAGCGCGCGCTTCGGCGCCACGTCGAATGACTGTCTGCCACACGGCGAAGGGGCCGGTGACCTCGCACTCGACCTGGCGCTTCGTACCGGGAACGTCACCCTCGAAAGCGGGCCCCCCTGTCTCAACGTCCGCGTCGGTGGCACCTGCCTCTGTGACGGACAGACTCAGAAGAACGGGTGTCGGAACGGAACATGCGCCGGGAATGATCGCTGCGACGGAGGACCGTTCGACGGCACCTGCGAAGGGCACCCCTATCGTCCCTGCAAATTGGGGAGTGGCTCCAAGGAGTGCGAAGCGCAGTTTCCTGGGGCCGGGACTTGCCAGTTCGACGCCCGCTCCTGTTTCGGGGCGCCGCTCGCGGCCAAAGGCACGTGCGACCCCAAAACCCCGACTTTCGTCGCCACCTTCTGTGCGCCCGCCACACGCGCCGCCGCTCTGAACGCGACGGCAGGGTTGCCCGGCCCGGCCCGCCTGACACTCCCGCTCGAGCTCCTGGAGTGATCGCCGGCCCTCTCCCCTGTCAGAAGAGTTTCTGGAAGTGATACGACGAAATCGCGAGCCCCTCACGTTTGTAGAACCTGTGCGCGGACTCGCGCTGCACTCCCGAATCGAGATGCAGCGCCGCACAGCCGTCTTGGCGCGCACGAGCTTCGAGCCAGCGGAGCATCGCGGCGCCATGACCGCGCGAGCGTTCCTCCTCGGCAGTGACGAGGTCGTCGACGTACAGAAAACGCCCCCAGGCGAGATTGCGAAGCAGGCGAAAACCCGCCGCGCAGGCAATGTGACCACTGGCCGTCGTGAGGTAGGCGAGCTGGTACCCTTCGAGAGATTGCTGCCGCATCTGGGTGACGAGCATACTCCTGGTGAGATGGGGACGGAGCTGCAACATCACGGGAGCACAGACGTCGTACTCCCTCTCAGAGATCGCGAGCCGAATCAGGGGCCCCTCAGCCGCAGAGTCCATGTGCTCTCCCCTTGCCATGTCGCGGCGACCTGCCGCCGGGACGGTCGTACGTTCACCCATCAAAAAGCACAGGACGCCACACCGAACAACGGCTGGTGCAGGCGAGAATGACGTCGTACCGCGAGCTCCGTGAACGCCTCCAGGCGTGGCCGAAATATGATGGCTGCGAGACCGTCCGGCGCGCCCCGCTCTTGACGGCCGCCTTTCCAGGCGCGTTCAACATGAGTTCGACCGAACACCACTGGCTGGGGGAGTACGGCGGCTTCCTGGACTGGAAACACGACTTCGTGTTCTCCACCGTTCAGAGTTGCGTACGAGCGGACGACATCGAACGACTGCGACTCGGAGGTCGATGGCATCTCGGCGTGTTCGAGATGGCGGATCTGAATGGCGAAGTCGCGCTCGCCCACCGCCCGGACTACCGCCGACTGCAAGGCTGGCAGCTCGAGGAGGTGGTGCGCTTCTTCGCGACAGTGGGCATTCCCGCCGACCGTGTGCACGCGAGCTACTGCGCGGGGGGCCCGGTGGCAGAATTGACGGGCGGCGCGTACGACCTACCGGTCGTGATTCCTCCAGACACACTGTCGCACGACGCGCTCTGCGGCGCCGGCGTGCCCGAGGAGAACCTGATTCCGGATCGCACACGCGATACGCTGCTCTCGCTCCACGTCCATCGCCCCACGCCATGGGGATACCGCAACGAGATCTTTGTGAATATCGGCACGCGCACGACGCCGGATCTGGTCGATGTGGCCACGTCGGAATACCTGACCTGGCGTCCCGTCTTCGAGGGTGCGCACCTCCGCCGGGACAGCATCGTCGATCTGACCGAACTCGATGCCGGCGCCATCGGTATTGGCGTCGGCGTCGAGCGCCTCTGCGCCGTCGTGAACGGATTGGATCGTGTCCACGATGTCGACTACCTGCGACCGTTCTACACCGCGCTGCGGCACGCTCTCCCCGACACCGCTCCACCCGAGATACTCGCCGCGGGAGAGAGTCTACGTGCCCTGCACCGCATCTACACCGATCTCCACTTCCACCCCGAGGCCGTCTTCCGTCCGGGGCCGGATGGGGACCGGCTCCTCAGTCCCAAACGACGCAAGCGAACCGCGCGCTTGAAGCGCAACGTGTCTCGCGAGCTCGACCCGGCGACGCTCGCGCACCTCCTCGCCGAGCACGCGGCTACACAGTCGTGGCACCCTCACCTCAGCGACGCCATCGAAGCGACCGTCCGAGCCGTCACCCACTACCCCGCTTCGAATCGTCGCCCGGCCTAACGCGCGGCCATCGACGTCGAGCACGATCCGCGCGTCCACTTGCCAGCGGTCGCGCGAGGTACTCAGCGGAGGATACGACGGCGCAGCGCACCCAGCCGATGGGTAATCATTGGCTCGTAGCGCCCAAGCCCGCAGGCGCGCAGGAGCGCCTCCACGACGAGGCGGAGACGACGGCGGAGCAGCTCCATTCGCGACGCGGTCGTCACGACGAGCCCTCGGGGCGGCACGTCGGGTGGGTCGAGCGCTCGCAGTTGCTCCGCAAAGGCTGGAGTGACGTGGGCGATCACCGGAGCCCGCGCCGGCATTCCGCCATCGTCGAAGGTGCCGAGGATCGGGTTGGTGTTGATCTCCCACACCTGGATCTTGCCGGCGCGAAGGGCGTAGTCGATGCGGCCGAACTCGATACGTGCCAGCTCGAAGATCGCCATCAACTCCTCGCGATGAGGATTCGTCCGCACGTACTCGAGTTCCTCGACGACGTCGGCGGGACCGTGCAGATCGACGACCTTCACCGCCCAGTCACGGCTGAAGAGCAGATGACGTGGCACAATGCGATCACCGACACGAAACGCGGAATACTTGCGATAGACCCCGTGTGCGTCGGCCGTGTCGCAGAACTCGACCACGATGAGATCATCCGCCCGCACGCCCGCACTGGTGAGCCGATCGATTTCCCGAGCGAGCGCGGCGCCGGTCCGCACCAGCGCTGACAAGCTCCCGGCGTGATCGTCGGCGCGCCGCACGAACACCGGGAAACGCGCGGGCATGCGCAGATCGGCAACGCGGTACACATCGGTATCGTTGATGCCCTGCTCGTGCAGGGTCCGAAGCAGCTCGAAGCGTCGCATGCTCCGTGTCGGATGATTCAACACGCGGGCGTCGCCGCGATGGGCTGCCAGCGCCTTCCAGACACCGGCTGCCTGCTCCGCTGCCACCGGGGTCAACCGCTCGACATCGGCAAAGATGAACGTGCCCGCCGGCAGGCAGCGCAGCAGGGGCAAATGCTCGTACGGGACAATCCGCACCGTACCGGCGAACGCGCGACCGCGCGTGCGGAGGTAGCCCGCAATCGTCGACTGACCATCGACCGTAACGAGGTAACAGATCACGCGGGCTCGGTGACGACGCTCACGGGATCTCGGCCGCTGGCTCGTCGTACGGCGAGCGCACCAGTGATCGCGACACACGGCACTTCCCGTTGGCGTCGAGATTGAGATCTTCGACGAGGTGAACCTCGAACGCGACCTCGGCGCCCAGGCTCTCCGCATACTGGCGCCGGAGGTGCGCCATCGCCTCGGCCGGCGGTGGACCGCTGGGGACGATGCGCAGCACGACGCGATCGACGAGTTCCTGCGTCAGCTGGTACTGTTCGATCCACGCATGCGCCGCCATCATCGGCATGGTGAGTTCATACGGGTGCACGACCCGCCCGTCCGGAAGCGGGAAGTAGTCGAGCATCCGACCCCGGACACCCCGGATCGTCGCAACCGGCGCTCCACACGGACACCGCGGCGCGCCCTGTGTGGCGAGATCGCCGATCTGATAGCGGATGAGTGGCATCGCGTAGCTATGAAGCGCCGTGGCCACCACCTCGCCGACCTCGCCCTCCGCGACAGGTTGACTGTTCCCGAGCACCTCCAGAACCATCGTATCGTCGCAGAGATGCATCTGCTCGCCGACGGGACACTGCCACGCCATCTGGACGAACTCGATACTGCCGTAGTTCTCGTGGATGGGCGCGTTGAAGGCGGCACTAATGCGCCGCCGCATGGCCGGTGTCAGCACCTCGCCACCCACGACGATCGCGCGAACGCCGAGATCGGCGAGCCCACCGTCACCGGCATGACGCGCCACACGGAAAAGCACCGGCGGGAAGCCCCCGATCACACTCGGACGCAAGGCCCGCAACCGCTCGATGATGTACGCCGGCTCGGCGAGGCAATCGATCGAGCGATCATCGTAGAGGCCCAACTTGGGGAGGAAGATTCCGGGGCGGCGGGCGTCGTGTGGACGCAGCCGCTCGGGGATCTCGAGCCGCGCGCCCCGCTCCCACGGCCGCCGACCTCTTCGACGCCCGACCCTGTTGCGAAGCGCGCGCAGCAATCGCTCCTCTGCCCAGGTGCGCCGGATCGTCAGCCGCCGCCCCGTCGAACCGCTCGACTGAGCCGCGATCAGCGCTCCGGGGTCCGTTCCCCGCGCCACGATCTCTTCGGGACGCAACCCCTGCAGCGTGCGTCGAGTGGTGACCGGCACCTTCCATAGGTCACGCACACCGTTGACGTCTTCGGGACGAAGGCCATGCGCCGAGAACAGTCGCCCGTAGTAAGGCACGTTGCGGCAGGCATGAGTCACGAGATCGCGCACACGGCGATCTCGGAAAGCCGCAACACGTTTGTGGGTGCGGGGACACAGGAACAGTGTCGTCAGCGTATCGAGACCGGCGCGCGTCACGTTCGTCAACGACGCCCGGCCCCGCGCAAGCGCCATACCGCGGCGAAGGACCGCGCGGCGTTCGCCAGAAAGAACGCGAAGACCACGACGGCCATCGCTTCGGCGATACCCGCGTGCGAGTTCGTCAGCCACGTGAGTCCGATCGCGCCCGCACCCACCGCGCCAAGGCCGCCCGTCAGCCGCGCACCCCGACGGAGCAAGCCGATCCCCGACCACCCCATGGCCACCGCCAGCGCGCCCCACTTCGCCCACGTCGCCGCATCCAACGCCGGTAGCAAGTCCGCGGCGGACCTGCCCTGCTCGAGTGTCGCCGTGATGTCGAGCAAGACGAGATTCTCGCGGATGTCGGCGGGAATCGTCGCCAACGCGACGGGCACCCCGAGCCACATCAGCCGCTCGCGATCAAAAGCCAGCTGCAGAAGGATGAGGGTGAGGAAGCCACCGTACGCGACAGGAAACGCCATGTCCCAGCGATGCCCCGCGTCCATCTGGCCGCGTAGACGGGCCGCCTCCGCGTCGGTGCCCGCGAGAAAGTCAAGATCGTCCTCGGAGCGCGCGAGTTCGAAGGCCAGGACCGGGGTCCAGAAACCACGCGGAAGGTCAGCCGTCGCGGGGAAGGTCATGATCATCGCCACGGCAATTCCGATCGTCGCGGCGGCGAACAGTGCGGTCGTGGTGGCGAGGCGTGCCCGCCGACTCTGGTCTTCAGTTTTCATGTCGGGGTTCAATTTCGACCCGGGTTGGCATAGACCTAGTCCGTGGGCCGATCCGGCCCCCGGAGGACGCAAGGCACCGATGGAACGACTTCTCATCACCGGCATCACGGGCGGTCAAGGGCGGCTCGTCGCCAAACGGCTCGCCGACCAGTTCGAGGTAATCGGCGTCGATCGTACCCCCTGGGAGGGCCATCCCCACCAGATCCGGGTCCACACGATGGATCTCCGGAAGAAGAAGTTCGAGGACATCTTCCGCCGCGAGCGCCCGACGGCGGTCATCCACATGGCTTTTGTCCGGCACTTCCGGGCAGACCCCATGGTCCGCCACGAGATCAACGTGGTGGGCACGAAGCGGCTGCTCGAGTGCTGCGCCACTTACGGCGTCAAGAAGCTGGTCGTGCTTTCGAGCTCCTACGTGTACGGCGCGCTGCCGGAAAACCCCTACTACATGGACGAGGACACGTCGCTCAACGTCAGCCGCCACTACCCGGACATCCGCGATCTGGCCGAGGTCGATACGCTCTGCAGCACCTTCTTGTGGAAGTATCCTGAGATCGCGACGGCGATCCTCCGACCGGTAAACACGCTCGGCTACTACGTGCACAGCGCCATCGGCGCCTATCTGAAGCTGCCGTGGGTCCCAACGATCATGGGCTTCAATCCGATGCTTCAGTTCATGCACGAAGAGGACGTCGCCGAAGCCGTGGCACGGACCCTCGAAACCGGCTTGCGGGGAGTCTTCAACGTCGCCGGCCCCGGCGCCGTACCCCTGAAGGTCGCCATCCGTGAGACCGGGGGCAGCGCCATCCCGATGCCCGAAACGGTGGCCCGGGGCGTAATCGAGCGGCTCTTCAAGATGGGCCTCTATCACCTGCCCTCGGCCGCGGTAGATTTCGTCAAATACCCCTGTACCATCGACGGACGGCGCTTTCGCGACGCAACCCGCTTCGAGCCGCTCTTCACCCTGGAAGAAACCTTCGGTAGCGTGCGGCACTGACTGAGGGAGGGACGGTAGGGTGGCCAAATCGAGACGTTCCGCGACGGCAGCCGGCAATACGCGACGATCGGCCACGGGACGCCGCCGCGCGAAGGCCCGCGCTGCCGCGCCCGATCCAGACCATGAACTCGACGAGCTCGACATGACGGCACTCATGGCTCCGTTCGAGACCCTTGGCGGCCTCGCCGGCGGTATCGTCGAGAGCCTCGCTCCCCAAGCCCTCCGTGATCTGAACCAGGAGATTCGGGAACGGATCGCCGAGTCGCCGCTTGCGCTGAACAGCTACGGCTACGATCCGTGGGGCTTCCACGCCGACGTCGCTCGGCGCGCGCTGCTGATCATGACCCTCTTCTACCGCTACTACTTCCGCGTGCAGACCTACGGCATCGAAAACCTCCCAGAGGGGCGACTGCTCCTGATCAGCAATCACGCGGGCCAGATCGCCATCGACGCCACGATGATCGGCGTCGCCACCGTGCTCGAAGCCGACCCGCCCCGTCCCGTCCGCGGCATGGGCGAGTATTGGCTGCCGACGATCCCGTTCTTCAACGTCTTCATGGCCCGCGCGGGCGGCGTCGTCGGCACGCCGAAGAATTGCCTCGACATCCTCGAGCACGGGGAGGCCGTGATCGCGTTCCCCGAAGGTGTCCGCGGCATGAACAAATCCTTCAGCCAGCGCTATCAGCTCCAAGAATTCGGATACGGCTTCATGCGACTCGCCCTACAAACCGACACCCCGATCGTCCCGATCGCGGTGGTGGGCTCCGAAGAGCAGGCGCCCTCTCTCGGCAACTTCGAACCGCTGGCGCGCCTCCTCGGCATGCCCGCCTTTCCGCTCGTCGCCACGCCAATTCCGTTGCCGGTGCGCTACCACATCTACTTCGGAGAACCGATGGAGTTCCGTGGCAACCACAACGACGAGGACGAGATCATCGGCAAGAAGGTCGACCAGGTCAAAGCGCGTATCAACGACCTGCTGCAGAGTGGCCTCAGGCGGCGGACGAGCATCTTCTTCTGATGGGACGCCGTCCGAAACGCGTGTTCATCCTCGGTGGGGGAGCGGCGCTCGGCGCCCACCACGTCGGAGCGCTCAAGTATCTCGGCGAGCAGGGCATCAAGCCGGATGCCATCGTCGGCAGCTCGATCGGCGTCCTGAACGCGTGTGTGTACGCCTCGGGCGGCCTGCCCACGCTCGAGGAAGCCTGGGGCGAGTTTCACTCCTTGCCCAGGATTTTCGCGCCGAGCCTCCGCCACAATCCGATCTTCGGCCTCTCCATGTTTTCGATGGATCGTCTCTCCCGTGCACTCGAGGAGTACATCGACTTCCCGATGATCTTCGAGAGCCGCATCGATCTCGAATTCATCCTGCTGAACTTGTCACGCGGGCGGGGGGAGATCTGGTCACGCAACGATTGCAGCGACTGGCGCGAACTCCGAACGATCTCGCGCGCGGGCTACGCGATCCCGATGCTCTTCCCGCCGGTGCGTTTCCGCGGCGATTGGTTCGTCGACGGTGGGTTCGCGTGGAATATTCCCCTCGATCACGCGCTCGCCCTGAACCCGACGGAGATCTACCTCCTGGCGCCGATCGCAAGCCAATTGCCGTACCAAGGACGCTTCGGCTCGATGTTGGACTACGTCCAACGCCTCGTCGACGTCATGTGGCGGACGATTGGCAACATGGGGTACCTCTACGCGAAGCTCGACGACGGCAAGCTGAACGGGGTCCCCGTAACCGTGATCGAACCCGGGGAGGAGTTGAGCGGCTTCGGTCCACTGCACGTCTTCAACGCCTACCCGAGAAAGAATCGGCGGCTGATCGAAGCCGGCTATCGAGACGCCAAGCGGGTCATGGCCGCGCGCCGACGCCAGGAAGAACAGCACGCCCGGGCAACGGCGGACGCGCGAGCCGCCCGACGCGCGGCTCAGGCCA
The DNA here is from genome assembly GCA_029262315.1 of Deltaproteobacteria bacterium. GTDB lineage: Bacteria > Desulfobacterota > Binatia > UTPRO1 > UTPRO1 > JAJCZP01. The sequence continues at coordinate 26,970 of JAJCZP010000091.1, read as the reverse complement.
AGGTTACCGCGGGCTCCGACAACGTCGTGGCACTTCACGCCGCGGAATCAAAGGGCGCCCGCTGAATCGCCTCCGACAGACGCGCGACGCCCTCACGCAGATCGTCCTCATCAGCGCACTTCTGCTCCCCGTCGGCTGCACGCACGACGCCGACCGACACGAACTGACGGCGCCCTTCGATGCCGCTCGCATCATGGGTCGGACATCCGCCACCTGGACCGTAACTGACGAGCAGCGCGCGTTCGCTGACGCCACGCGCCTCGACGAACCCGAGATCCGGGTCCGGTATCGCCTCGACGTCGAGAGCGACCTCCAGGACAAGGTCTTCGTCAGACTCACGGGGTTCACGTTCGTCGACGAGGACGGCCTCGCGCTGGGGAGCGACGCGGGTGAAGCCGCCTGTACCCTCGCCCCGGGGAAAACCGAAGCCGTGCTGAGCGGAGACGTCTGGCTCGAGCGCGCGGCATCCGCGCGCATCAGCGACTTCCGGGTCGCTGACCACGCGGTACCGCTCAGTGACCCCGGACGTGCGCTCTATCGCGAATGGCAGCTGCAGGGCCGTCCCGGCGCAGCAGCGGAGATCGACGGCGAGATTGCGCGCTACGCGGCGGCTCCGCCCTGCAGCACGCAATGACCCAGAGGGCACGGCTCGTCGCGTTCGGCCTCATTGTCGCGTTTCAGTTCGGCGGTCCGTTCTACCGACAGGTCCTGCATGGCCAGAATCCGATCTTCAAGAACTGGGTGATGTATCGAGGCGTCGGAACCGGGCTGGTCGAGGTGACGTTTTTCCAGCGCGACACGCCGCAGCGTGACACTCCCGTCGATCGCTTCGCCGTGTTGGGCTTCGAGAGGCGGACGGCACCCGAGACTCTCTTCCGCATCGCCGGGGCCAAGGGCTTCGCCCGAGTCACCCGGCAGCTGTGCGAACGGCTCGGTCCGAACGCCGACCTGAGAGCGCACGCACGCGAGGCGACCGCCCACGGCTGGCGGCCGCTGGCGCGCGGTCACGACAACCTGTGTGCCCCACACGACCCCGAAATCTCGTGAGCCTCGCACCGCACGATCTCAGACGCCGCCTCGTCGCGTGGGCGGTCGAGACGGAAGGATCCACCCGCAGCGTCGCCCTCATCCGGATCGGCCTCGCGGCACTCCTGTGGGCGCGCTGGGCTAGCGACCTGCAGCTCTTTCGCGATCTCACGCCGGCGGGTGTCGGGCTCGCCCTCGTGTTCTTTCCCGCCACGACGCTGATGCTTCTCGGCGTGTGGAGCCAGTGGACGACGGCGATCGCGGCCACGACTGCCCTGACCTTCGTGTACGCCGGTGACGCGCTGTCCAACGTGTACTGGGGGCACCACAACACGTTTCTGCTCGCGTACGCGACCTTCCTCTGCGCGCTCACTCCATGCGGTCGATCGTACTCGTTCGACCGATGGTGGGCGGTCCGCCGCGCGCGGCGCGAACACCGCCCTCCTCCCGCCGAGCGCGGCAACCTCTGGGGCCTCCGGCTCCTCGCATGTCAGCTCTCCGCGATCTACTTCTGGTCCGCATACGACAAGACCAGCATCGCGTTCCTGACGGGCGAGCGCCTCGAGCTGATCTTCCGCTGGCTATACGTCGGGTCCAGCCCACCCGCGTTTCCGGGCTTCGCGGCGGCCATGCCGTTGCTCGCCGTCACGACGGTCGCCCTCGAATACGCGCTTGCCGGCGGGATGCTCTTTGCAGCCACGCGGCGATGGCTCGCCGTTCCGGGGCTCATGCTCCACGGCCTCTTCTACGTGCTGCTCCCGATGGGCACGTTCTCGACCACCATGTGGTGCCTGTACCTCGCGTACTTCGACGCCGATACCGTTCACGAACGCCTCGACGAATTGCACGGCGTCGTCGATGCGTAAGGCGCGGCGCATCCTCATTCTTTTTCACGCCGATGAACACCCAGACCGCACGCACGAGTACCGGGTCACGCATTGTGTTCCGCCGTGGCGCGCCGAGGGATTCGACGTTGCCATGCAATTCGGGGTCGCCACACCTCTCGACGCCGACATCGTCGTGCCGCAGGTCGATCTGAGCGTCATGCCGGGTGACTACCAACGCGCGCTCGCCGCTCACCCGTGCGTCGTCAATCGGGAGGTGACCGACATCCGGAAGACCGTCTTCAGCAGCAATCTCGTCCGCCAGCACGACAGCTATCAGGGCCCCGTGATCGTCAAGACAAACGCCAACTTCGGCGGAGCGCCAGAACGCCGGCTCGCACGACGCCAACCGCTGCCGACTCGCGTGGCACAGGGACTCCGCACCGCGGCACGGCGCGCGCAGCGTGTCGTCTCTAGCGGCTCGACCGACCCCCTCGCCTACGCCGAGGCGCTCGATCCAAGCCGCTACCCGATCTTCCCGCACAAGCGCGACGTCCCCGCGGCGGTCTTCGACAATCCCGACCTGATCGTCGAGCGATTCCGCCCCGAGCACATTGGCGGGCAGTACCATCTACGGAGCTACGCATTTCTCGGCGACCGCAGCATCACGATCCGAAGCGCGGCTGATGGTCCGATCGTCAAAGGAGCCAACGGCCGAGCACCCGACGAAGTCCCCGTGCACGACCGGATCGTCGCCGAACGCTCGGCACTGCGCTTCGACTACGGCAAGTTCGACTATGTACTGCACAACGGCGAGGCGGTCCTCCTCGACATCAACGCCACCCCCTCCTTCGGAGCCGTGTACCCCGCTGCGCTTCGGGAGCACGTCGCACGAACGCTTGCGCCCGGAATCGAGGCCTGCTTCGCCACCTCCCGCTAGCCCCGGCACTCTCGCGTTTCCCGTACCCGTGTGTTAGCGACATCGACCGAATCGCTGCAGAGGAGGGAATCCCATCATGGAAGTCACCAGCGAGCGCCTCACGATTCCGGTCGGATCGGCCACCATGGGCGCCTACCTCGCTCGTCCGACATCGGGCGGGCCACATCCGGGCGTCATCGTATTCATGGAGGTCTTCGGCATCAACGCACACATCCGCGCGGTCACCGACAGGATCGCCAGCGAGGGCTACGTCGCCCTCGCGCCCGACGTCTTTCATCGCACGGCACCCGGCGTGGAACTCGCCTACGACGAGCAGGGATTGGGCCGGGGCGTCGAACTCATGGGGCAGACGAAGGCGTCCGAGGCCCTGGCGGATACCAAAGCCGCCATCGCCGCGCTGCAGGCGCGGAGCGACGTCGGCGGACGCGGGATCGGGGCCATGGGCTTCTGCTTCGGCGGGCATCTCGCCTATCTCGCGGCGTGTGAACTCCCCATCGCGGCGGCAGCGAGCTACTACGGCGGCGGGATCGCAGTCGGCGCACCTGGCAACGAGACGCCCCCGACGATCGAGCGCACCGCGAAGATCAAAGGCCGGATCGCGTGCTTCTTCGGCGCCAACGATCCGTATATTCCGCTCGAGCAAGCGGAAGCGGTACGGACGGCTCTCACCACGGCCGGCGTCCGCAGCGAGGTCGTCATCTACCCGGGGGTCGCGCACGGATTCAACTGCGACGAACGCGGCGACTATGACAAAACGGCCGCCGATGACGCGTGGTCGCGCACCACGACTCTGTTCCGCGAGGAGCTGCGCTGAGCACTCCACGCATCGAAAGTCGCGTTCGGACCGACAGCCCCGAGTTCAAGGAGAACGCGACCGCCATGGCGGCGCAGGTCGCGGAACTCCGCACGCGCACGGAGGCGGTGCGTCGCGGAGGGGGCGAGAAAGCCCGCGCGCGGCACGCCGAGCGCGGGAAATTGATGGCGCGCGAGCGGATCGATACGCTCATCGATTCCGGCACGGCGTTCCTCGAACTGTCCACACTCGCAGCGTGGGAGATGTACGACGGCGCATCGCCCGGTGCGAGCATCGTCACGGGTGTCGGCTCGATCCAGGGACGGCCGACGGTCATCGTCTCCAACGACGCCACCGTCAAGGGCGGTACGTACTTCCCAATGACGGTCAAGAAGCATCTGCGCGCGCAGCAGATCGCACTCGAGAATCGCCTACCCTGCGTCTATCTCGTCGATTCGGGAGGCGCGTTCCTGCCCCTCCAATCGGAGATCTTTCCCGACAGCGATCATTTCGGGCGCATCTTCTACAATCAGGCGCGCATGTCGGCCGCCGGCATTCCACAGGTAGCCGTGGTCATGGGCTCGTGCACGGCGGGCGGAGCCTACGTCCCGGCGATGAGCGACGAGACCGTCATCGTCCAGAATCAAGGCACGATCTTTCTCGGCGGTCCGCCGCTCGTAAAGGCGGCCACCGGCGAAGAAGTCACGGCCGAGGAACTCGGCGGCGGTGACGCCCACACCCGCATCTCCGGCGTCAGCGACCACCTGGCGCGCGACGATCGCCATGCGCTTCGGATAGCGCGGGACATCTTCACTTCGCTCCCACGCCCGGACGCGAGTCCGGTCCGCCGCGAAGCCCCGGAGCCTCCGGCCTACGATCCGAACGAGATCGACGGCATCATCCCGCACGATCCGCGAAAGCAATACGACATTCGCGAGCTGATCGCGCGCCTCGTCGACGGCAGCCGCATGCACGAGTTCAAGGCGCGCTATGCCCCGACCCTGGTCACGGGCTTCGCACACATCCACGGCTACCCCGTCGGCATCCTCGCCAACAACGGTGTCCTGTTCTCCGAGTCCGCACTCAAAGGCACCCACTTCATCGAACTCTGCTGCAGCCGGAACGTCCCGCTCCTCTTCTTGCAGAACATCACGGGCTTCATCGTCGGCAAGAAATACGAACACGGCGGCATCGCCAAGGACGGCGCCAAGCTCGTCAACGCCGTCGCCAACGCACAGGTCCCGAAGCTCACCGTCATGGTCGGCGCCTCGAACGGTGCCGGCAACTACGGAATGTGCGGGCGCTCCTACAGCCCGCGCTTCCTGTTCATCTGGCCCAATGCGCGCATCTCCGTCATGGGGGGCGAGCAAGCCGCGAACACGCTACTCACGGTGAAGCTGCAGCAACTCGCCGGCCAGGGAGAGAGCATGAGCCCCGAGGAGCAGGAAGCATTCAAGGCGCCGATCCTCGCCAAGTACGCGGACGAGAGCAGCGCGTATCACTCGACTGCGCGGTTGTGGGACGACGGCATCCTCGAGCCCGCCCGGACCCGTGACGCGCTCGGTCTCGCCCTCGCGGCCTCGACGACCGCCCCGATAGAGCCCACACGCTTCGGCGTGTTGCGGATGTAGAGCGCACCACACGGAGCGCGACTAGTCAGCGCGTTGCTTTTGCGGCGGCCTCGCGTGCGGCGCGCGCGGATTCGTTGGTCTGGTTGAAGAGCACCTTCCGGGCCTGCTCTTCCTCCTCGGGCGACTGCTTGCGATCGCGCCACTCGAGACCGACCTTGAACCCCTTCTCGACAGCCGGACGGGCACGTATCTCGTCGACCCACCGCTTCACGTGCGGAAAACCTTCCCAGACGTTCTCGTCGATGAGGCGGCTGGCAAGCATCGCCCACGGCCACGTGATGATGTCCGCAATCGTGTAGTCTTCGCCCGCGAGATAACGATTCGCAGAGAGCTGTGCGTCCATCACGCCGAGCAGACGATCGACCTCTCCCACGAAACGCTTGGTGCCGTACTCGAGCTGCTTCGGATCGTCGGTCAATCGCTTCCCGTAGCTCTTGAAGTGATTGGCGTTCCCCATCATCGGCCCGAGGTTGGCCATCTGCCAATGGACCCACTGCAACACCTTGTAGCGCTCGCGTGGCTCGCGGGGCAGGAACTTGCCGGTCTTCTCGGCGAGGTACTCCAGAATCGCCCCGGATTCGAACATGGCGAGCGGCGCGCCTCCCCCGAGCGGCTCGTGATCGACGATCGCCGGCATGCGATTGTTCGGACTCAAGCGGAGAAACTCGGGCTTGAACTGATCGCCGAGCGCGATGTCGACCGGGACGATAGTGTACGGGAGCCCGCATTCCTCGAGCATGATGGTCACTTTCCATCCGTTCGGGGTGGGCCAGTAGTGCACGTCAATCATGGGCCGCTCCTTTTCGCGCAACGAACTCGCCGCACGATGCGCTAGCCGCGGACCCGGAGCAAGTGAAGCAGCGGAACGCCGGACGCCCACCAGGCTGCCCATGGATTCTCCCCCGGGAGCCGCCTCGTGCGGGCGATTGACATGGCCCAGCGGGAACGGTTCATAGGACTGCGGAGGAGCCCTATGACCGAGACACGCCCCACGTGGCACAAGAAGCTGACGATCGACATTCCGGCCGAGATGGACCTCTACGAGAAGCTGAAGACCTACCAGTGGAACGCGTCGACCGAGATTGACTGGTCCCGCCCGATCCAGAACTTCAGCGAAGAATCGTACGCCGCTGTCAAAGGCACCTACAGCCGCGAGGACTACGATCGACTTCGTGCCCAGGAGCGCGCCTTCACCTTCACCAATCTTTTCGTGGGAGAGCAGGCCGCACTCGCCCTCTGTGCCCAGCTCACCAACATGGTTCCCGAGATGGAAACGAAATTCTGTCTTGCCGGACAGATCATCGACGAGGCACGGCACATCGAAGTCTTCGGACGCTACCTCGAGAAGCTCGGCGCCGACGCCCCTGCGAACGAGCCGCTGGTCGAACTAATCCACCGCCTACTCGACACGGACCACTACGGCGAGAAGATCGTCGGCATGCAGATTTTTCTCGAGGGCATTGCCGTCGGCCTCTTCCAGCGTTTCCAGGAGGACAGCCCCGATCCCCTGCTCCGTGACCTGATCAAGCTCGTGCTGCGCGACGAGTCGCGCCATGCCGCTTTCGGCGTCATCTACCTGCAGGACAAGTTCCGGGATGCCAGCGTCGCGGAACGACGACAGATCGAGGACTTCGTCGCCGAGCTCTGGCGCTTGTTCAACCACGCGACAGCCTCGCCTTTCGGTCCAGTGAACCCGTTCCTCCAGGAGACGTTCAAGGACATCAAGCATCGCCTGAATCTGATCGGCCTCGAGTTGCGCTCCTAGCGCGCGGCACACCGCCGAATCGCTGGCGGCAACGACACCTGGAGGCGGCCCCCCGCGGCCTCGTCTGTCGGTTTCGACCAGGGCTGTCATCGTGCTAGATGGCGATCCGTCCATGGGCGCCGTCACGAAACTCTTGATCGCCAATCGCGGGGAGATCGCCGTGCGTATCATGCGCACCTGCCGGATGATGGGCGTCGGCACCGTCGCGGTCTTCTCGGACGCCGATCGCGGAGCGCCGCACGTCCAACTTGCCGACGAAGCCGTCCGCATTGGCCCAGCACCGGCCCGCGAAAGCTACTTGATGGTCGACCATCTCCTGGCCGCAGCCAAGGCCACCGGCGCTGACGCTGTACACCCCGGCTACGGTTTTCTGGCGGAGAACGCGGGCTTCGCACGGGCTGTCGAAGCGGAGGGGCTCACGTTCGTCGGCCCCGCAGCGAGCGCCATCGAGGCCATGGGCGACAAGGTCGCTGCGCGGCGCTTGATGGAGCAAGCCGACGTACCGGTCGTTCCCGCGAGTGGAGTGCTCGCACCGGAGCCAGCGGCCTTCGAGGCTGCCGCCGCAACCATCGGCTTTCCGGTGGTGATCAAGGCCGCGGCAGGCGGGGGCGGCAAAGGCATGCGAATCGTCCGCAAAGCCGAGGATTTCACGACGGCGGTTCCACGCGCGGCCCGCGAGGCCACCTCCGCCTTTGGCGATGGACGGATCTACCTCGAGCGCTACCTCGAACATCCGCGCCACATCGAGGTCCAGGTTTTTGGCGATCGCCACGGGCGGATCGTCCATCTCGGTGAACGCGAGTGCTCTATTCAGCGAAGGCATCAGAAGATCGTGGAAGAATCGCCGTCACCCGCGGTCGACGCCCCGCTTCGGGAGGCGATGATTGCCGCCGCGGTCCGCGCGGCCCGAACGGTCGAGTACGTCGGGGCCGGCACCGTCGAAATGCTGCTGGCCCCGGACGGCAGCTTCTACTTCCTGGAGATGAACACCCGTCTCCAGGTCGAGCATGCGGTCACCGAGTTGGTCACCGGGCTCGATCTCGTCCGTGAGCAGATCCTCGTTGCGCGCGGCGAGCCGCTCTCCTTCCAGGAGATCACACCGCGGGGCCACGCCATCGAGTGCCGACTGTACTCCGAGGACGCCAGCCAGCAGTTCTTTCCAGCAACAGGTACCGTGCACGCGCTCACCGAACCTGCCGGGCCGTTCGTCCGCTTCGACAGCGGGATCGCCGAAGGCAGTGTCATCGGCGTCGACTACGATCCCATGCTGGCGAAAGTCGCGACCTGGGGGACGACCCGTGAGGAGGCCCGCCTCCGCATGCTGGCGGCGCTCGATCACACCGTCGTGCTCGGCGTGGTCACCAATCGGGATTTTCTCCGTGCGGTCGTCGCCCATGCCGCCTTCGCGGCGGGCGACACGCATACGGCTTTTCTCGATGAGCACCTGCCGAGCTGGCAACCGCCCATCGGCGCCCATCGCGATCTCGCCGCGCTCGCGGCGGCGCTCGCCAGCCGTGCGCCCACGCCAGATGCCGGCTTCAGTGGAGACTCCACGGAAGGCAGCAGCGCCACACCAAGCCTCTGGGAATCCCTCGGCGCCTGGCGCCCTGGTGAGCGCAATTCGTGACGTACCTGGTGACCACGTGAAGCACCTGGTGAGCATCGGTCCCGACCAGCTCGAGGTCGAGATCCGCAACGTCGGTGGCGAGGTCGACGCACGAATCGACGGGACGGCGCTCCGCGCCGGAATCGCCCGCGCGGGCTCGGCGTGGACCCTCACCGTCAACGATCAGCCTCTCCACCTCCGCGTGGTGCGCGCGGGCGATGACGTCTGGGTCGCTATCGGTTCCGAGATCTATCGCTGTACCGTCTGCGAGGACGGTGCAGCGGCAGGAGCCGCCGCGGGCCTTCATTCGCCCGAGGTCACGGCACCCATGCCTGGAAAGGTGATCGAGGTCGCCGTCGAGACCGGGCAGCGGGTCGCTCCCGGCGACACCCTGCTCGTCCTCGAAGCCATGAAGATGGAGACGGTCGTCACGGCGGAAGCCGCCGGCTCGGTCGTCCGGGTTGCGACCAGCGCCGGCGCGATGGTCGAGCCAGGTCAGACCCTCGTCGAACTCGCGTTCGACTGAGGAGCTCACGAAGCGCAGGCCACTGGCAGCGCATTCGGGCTCCCGCTATCCTGCGGCGACGTGACGATCGAACGCGATGAGTTTCTGAGCCCCACGCCATTCATAGACGCGGACACGCCGGCAGTCGCGGCGTGGGCCCGCGAACACGCGGCGGGCGCCACCGACCCGCGCGACGCGGCCGTCAAGCTCTACTACGCGGCCCGCGACGGCTTCCGCTACGATCCGTATCGTGTCGACCTCTCGGTCGCTGGCCTGCGCGCGAGCGCAACGCTCGCCAATGGCTACGGCTGGTGCGTCAGCAAGGCCGTCCTCTTGGCCGCCGGCTGCCGGGCGCTCGCGATTCCCGCACGGCTTGGCTTCGCAGACGTACGGAACCACCTCTCGACCGCACGCATGCGCGCGCAAATGAAGACCGACCTCTTCGCGTGGCACGGATACACCTCGATCCTCCTCGATGGCCGCTGGGTGAAGGCGACGCCGGCGTTCAACGCCCAGCTCTGCCAGAAGTTTCGACTGCGACCGCTCGAGTTCGACGGCCGCGAAGACTCGATCTTGCACCCGTTCGATCTCGCCGGGAACCGCCATATGGAGTACGTCGCCGACCGCGGCGAGCATGCGGACATCCCGATCGATGCCATGCGCAAAACCTTCGCCGTCATGTACCCCAACCTCACCACGCTGGAACACGCCGATTTCGCTGCGGACGTCGACCGCGAAACGTAGCCGTAGCCGGCTGTCAGGCGCGGGCCGCCAACAAGAACAGCCAGATGCAGCATCGCCACCCGACCAGGGAAGGCGTCCCGGTCGACAATTCCAAGGGGCGGCGTGCACGGCGAGAGTTCGTCGGGCGATCACGAAGCTGTCACGATCCAGTAACCTGTGACCCGGTACGATCGGCGCCATGAATACTATCAAAGAGCGAAAAGAAGGCGGGGGCGGAAGGCCGCTCCGCATCCACGTGTGCATCGATCAAGAACTCGGCGTCGCCAAAACCAGCGGCCTGGTCCGCACCTGGCTCCGGCTGTTGCGCGAAGCGCCGCGCCACGAAGATCTCGACCTCACCCTCCACGCGCCGGCGACGGTCTCCCGTGTACAGACCGTCGCCTCCAATGCCCGGGTATGTGAGCACGCGGTCCGATACCGCGTCCGACCCTGGCTCGAACGACACGGGGTCGCAAGCCCAACCTCCTGGCTGGTCAATCCGTTCATCCCCTCGCTCGATCGAGAGTTGGCCGGCGCCGATGTCATCCAGACGACTTCGACCCACCTGGCGTTCTCGATGGCCGGCCTCATTGCGGCCCGGCGCCACAGCATCCCTCTGGTGAACGCCCTCCAAACAGACATGGCCTCCTACGTCGAGTTCGACGCCCGGGTCGCTGCCCGACACGCGTTTCGGCGCGGATTGCTGCGCCGTCTCGCACCGCGCCCGGACGAGTTCGCCCGACGGGTTCGCGGCGCCCTGGAACGTCAGATCGAATGGTATCTTCGCCAGTGCGCACTGGTCTTCGTGTCGACGCCTGAGCAGACCCGCCACGTGTCACTGACCGGGCCAGCGGCGCACGCGGCGTACCTGCCCCGCGGGATCGACACCAAACAATTTGCACCGATCCACCGCGATCGCCGCTGGCTGGCACATCGCTACGGCATCGCGCGCGATGAGCCCGTCGTCCTGTTCGCTGGACGAATCGGTGCGGAGAAGAATCCCCTGCTTCTGGCACACGCCCTCCGCCGGCTCGCTGCCCGTGACCAACGCTTCACCCTGATCGTGTGTGGCAACGGCCCCGAACGGGCCGAAGTCGCGGATCTCTTACCTGGCCGCGTGGTCTTCGCCGGATTCCAGCCGCACGAGACGTTGCGACGCATCTACGCGTCGAGCGACCTGTTCGCCTTCCCCTCGGACACCGAGTGCTTCGCCAACGTGGTCGTCGAAGCAATGAGCTCTGGCCTACCGCCGCTGGTCAGCGCCCGCGGAGGCGCGTGCCAGCACGTCACGGAGCTCGACCCGGCCAGCCTCATGGTCAGCGGCAATACGCCCGAGGCATGGGCGAACGCGATCGGCGGCCTGCTCCGTGACGAACCGCGCCGACTGCAGCTCGGGCAGCGCGCCCGAAACCGCATCCTCGAGCGCTATCCGACCTGGGAAACCGTCATGACCGACACCGTCAAGCCCTCCTGGCGCTCGGCCGCGGCGATGGCCATTCGTGTGAAAGAACGACCGCAATCCCTCCCACGGGCGTTGGGCCAGAGGCGCGCGCTCTCGGGCGTATGAGGAAGCCCGGCGGCACTGTCCCTCAGGACCCGGGACGCGAGACGACCGGGCGCACATCACGCACCAACCCGAGGTCCCGAGACAGGTCGAGTGCGGTGACGATCTCGAGGACGACCTCCGGCGAGAAGGTCTCGGTCGGACCACCGGCATCCAAGACGAGGACCTCACCACCCACGACCACACTCGCCAACACATAGGTCGTGTCGTCTCCGCCTATCAGGCCCGGAAACATGCGAAACTCTCGCACGACCACGCGCACATCGTCCGCGGTACGCACCTCACGGACAGGGTGCTCTTCGACCAAGGGATGGGAGGCCAGCTCTTCGATCTCGGTGCGCAACGTGTCGGCCCACGCTTTCGCGGGACCGCACAAAAGAAATGCCTGCGACCCACTCTCGTTCGACCCACGCAGGAGAGCGCGCCGCGTTCCGGCTGGATCGCCTACCGTCGACAGCGTCGCGGTCGCGGGGAAGAAGGGGGTCCGACGCGTAAACGGGTCGGCAAGCACCCACCCCGGCGGGGGCTGAAAACTCGCCTGCCGTCGAAAGAGACCGGTACCGTCGTGGCGCGCCCGCTTCGGTTGAGCTGATGCGAGCAGTGTCCGCACGCGCTGGTGACCATGCGTCGTCGCAATGGCAAGGGGCGTCTGATCGTCGCGGTCGACGGCGGAGACGTCGGCGCCAGCCTGAAGGAGGAGACGCGCAACCTCCAAGTGCCCTTTGAAGGCGGCCACCGCGAGCGGGGTCAGTCCAAACGCAGATTCTCGCACCTCCGTACTGGCGCCATATCCGAGGAGAAGCGCGACCATGGGAGCGTCACCTCGAGCCGCGGAAACTCCCAAAGGCGTGGCACCGCTCTGGGTCGTCGAGCTATCGGGATTGGCACCGCGCGCAAGTAGATATGCGGCCACATCACGATGCCCGCCGGCCGCCGCCTGCAGCAGGGCCGTATTGCCGAAATCATCCTGGGCATCCGTGGGAGCGCCCGCCTCCGCCAGCACCTGCACGACGGCAAGCGAGCCGATCTGTGCGGCTCGCATGAGTAACGTCATGCCATCGTTGCCGGCAGACCCCGCAAGGCTCGCGCCCGCCGTGGTCAACGCCTCCACGGTCGCCACGTCGTCGCCGCCAACCGCCCACGCCAGCGCCGTCATGCCGTCGCCATCGGCCCTATCCGGGTCGACATCCGCCCCGAGCAGGAGACGCACCGCCTCGACATCAGCCGTCTTGGCGCTCGCAATCAACGCCGCCGAGATTGCCGGCAGATCTCGCGCCGCGAGCTGATCTTCCGGTGTCGGCTGGCAGCCGAGAAAAGCCGCCGCCCCGAAGCCCAGCGCGCAGAACACGACTGTGCACCGCGTCGTCTGCACGCTAGAAATGGTAACGTCCCGTTCGACGATCGCCTACCCGCGATTCACCATCTCGGCGAACACACACGATTCGGGGAACGCGAGGTGAGGATGATGATCTGGCGATTGACGATGGTGGGCCTGCTCCTCGGCTGCGCCCTCACGCTCGAGGCATGTACGGACGAGGCCGCCTCCAACGAACGGGCCTTGGTGCGAAACGAGATCGCGCAAATCCTCGCGAACGAACGGGCAGCGGATCCCCTGAACCAACGCCGCCCCGCTGACGCACCCGATCCATGCGACGGCGTCAGCGACGATGCCGTGCAGCGCGTCGAGGCGAAGATGCAGAATCTCGAGGGCGATCTCGTCGTGCTCGGCGCCGACGACCAACAAGCCCTCGCCTGCTCGCGAAGTCGGCCTGGCGGCTGAGCACCGCCCCGCGCGGGGCAGGATGGATCCTATCGTCCGGGAGGCTCGAAATCCCAGCCGTTGACGAGCATCGGGCGAGTAGCCTAACTAGCCCTCCTGACATGGAATCTGTGGCGAAACGACAGCCGCTGGAGATCACACGGCTCTCCGGATCGTTGGGGGCGGAAGTTCGCGGAGTATCACTGGCCGCGGCCACGCCGGCTGACGCCGAAACGATCCGTGCACTCCTGCTCGAGCACCTGGTACTGTTCTTCCCCGATCAGCATCTGACACCGGACTCGCACATCGCGTTCGGGCGGCTCTTCGGCGAGCTCGAGGCGCACCCGAATCTCGCGTTCGCCACGGAGCACCCGGAGTTCTTCGAGTTACACGCCGCCGGAGGCGAAGGCGCAATCGCCGACGAATGGCACAGCGACCTCACCTGCCAGGAACAGCCCTCGGTGATGGCTATCCTCCACATGGTCAAGTGCCCGCCCGTCGGCGGCGACACCCTCTGGGCCAACATGTACAAAGCCTACGAAGAGCTCTCGCCCGCGATGCGAGAATTCTGCGAAGGTCTCACAGCGCTCCACGATGCCGATCCGCACGGCCGCCCCGACAGTATGGCGCTCCATCCGGTCGTACGCGTCCATCCCGAAACTGGCCGCAAGTCGCTGTTCGTAAACGAGCACTTCACCCGGCGCATCGTCGAGCTGAGTCACGAGGAAAGCGGCGCCCTGCTCAACTTTCTGACGCGCTGGGCAACGAACACTCGGTTTACGGTTCGCTACCACTGGCGCGAAGGCACGATTGCGATGTGGGACAACCGTTGCACGCAACACAGCGTCCTGAACGATTTCGAAGGCGAGCGGATCATTCAGCGCGTCACGGTCATGGGAGACAAGCCCGAACCAGCGTCCCCCCCGCGCTGGGAACCCTCCCTGAAGCCGCTGAGCGCCGCGAGCCGACACGACCGGCAACTGCATACGTACTTGAAGGACCGGAACACTACCGACTAGCGGCGTCCGCGCGTTCCGCGCCAGCAGCGACGCGCGAACCAAACGGTCAGCGGCACGCCGCGCATCCGCGCCCGCCGCTGATCTTGCAACGCCCGGGGCAGCCCCCTATCGTCGCCGCATGCGCGCGGCCCATTTCTACGAACCGAACTCGCCTCTCCGGATCGAGGACGTCCCCCGCCCCGACCCCGCACCAGGCGAGGTCCTGATTCAGGTCAAAGCGTGCGGCATCTGCGCATCCGACCTCCACATCTTTCACGGAGAGATTCGGACTCCGACGATGCCGATCCCGCTCATCCCCGGACACGAAGCCTCGGGGGTCGTCGCCGCATGCGGTGCCGGGGTGCGCGACTTCACCGAAGGCGATCGCGTCGTCGCCACGGTTCCCGGGAAGACCTGCGGCGAGTGCCCACCGTGCCGCCACGGCGATCCGTCCGGGTGTCTCGTGCCGCGTATCGTCGGCGTCGACTACCCAGGAGGCTTCGCGGAGTACTTCACATTCCCGACGCACTCGCTCGTACGCCTCCCCGATTCCATTCCGTGGGAGCAGGGTGCCATCCTCGCCGACGCCGTCGGAACGCCGTTCAACGCCGTCATCGTCCGCGGCGGCTTGCAGGCGGGTGAGCGCGTCGCGCTCTTCGGCGTCGGCGGACTCGGAACGCATGCCGTGCAGATCGCCCGCATGGCGGGCGCCGGCCAACTCATCGCGGTGGATGTGCTCCCGGCGGCACTCGAGCGCGCCCGCGAGCTGGGCGCGGATCACGTCATCAACGCCAGCACGGAGGATCCCGTCGCGCGCATTCGTGAGATCACCGATGGCCAGGGCGTTGATCTGGCCGTAGAACTCGTCGGACGCCCGGACACGATCACCCAAGCCGCCGCATGCCTCACGCGCGGTGGCCGCACGGTGCTCGTCGGCATTGGCGCCGAGCCGATCACGGTCGGGCCACCCGTGATCTTCAACGTGCTGAACTACTCGCTTCTCGGCACCCTCGGCTATCGCCGGGAAGACGTGACACGCCTCGTACGACTCGTCGATGCGGGGCGACTCGACCTCGCGGGATCCATCTCGGCGCGTATCCCGCTCGAGCAGATCAACGACGGCGTGCGCAGACTCGAAGAGAAGATCGACAACCCGGTCCGCATCATGGTGTGCCCGGAGCTGAAGGAGGAAGCATGAGCGTCGCCGCTGAGTTCCAGCGCAGCCAAACCATCATGCAGGGCGCCGACCACTGCGACTTCCGGTACCGGCGACGATAACGCGCATGGAAGGCTACGTCTGCATCGTTCAAGAGAATCAGCCGCCCGCGCGCCTGCAGGCCGAACTCGCCGAGGGCCTCACGCGGATCGGGTGCGAGTTGCTGGGGGATCCACCAGAGGGTGTGCAGATCCGATGGATGAAGGTATCCGGGGGATTCGGCTTCACCGCGGGAGCCCCGAGTAGGGCCTCACTGGTCGCACGCTCCGTGCCCGCCGGATACCCAGACGCGGAGCGGGAGACCTTCCTGACCCGCGTCTGCGATCTCTGGACCGAGGTCACCGGCTGCACGACGAATGACATCGTGGTCACCGCCATCGACGGGCCGTTACCGCTCTGAGAACGCCGAGGAGGAATCCGTATGCCACTCTACCGCTGCGCAGTTGCCGAAGGAGCCACATCGCTCGACCAGAGGGCTCGCATCGCACAGGCGATCACGGACATCCACTGCGAAATCACGGGTGCCCCCCCGACCTTCGTGCACGCCTTCTTCAACGAAGTGGCCGAAGCCGAGCTGCCCGATGGCAAACAGGCGCTCGTCTTCGGCAGCATCCGTGCCGGACGCACCCCGGAGCAACAAGCGCGGCTCGCGTCGGACATGGCCCGCGACATCGGCACGATTCTCGGCTGCTCCGCCGCGGACGTACTCGTCGCGACCGTCGACGTCCCCGCACGCTGGATCATGGAAGGCGGGGCGATCCTGCCCGAGCCCGGCGAAGAAGCCGAGTGGCTCGCCAAGCACGGCGCGTAGCTCAGTTCGCATCGTCGCGAAACTTGATGTGCCCGTGCGTCCCGTCGCAGAAGGGCTTGTTCGCCCGAGCGGAAGGACCGGACGGACAGGAACGAGAGGGCGGACACTCTCGGAGTGCGAATGGGGACAGGAGCGACACGTGAGACAGCGAAGAACGAACTTAGCCCGTGGGGTAAACCGCCACCGAGGTGGCACATGGATATCGTCCTCCGGAGCCTCGCGGGCGAGAGCGTCAGGGAGATCATGGCCCACACTGAGCGCACGGGCCCCTAGGTCACACGGGCTCGCTGACGGGCCTGTCCTCGAGTCCGATGCTATTGGCGCGTCGGGCGCGAGATCCGATACAAGTGTCGCATCTCAAGGACGTTGTTAGGGAGGGAGTCATGAACGCTCTCTGGATGTTCGCGGACGCAACACTGTCGCTTCTGGCCTTGGTTGTAGGCAGTGAGGCAGAAGGAACGGACAGTTTGCTCGAGTATGCCCGTTTCCTGCGTGAGGAGACGCAAGCGCATAGAGCCTACCTTGAGAACCTGCTGACGGCGTCGGCAACGATCGTGGGCATGGGAATCGCGGTTCTCGCCGCCATCCTGGGATTCTTGGGCTTGCGAACATTTCGAGGAACCGCGGAGGCAGTGAAGAACGCAGCCGACGCGGCAGTGAAGAACGCAGCGAAGGACGCCGAACGAGCATTTGACACCGCTCTGAAGCAAGAGCTCGGCGACGAATTCAACAAGTTCAAGCTGGAACTCGCGAATCAGCAGCAAAGCTTAAAGGAGCACGTCCGAAAGTTTACCGGCAATCTTGAGGATCTGCGCACCCAAACGAAGGCCAACGTGGCGAAGACGGCCACAGACATGGTCGACCTGCTCCAGGCGCTACCGCAGGGAGTGAAGGCAGAGGTCATTTACCCAAAGGCCCGCTCCGAGCAGCGGATCCTCTGGGTTGATGACGTTCCCGAGAACAATGTCGTGCCGCATCGGATCTTCCAGCAGGTCGGCTTTATTGTTGAAGCGGTTCAGTCGACACCTGAGGCTGTGCAGAAGCTCAAGGAAGACCGCTTCGACCTAGTCATCTCGGATATGGGCCGAGGCCACAAAACTGATGCGGGGCTCGAACTGCTTGAACTCATCCGAGCGAGTTGGCCCAAGACACGGGTTGTCATCTATGCCAGTGAGAAGGCTCTGGAGCACTACGGGGCGCGGGCAAAGGAGTTAGGCGCAGCTCGGTGTATCAACGGCTCCAGCGAGCTGATCAGCACGGTCTACGAACTGCTGGACTTCGACCCGACGCATGCGTGATGTCGATTGCTCGAATCTGATCGCGTGTGCCGGCGGCAGTGCCCTCCCCGCCGCGCGGGTAGGACTAGCTGGGAATGGCGGTATGTCGAAGTCGCCGATGGATGGTCGGCTGTATGGGGCATACGCGGAGGCGCTGCGTGCACGGTCGATCGGGATTGCTGCAGTAAGGTCTGTGCCCCCGAAGGACTGTGCGAGTGAGGTTCCGAGGACGATCGGCCGTCGGGTGACGGCGCGATGGCCGGCGACGCAGTGGCCCTCATCATCCTGATGGAATCCGGTGATGGGCCGATGCATCGCTAGCCCGAAAGCAGTTGCGAGCCGACAGCCAGGCCCACGTCTGTGGCAGCGGCAGCGGCGGCCTTCTTCTCCTTGGTACCGTCGACACGCGCCTTTCCGAGCCGGACCGCCCCGCTAGCCGTGGCGATGGTGAGTCCCGTGTCGTCGAGTGCCAGGACCGTCCCCGGAGCGCCCGCCCCTTCGACGATCCGACTATCGTAGAGGCGAAGCCGCGCCGATCCGGCACCTGTGAACGCCCCGGGCTGCGGATCGCAGCCCCGAATCAAGTTGTGCACCTCGCGCACGGGACGCGACCAGTCGATCGCGGCGTGCTCGTCGCGGCAGAGCGGGTCGTACGTGGCCGCAGCCTCGTCCTGCACCTGCCGCGGCGCGGTCCCATCGGCGATCATCCGCACGCTCTCCACCATGAGGTCCACCCCCACCGGAAAGATCGCCTTGTAGTACAGCGACCCGGCACTATGGTTCTCGTCGATGGGGACCTCGCGTTGCAGCAAGATGGGGCCCGTATCGATTCCGGGATCGGTCCAGAAGACGGTCGCTCCTGCCACGCTTTCTCCCCGGATCAGCTGCCAGTTGATCGCGCTCCCACCTCGGTAGCGCGGGAGCAGCGACGGATGAAAGCAGATGCTCCCGAGCCGTGGCACCTCGATAACCGCCGCGGGAATGATCTTGGTCACGAATGCGAGGACGATCAGGTCGGGAGAAAGCGCGGCGATCTCGGCGCGAACCGCGTCCGGCTTGTAGCTGGGAGGTTGGTGGCAGGGGATGCCGGCGGCCTCGGCGGCGGCTTTCGCGGGATCCGGGCGGGCGCCGTCCGGCGGACAATACACGGCGGCCACGTCGTCACCGCGCGCGACGAGCCCCTCCAAGACCTTCTCCGCAAAGGCTGCCTGGCCGATCAGAACGATACGCAAGCTCATGGGCTCGTTTGCCTAGCAGAGCCGCTGTCGCCATGCACCCGGACGGGTAGCGACACGGACCCGGCTTGTCAGGATCGGACACGAGCCGGTCGTGTCACGCCGCAGGCTCGCCGCTGCCGCGCACGGCAACCCTCGGCAGAACCCCAGTAGAACGCTGCGTTACCCGCGCACCGATCGCTGGCACCTACGTTGCTCCTTCCGCCGGCAACAGACCGATCGAAGGGAGCAGCGCCATGCCTGTGAAGCACGGACTTCTCGCACTTCTCGCGCAACGCGATCTGACCGGATACGAGCTGAAGAGCCGCTTCGAACGTGCACTCGGTGACTTCTGGCAACTCAACTCGGGCCAGGTGTACTCGACCCTCGAGCGGCTGCGTCGGGCGCGCCTGGTCGAACGCACCGGTGAAGCGGCCGCGAGCCCGCGCAACGTGGAGCGCGCGCGCTACCGCCTGCTGCCGAGTGGTCGCCATCAGCTCGAGCGCTGGCTCGCGGCGCCGGCCTGCCGCCTGCGGCCGATTCGCGATCCGCTGTTCGTAAAACTCGTCTTCGCCCCTCCCGAACGCCTCCCGGCGCTACTCACGTCCTTTGCAGCGGAAGCGCGACGCTACTCCGATGTGGTCGAGACCCTGACGGCGCTCCTGGCGCAGGCACCCGTTTCACGCACTAGTCGCACCCGCTGGCTGGTCGTCGAGGCGACACGCCTCCAGTACGAGGCCCAGCTCCGCTGGCTCGACACCGTCCACGGCCTCCTCGCGCCACTCGCGGCGGCGCCAGCACCGCTCGCGCGGCCAACACGCCGCGGCCCGAGGCGCCCGCCACCCCGGGCGGCGTCCCGGGCCGCTCTTGCCGGGGTCCCCCGACACCCCCACCGGCGGAGTGCTCCAGACTAGTCCGCCCCAGCGGCCCCGGGGCCACCGCGCTCCCGCGAGGCCGCGCAGGATACGCCGTTCGGGCCTTCAACCGCCGGGCCCAGGAAACCGCATTGACAAGGGGGGTCGTGTCCTCTAGGCGTAAAATGCCGTTCCAAAGGGCGACACATGGCGAGACGCGAGAAAGCGAACTACATCATCCGGTCGGTCTCTCACGCGCTCGACGTCATCGAGCAGTTCTTCGGCGAGGCGGACGAGCTCGGGGTCACGGAGCTCAGCAAGCGCCTGAAGCTCCACAAGAACAATATTTTCAGGCTCCTGGCGACCCTCGAATCCCGCGGCTACATCGAGCAAAACAAGGCCACCGAAAACTACCGCCTCGGCGTCCGCAGTTTGCGGCTCGGCCAGGCATATGTCGGCCGGATGGGCATCCTTCGCCAAGCACACCCGATCATGGAGGCGCTGGTCAAACAATGTCGAGAAAGCGCCTTCGTCGCGGTGTCGCGACGCGGCGCCATGGTGCCGCTCGATAGCGTAGATACAGACCAACCGGTGCGTTTGGTCTCACAGATCGGCGAGAGTCTGCCGCTCCACTGCACCGCCGTTGGCAAGGCGCATCTCGCCTTCGAAGCGGATGCCGATCTCAAAGGCCGCCTCCCCGAAGGCTTGAAGAAGTTCACGGGACGCACGGTCACCGAACGCCCCGCATTGGTGCAGCATCTCAAAGCAATCATCGAAGCGGGATACGCCGTCGACGAAGGCGAGTTCCTCGACGACGTCAGCTCGATCGCGGTACCCATCCGCGACTACACGGGGCGCATGGTCGGCACGTTGGCCGTCAGCGGTCCGAGCTATCGCATGTCGAGCGAACGTATCGAGAAGGACATGGTTCCGACCATGAAGAAGGCCGGGAACGAGCTCTCGTCCCGCCTCGGCTTCAACGCCTGATCGCGTTCCAGTAACGTCGTTTGCATTCCGATCTTGACCGCGTTTTCCCGCCGTAGTTAGCTGCCCTGTTTCTCACCACGGAAAGGAAGGTTCACTGTGAAGATTCTCGTGACCGTGAAGCGTGTGCCCGACCCCGAGACCTCGATCAAGGTCAAGCCCGATGGCACCGGGATCGTGACCGACAACATCAAGTGGGTCGTTAATCCCTTCGACGAGATCGGCGTCGAGGAAGCGCTCCGCATCAAAGAGAAAGTCGCCGGGAGCGAAGTCGTCCTCGTCAGCATCGGCGACAAGGTCGCACAGGAGCAGCTCCGGACCGGTCTCGCCATGGGCGCCGATCGCGCCATCCTGGTCCTCGCCGACGATCTCGATCCGCTGGGAGTCGCGCGTGTGCTGGCGAAGCTCGTCGACGACGAGAAGCCCGATCTGATCATCATGGGCAAACAGGCGATCGATGACGATTCGAACGCCGTCGGCCAGATGCTGGCCGAGTTGCTCGGCTGGCCGCAGGGCACCTTCGCATCGCAGATCGAGCTTTCCGACGATCAGAAGTCGGCGAGCGTCACGCGCGAAGTCGACGGCGGACTGGAAACCTTGAGCTTCCCGCTGCCCGGCGTCATCACCGCCGATCTCCGACTGAACGAGCCCCGCTACGCGTCGCTCCCCGGCATCATGAAGGCGCGCAAGAAGGAGCTGAAGGAGATTCCGGTCGCCGACCTCGGCGTCGACGTCACGCCGCGCGTCACGATCACCAAGATGGAGCCACCGCCGAGTCGTGAGGCGGGCAAAATCGTCGCATCGGTCGAGGAGCTCGTGAACCTCCTCCACACTGAAGCCAAAGTTATCTAGAGGTTTTCAAGGAGAAGAATCATGGGTGACATCCTCGTCTTCGCAGAACATCACAACGGTACCTTCCCCAAGACCACGCTGGTCGCATTCGGCGCGGGCAAAGCCGCCGCGGCGAAACTCGGCGGTGCGTGCAAGGCCGTGATCCTCGGCAGTGGAGTCGACGCACTGGCCAGCGAAGCCGCCTCGTACGGGCTCGACGTCCTTCAACTCGACGATCCCCGCTTCGAGCACTACCTGGCCGATGCCCACGCGGCGGCTCTGGCCGCCGTGGTGAAGGACAAAGGCATCGACACGTTCATCGCAACGACGACCGCCATCGGTAAGGACCTCACTCCGCGCCTGGCGGCCCGCCTCGAAGCCCCCCTTGCCGCCGACATCTCGGACATCAACGACGACGGCACCGTCGTTCGCCCCATGTACGCCGGCAACGTCTTCGCCACCGTGAAGCTCGAGGGCACGCCGCGCGTGATCTCGGTCCGCGCGACGGCGTTCGAGCCGGCGGCAAAGGAGGGCAACGGCACCGTCGAGAAGGTGACGCCGTCACTCGAGGGCAACCTCACCATGAAGTTCGAGAACCTCGAAGAGGTAAAGTCGGACCGCCCGGTACTCACCGAGGCCAGCGTCGTGGTCTCCGGGGGCCGTGGTCTCAAGAACGGCGAGAACTTCACGACCGTCCTCGAGCCGCTCGTCGATGCCATGGGTGCTGCCATGGGCGCCAGCCGTGCCGCCGTCGATGCGGGCTTCGTCCCGAACGATCTTCAGGTCGGTCAGACCGGCAAGGTCGTCGCGCCGGAGCTGTATGTCGCGGTCGGGCTTTCGGGCGCGATCCAGCACCTGGCCGGCATGAAAGACTCGAAGGTCATCGTCGCCATCAACAAGGACGAAGAGGCCCCGATCTTCCAGGTGGCAGACTACGGACTCGTGGCCGATCTCTTCAAGGCCGTCCCCGAGATGAAGGAAGCGATCGATAAGCTGAAAGCAGGCTGATGCACCTAGCGGCGTGCGGGCATTCTGTGCCCGCACGCCGCGACGCGTCGGCGCCCGACGTCGATGCACGATGTTCCGGCTCTGGCCGCCCCGATCCTCGGAAGCAAGACGGGTTCCAGATGTCCGAGCGCCCCTACGCGGGCGCGGTAAGGCTTGCCGGGGCAAAGGCGGCCCCGAGCACGTCGGCGACACGTCCGGCGTCCTTCGACCGCAGGGTGGCGATGGTCACCCGGACAGCCGGTGGGCTCCGCAGCCGGTGCGGCTCTCCCGCCCGGACGGCAAAGCCGGCCGCCGCCATGGCGTTCACGGCGCGCGCCTCCTCGGGCACGGGAATCCATACGTTCATACCCGTCGCTCCGTAGGCCGTGAGGCCGCGCTCGGCCAGGGCGCGCACCAGCGCATCGCGGCGGCGCGCATAGGTACGCTGCGCGGTCTCGAGCTTCTTCTCGGTTGCGGGATCGGCCCAGAGCGCAGCGACGAGTCCCTGGAGGACGTGACTGACCCAGCCCGCGCCAAGATGCTGCCGCCCCTCGACGCGGGCGATAGTGGTCGGATCGCCTGCCGTGATCGCAAGCCGGAGATCTGGCCCGAGAGACTTCGAGACGGAACGGACCACCGCCCACCGTGTGCGCACGGCGGACAGCGTGAGTGCGGGCGCTCCGGCCACGGGGCCCGCATGGTCGTCCTCGATGACGAGCACGTCGGGAGACGGCGCGAGTGCACCTGCGAGCGCACGGACGCGTTCGCGATCGAACGCCGCACCCGTCGGGTTCTGCGCCCGCGGCGTGAGAATGATCGCACGCGCCCCGGCGCCGAGGGCACGCTCGACCTCTTTCGGACGCGCCCCGCACTCATCAACACCGACCGGTTCAGGAACGAGCCCGAGCGCACCGAGCAAGTCGAAGATCGAGGCGTAACCAGGATCTTCGACGGCCACTCTGTCGCCTGGACGCAGCCAGGCTTGGAGGACGCGCTCGATCGCATCAAGGGCCCCGCCGAAGACGGCCAACGAATCGGTCGGAATCTTGTCGGCAGCGAGCTGCGCCGCCGCCAGACGCAGCAGCTCGGGATGGTTCTTGGCCTCGCCGTACAAGCGGGGTCCGCGGCTCACCCGCTTGAACGCCGCGCCGAGCGACGGCAGAAGCGCGGGATCGGGGTTGCCGTAGGCAAGATCGCGCAAACCAGGAGGGACGACCGGGAACGCCCCCGCGGTCAGCGGCGGCCGGCGGCTCACCTGGGTCCCGCGACGCCCGTGCGCGCTCACGAAACCCCGATTGCGAAGCGTGCGGTATGCCGCCGAGACCGTCGTAGGACTCAACCCGAGCTCCGCCGCGACGGCGCGCACCGTCGGCAGCTGCGTCCCGGGCGCCAACCGCCCATCGCGGATCGCCTCCTCGACGTCGGCCGCGATGGCACTTGCGCTCGATCCGCGGAGTTTATATTGTGACTGCACGTTACTTGTTTTGTACTGTAACAATAAGGAGCCCGCAATGCAATCCCGGCACGAAGCTTCCACGCAATCCGACAACCTGCAGACCGTACGCACGACGGTGAAGCGCCGCCGTGAACGCGCCGCCTACGATCGCGCCACGGTCGAATCGATCCTCGACGAGGCACTCGTCTGTCACCTCGGCTTCACCCTCGGCGATCAACCCTACGTGATCCCGACGACGTATGCGCGCGTGGGCGCGACACTCTACGTCCATGGTGCCGCGGCGAATCGGGCCCTCAAGGGTCTCGCGTCCGGCCTGTCCGCCTGCGTGACCGTCACCCTCATCGACGGCCTCGTCCTGGCGCGATCGGCGTTCCATCACTCGATGAACTATCGTTCGGTCGTCCTCCTCGGCCAGGCACGCCCCGTGACCGATCTGGAAGAGAAGCGCGCCGCGATGGTCGCATTGGTCGAGCACGTCATCCCCGGACGGCAGGCGTCGGTCCGCGCCCCAAGTGACGAGGAACTCCGGGAGACGCTCGTCCTGGCGCTCCCCATCCGTGAAGCGTCGGTCAAGATCCGCACCGGACCACCCATTGATGACGCCACCGACATGGCACGGGAATGCTGGGCAGGAGAGATCCCGCTCCGGCAGGTCGCCGACCGCCCGATCACAGATCCAGCACTCGCCGAGGGTATCGTCGCCGACCCGGCGGCGGTAACCTATACCCGCCCTGGGACAAACTCGTAGCCGCGGCAGCGCAAACGACATCGATGGTCCGCCTCAGCGTCAACGTCAATAAGATCGCCACGCTCCGCAATGCGCGCGGCGGCACCAACCCGAGCGTCGTCGACGCGGCACGGGTGTGCGTCGATGCTGGCGCGCATGGCATCACCGTGCATCCGCGTCCGGACGAGCGCCACATCCGCTATCGCGATGTGCACGACCTCGCGGCGGCACTCACGGTCGAGCTCAACATCGAAGGCTACCCCTCGCCCGAGTTCCTCGATCTCGTCTGCGACGTGCGTCCGGCACAATGCACCCTCGTGCCCGACCCACCCGATGTGCTCACGTCCAATGCTGGGTGGGATCTCCGCGATGGTGGGAACGGCGCCACAGGGCTTGGAGACGTCCTCGCGCGGCTCAAGAGCGCCGGTATCCGCACCAGCCTGTTCATGGATCCCGACACCGACCAGATCGCCCGCGCCGCCGCGCTCGGCACGGATCGGATCGAGCTCTACACCATGGACTACGCCGAGGCGTTCCCGACCGAGGCCCGCGACCAGGTGACCGAGCCCTACCGCCGCGCCGCCGTCTTCGCGGGCGAGCACGGGCTCGGCATCAACGCCGGCCACGATCTCGATGTACACAACCTGCCGTATCTGGTGGCCAACCTGCCCGGACTCCTCGAGGTATCGATCGGCCACGCACTCATCGCCGACGCGCTTTACCAAGGTCTCGCGCCCACAGTTGCCGCCTATCTCGTCGCCCTCCGCTGAGCGTGCGCCGGTTCTCGACCACGTATCAGTAGGGCGCCCGATAACTACATCGCGCCAGGGGGGCCTCGGGGGCTCCCGCCCCGTACAGCCCGAACATGGTTGAAGTCGCTCGTCGAGTCGAGGAACACATCGCCACGGCCGAAGAACACGTTCCAGGCAGCCCCGACGCGAAACCGACGACCGATGCGGTCGGCGACGGATCGAGAAAGCGCCGATGACATCTGCGCCTTCGAGAATGGATGGTACTGGGATCGAACCAGCGACCCCCGGCTTGCAAGGCGCTCGGAGCGGTCAGACGAGAACTAGCGATTCCTGTTCGATCGCATAGATGCGTGCGCCCGTGTGCGACGGATTGAGCGGCTGAACCGGCACCTGATTTCAGGCGGGCAGTTGTGCGCCAACCTGCCGTTCCTTGCCGACCAATGGTGGCCCCGTGGTCCGGGCGGCTGGCTCGGCATGACGGCTAGTCGACGAACGCTCCTGAGCGTGGACCGCTGAAGGCGCCGCGCACGGTTCGCCGGCCGGGTGCAGGCAGGATCATCCTAAGCGCCCCTGGCGCCCCGGCTCCCGCGGAGAAGTTCTGGATCCGTGCCAGCACACCCGCCGTGACCGGCTGGCCATGCGCAATGATCAGCATACCCGTGGGTGTCTTTACGTTTTGTCCGAAGATCATACCGGACTGGATTTCATCGACCGGCACCTCGCGCTCCTCATCCTCTAGTTGCTCGGTGCAGTCCGGTAGCTCGTCGCGGGTCAATAGCTCCGCGAAGCGGTCCAGCAACTCGAGATCGTACCAGCCCCAACGGCTGCGGAGAGTCTCCACGGCAGTCTCGGTCGGAAGCCCCGAGATCGCGAGGAAGTCGAAGGTAGAGCTTCTCTGTCAGGTCCGGCGGCAGTGTAGTGCACCCGATCTGCGAGAGCATCGCGGCGGTCTCGACCTGCCACTTGCCATGCCCTCTTAGGTGCCCCGCGAGCCTGCTCATGACATGTTTCACGCGCGCGGCCCGGCCGAAGGCCATCGGCGCCACGAACGCCAACAGGTCAGTCAGCGTCAAGATGGCCCCCTGCAAGGTACGCTCTATATCACTGAGCTGCTCGTAGGCCTTGAGTACCGCATCCACCCACGAGAGGAGCTTGGCCGGTCCCTCCGTCTTGCCGAGATAGCCTTGGATGCCAAGCTGCCGCAGCATCTCACGCGGCGGGGTCTCACCCGAGTCGCCCGTTTGCAGCAAGATCTGCACCCGGGGGTCGTGCCTATGTACGCACGCGATGAACTCCTCGTCGGCCATCCGGTCCATGGGGTAGTCGACCAGGACGAGCTGCACCTCGTACTCGCGGAAGAGCTCGAACGCACCGGACAGGCCGTCCGCGCACAGCACCTCATGGCCATCCAGCTCCAAGGTGTGCTTCGTTGCATCGCGCGTCTCCGGTTGAGCGTCGACAACCAGGATCGAGTAGCCGGAGGCGTGGGCCGCGCTGGGTTCCTGTGACACGGGACTTTGTCAAAGCAAGCCCCATGCCAAGCAGCCCTCGTCCCTAAGTCCCCGGCGTGGTTGCTGTGGCGCCTTTCCCCTCGCTCCCGCCGCGACGCCGGAGGACAACGGCGTCACATCTACGTCGCCGACGGCACACCTTGTGATAGGGGGGTCGCGCCCCCCCGAACCCCCCCGCGCGTGAGCCGGGGCCGTAAAAACCACGAAAGCCCCGTC
>JAJCZP010000090.1 GCA_029262315.1 Deltaproteobacteria bacterium | reverse complement strand
GCTGGGCTTCATCGATCGCATGAACGCCGAGACGTCGGTGCGGGTGACCATGGCCCACTGCGTCGGGAAGGCTGTGGCGGAAGCCTATCGTCAGCTGCCGGCTGTCAACTGTTTGATTCGCCTCGGGCGTCTCTACCAGCGGCGGGACGTCGATATCTTCTTCCCGGTGGCACTCGATCGGGAGGGCGAGGACATGTCGGGCGCGGTGCTCCGCAATGTGGACAGACTGCCGCTCCGGGAGGTCGCAGAGCAGTTGGCGCACGAAGCGCGCGTGGTGCGTAGCGACGCCGGCGGCGGGTTCGGCGCGTTTCGCGGCGACGGCCTCGTCGGCCGTCTGGTGGCGCGAGCGGTCGTCCGGATCGGCGGGCTGCTGCTCTACACGCTCAACGTCTGGCATCCGGCGCTCGGCGTGCCGAAAGACTCGTTCGGAGGCGCCGCCGTAACCGATCTCTCGCAGTTCGGGGCCGACCTGGCGTTTCCGCCGCTCTTGCCCATGGCGCGTCTGCCGTTCGTCATCGGAATCTGTCCCATCACCGACGAGCCGGTATTGGAGGGCGGCGCCTGGCGGACAAGGAAGACGCTACGCCTCGCCGCCGTGTTCGATCATCGCGTCATCGATGGTGTGTATGCCGGGCGCCTCTCGCAGGTACTGCGCGACGTCTTCGCCCGCCCAGACGCCTACTTCGCCGAGACGCGCTAGGGCGACTCGTCGACGAGCTCGGGTTGGCCGATCAGGGGCGTCGGCGCGGTGTTCGCCAGCGCCGACGTGCGGTGCTCGGCGAGCGGCAGTCGCACGCTGAACCAGGTGCCCGCGCCTGCCTCGCTGGCGACATCGACGGTACCCTCCATCAGTTCCACGAGGCGTTTGACGATATAGAGGCCGAGGCCGACTCCCGGAGGCTGGTGTCCGTGCGGTGCCTCGATGCGCTCGAATAGGTCGAAGATACGCGCCTGTGCGTCGGGTGTGATGCCGACGCCGGTGTCGCGGACATCGAGGCTGAGCGCCTGATCGTCGCTGACGAAGTTGATCGTGACCGAGCCCTCGCGGGTGAACTTCAGTGCGTTCGAGACCAGGTTTACGACGATTTCCTTGAGCTTCAGGCGATCGAGGCATACCGGAGCGGGATCGTTCCGGAGCTCCCAGTGGAGCGCGACGCCGTGTTTGGCCTCGGGGAGCCCACGCACGCCTTCGGCCACTTCGTTCATGAGATCCTCGAGCACGAACTGCTCGTTCCGGACGGTGACCTTCGACGCATCGAGGCGGGCGACGTTCATCGTGTCCTCGACCAGGCGCAAGAGCTCGAGCGCGCCCGCCCGCATGCGCTCGCGAAGCATGTCGGGCTCGAGGTCGGTGGCGTCGTCGCTCCAGAGATCGAGATAGCCGATGATCATGTGCAGCGGCGACCGCAACTCGTGCGACATTGTATTCAGAAACTCGCTCTTCGATGCCAGCGCCGCTTCCAGCCGGTCGACACTGTGGCTGTAGCGGGCGCGGTAGATCATGGAGTTCAGCCCGACGACGGTACCGAACGCCTTCGCGCAGCCGAGAACCAGCAGGAACGTCGACATGCCGACGGCAGGGGGCGGGACGAGCTGCAGTACCAGGAGATTGCCGACCCAGAGGCATGCGTTTACGGCAATGAGGTCGCGCGCGGTTTGCAGGAAGACGAGGGGGATGAAGGTGGCGAGGGCCGTCAGCACGACCTCGTTCATCGTATTGCCGAGGACCCCGTCGATGTAGGACGCGCTCAGTGGCAAGGTGAGCGCGACGCTGAACGTGAACCAGCGCACCTTCGCGAACGTGATACCCCGCGCCAGCCAGAAACCGATGACGATATGGACGCACATCGCCAGGCGAATGAGCGCCAGGTCGAGGTGAGCTGGATCGAAACGCACGAGGGTAATCGCGCCGTAGACGACGAAGAAGATGCTGCAGCACAGCCGCATCGCGCGCGCATCGACGTGCTGGGACTGATTGATGAGCTGCCAGAGGCCGGGCTCGGCGTTGGTGGCCCGCGCATCAGCGTTGGCAGATCGCACGGTGTGTGTGGGCAGGTTCGCCATCGTCAATGAAAGAGGAAGCACGGTGCGTGCCAAGGCGGACGCTCGGTAGACACCCGCGTGCGCACGACCGATATCGACTGCGAGGACGATTCGGCCGTGCGAAGGCGCATAGAACCGGCGGGCGCGATGTGCCATCGGGGTGAATACTGCGACGCGACTGGCACACCTGCGCCCGCGCCTGCGCCCCCATTTGCGCTGGGTGCTGCGTGCCGCGGCCGCGGCCGGTATCAGCGTCCGCAGGCGCCGGATCTCGCCGACGAGGGATCGAATCCTACTCCCTCCGCTTTGTAACTCGCGTATTCGTCGTTGTCGCAGACGACGCCGCGCGTCGAGGGCATGGAACAACTGTTCCATGCGATGTCCCGCCTGAAGGGTGATGAGCCTGTTCATACCGACCGCGCTTGCCATCTATGCTCCGCCGCGAGGGGGGCCGTCCGTTGTCGATCGCAACGCGAGGAGGATCGCCATGCCGACCACTCTCATTCGAACCATCACCGTTGCGACGGCCATTGCCGTCACGTTCGCCGTGGCGGCACCTGCCGAGGCACAGAACAAGTGCGACAGTGCAAAGCTCAAGTGTATGAGCAAGAAGGCGCTCTGTCTCCTGAAGGTTCACGAGAAGGCCATCAAGAAGGGCGAGCTGGCCGATAGCGAGAAGCTCGACAAGTGTAAGGCGAAGTTCGACGGCCCGGCGAAGGGATGTGTCGCCAAGGTGGAGGGAAAGCAGAACGGCGAGAAGCCGGAATCGGTCTGCACGGTCAGCGGCAACACTCTCGACATGGAGACCATCGTCGACGATTTCGTCGCCCTGGCTCTGAGCGGCATTCAAACGGGCGGCGTACCGAATTCGACGCCGACGCCGCCCTCGACGGCGACCCCGGTGAGTACGCCCACGCCCGTCGTGTGCGGGGCCTTCAACGACCCCACCTGCGGCGGGAACTGTCCGGCCAATGAAGTATGTACCGGTGGCGGCTCGGGCATCTGCAGCTGCGTTCCGGAGTGTTTCCGGGTCGATATCGGGTGCGTCGGTAGCTGCGGAGTGAGCGGTGGGGCGTGCGGTTGCGACGACGGCTTCTGCGTTGAAGGTTTCTGCTCGTCGCAAGGAGACTGCCCTGCGGGATTCTGCTTTCAAGGGGTCTGCGTAGGGGCGACCTGTGCCCTCGATGCGGACTGTGTGAGCGGTCTGTGCAACTGCTCTGGCAGCTGCATGTGCCAGTAGGGCAGTATAGCCAGCAGGTATGGTCGCTGCTGCCGGCTCGTGCGATAAGCTGCGCGCATGCGCGATCTTCGCGAACGCATCGTCCTGTTGACCGGAGCCGCCGGAGGAATCGGCAGCGCGCTCGCGCGTACGTTCGCAGCGGCTGGAGCCCACCTGGCGCTGGTCGACCGCGACGAAGCGGGCCTGACCGAGCTGGCGAGTAATCTGCCCAGTACGGCGAAGGCCAGCGTGCACGCCTTCGACCTGAGTGACGTCTCGCGTCTCGAGACGTTGGTCGCAGACGTACTCGCCGGACACGGTCGTATCGACGTGCTCGTGAACAACGCCGGAATCACAGTGCACGGCACGTTTGCGGACCACACCGAGACAGACCTCGATCGCGTGCTCGATATCAACCTGCGCGCGCCCATCCATCTGACCCGACTCGTGCTGCCCCATCTCCGGAAGTCGTCGGGCTCGCACCTCGTGCTCCTCTCGAGCATGGCCGGGGGCCTCGCCTTTCCATTCCAGAGCGCATACAGCGCCAGCAAGTTCGGGCTGCGCGGCTTCGGCGCGGCGCTGCGGATCGAGCTGGCAAGCGAAGACATCGGAGTGACGACCGTGATGCCCGGAACGATCGCGACGCGATTTCTCGCCAACGCCGCCAGCCACGACGAAGGGACCTCGACACAGCTCTCCGCACTGATGCAGCGCTTCGGAACCCGACCCGAGCGCGTGGCAAAGGCCGTGCTGCGCGCAATCCGTCGCAATCGAGCAACGATGCGAGTGGGCTGGGACAGTCACCTGATGGGCTTCGTGGGCTGGATCGCTCCGCCCCTGATGCCGGCTCTGCTCCGATTGGTGTTCCGCTACGAGATGCTCGGGACAGTGCGGGATTCCGAACCGGGCGACTGAGGACCAGCCATGCCGCAAGCTCTCGTGGGTTCGAATCCCACCCCCTCCGCCATTCCGCCCCGCCGTGGGATCCAGTCCGGAGTGGAGACGGGCTGCGCCCGCTCAGTTGGCGTCGAGCGCCGCGATCTTGCGGTCGGTCCGGGCATCGAACCTGCGCAGCGCTCCGAGGACCGCGGAGGCCCCGACCCAGCGGAACGGCTCGACGGGCCAACGCCAGATCGTGCGCTCGAAGGGGGCTGCCAGCTCGTCTCGCACGCCCCGGACGCGCGCAGCAAGGATCGCACCGAGGAACGTTGCCTGCGCGATGCCGTGTCCGGAGTACCCGAGCGCATAGAAGATATTGCGGTGCGCGCCGCTGGCTCCGAGGATCGGCAGTGTGTCGGTCGTGAACGCGACCCACCCGCCCCACTGCGCCGCGATCCGACTCGACGCGAGCGTCGGGAATCGCGCCCGGAGCGCCCGCGTCAGTACAGCGAAGCACGCCGCGTCACCCGTCGTAGAGAGGGCGCTCTTCCAGGCGTAGCGGACGATCCGCGTGCCGGCGGCGATTCCGCCGCGTGGCGTCCAGCGGTAGGTCTCTGGGATGACGTGCGTCGTGGAGATGCCCTCCCGTCCGTGCCAGCCGATGACACGTCGCTCGTCTTCGGTGAGGGGCTCCGTCTCCACGCAGCAGACACGCAGCGGAAGCAGCGTGCGCTCGAGTCTACCGAGCGAGGGCGTGAACGCATTGGTGGCAAGCACGAGCGCGTTGGCAGTGACGACGCCACGCGGAGTCACCGCGTGTACGGGCATGCCGTCTTCGATGGTCTCCACGCGGGTGTGCTCGCAGATCCGCACGGAGGCCTGCATCGCGGCATCGCGCAGGCCGCGCACGTATTTGCCGGGATCGAGCACACCTCCCGGCTCATGGAGCAAACCGCAGCGAAAGGCCGTGGGAATGGCCCGCTCGCGCAACTCGGCTCCGGAGAGGAACGCTACCCGAGCTCCCAGGGCGCGCCGGGCGTCCGCCTCGGCCTCCAGCCTCGCATCGTGACCGGGATGCACGGAGGCTGCCATGTTGCCGTGTGCGACGTAATCGGCGTCGATGCCGAGCGTCTGCATGCGGCGTTCGGTGTATGCTACCGCTTCATCG
The DNA here is from genome assembly GCA_029262315.1 of Deltaproteobacteria bacterium. GTDB lineage: Bacteria > Desulfobacterota > Binatia > UTPRO1 > UTPRO1 > JAJCZP01. The sequence goes on along the minus strand of JAJCZP010000090.1, from coordinate 14,277 downwards.
GAGAAGCGGAAGTACGTACGTGCGCCCGCCTCGCCGAGCGAGCGCACCAGCGCCTTGGCCGGGCTTCCAACCGTCGTCGAGAGATGTCCGGAGTTGCAGCCGCTCGCGCCCGCGCCAACCGAGCCCCGCTCGAGGACCACGACGTCGAGTCCGGCCTCGCGCAGGGCGAGGGCGGTCGAGAGACCCGTGTAGCCGGCCCCGATGACGGCGACATCCGCCCGGAGATCGCCGTCGAGTGGCGGTGCAGGTTGCGCTGGCTCGGCGAGCCAGGGGTTCGACGCAGAAAGATCTTGTCTCATGCTCGTGGCTCGAAGTGTCAGCCTTCTGTCCCTGTGGCACCTTGTCCCTGTCTTGAAAACCGGCAGGGCGCAAGCCCTCGTGGGTTCGAATCCCACCCCCTGCGCTTTGCCCTGCTGTGTCGCCACGCTGCCCGGAGGGTGAGCTCGAGGCCGAGAACCTCAGAGATTCGCTCCAGAGAGGGCCTCGTGCGCGTTTGCGAGTGCGTCGCGCCGTACCATGTGCACGCCTTTCATAGGCTGGTCATTTGGCAGGCTAGCATTCCGTTGAAGACGATCTTCCGTAGCTTCCTCTCGCAGCGGTCTATGCGCGTGGCTGCGCTGCTGCGTTCCGCTCCTCCGTGAACCTGTCCGTGCGGGTAGGAACGAAGCACACGGCGAGGAGGAACAGATGGCCGAGAACCTCCAGCGACTCCTCGACCGGCGTGTCGAAGATCGGCTCGTACGGAATGAACTTCCACCACCCCTGGTCGAGCGTGATGGCCATCGTATAGGTCAGGAACGTGCACGTCAGCAACGTCGTCACGAGGCGACTGGCGAGATACGGCTCGAGTCGCCCGTACCAACGCCAGGCGACGAGCAGCAGCACACCGAGCCCGATATAGACCGTAGTCGAGGTGCCCTCGAAATGGATCTCTCGCGTGAGGAAGTTGGCGGCCAGTCCGGTCAGCCACAGGAAGAACGGCGCCCCTGACGTCCAGGCGCGCAGAAACGCCACCAGTACCGTGACCGCAGGAATCGCGACCCCGAGCCACTCGTTGGTCGCGTAGTCTGGCATCACCAGCTCGCGCACCACGAGCCACGCCAGCACCCCGGCGACCAGCGGCGGAACAAAGAGCGCGGGCAGCCACACGCGCCGCACGGTCACCGCGACAAGGCGCGGAAGCGACGGCGTCATCGACACCGCGCTCCGCAGCGTTGGTCACCCCTGAACGTCGGGACACGCACGACGGTCCCCTGGTCCCGCTAGATCCAGCCCTGCTGCTGGAACGCGAAGCGTGCCTCCTTGCCGAGCTGCTTGGCCGTCCGCTTGGCAGCCCCCTCGATCGTGGACTTGCCGCTCACCTCGCCCCCGACCTTCATGGCACCGCCGACGACCAGCCCGATCGGGTTGGCCGTCGCGATAGCAACCGCCAGCGGCAAGGCGACGCCCGGCATCTTGCCCGCCCCGGCCTCGACGTCACGGTATCCCAGCTCACGGAGCCCCCGATCGGTCATCACGTAGCCCTCGATGTGGGTCTGCAAATGGGCCCCGCCCGTGCCGAAACCAACGACGACGCGCTTGGCGGCGCTGCCCTCTTCGACCGAGGCGAAGTAGCCGATGACGACGACGTCGCCATCGCGCGGCTCCGGCTGGCCGGCGGCGACCACGGCGGGTAGGCCCATCCCCTGGATCTCGGTGACTAGCTCCTGCGCAACCAGGGCGCCGAGCTTCCGGCCCGTCGCGATCTCTTCGGCCGATTGAGTGGTGCTGGATGCCGTATGCCGCCGCGCCGCGTCGGACCAACTCGGAATGTCGGCGGGCGTCGCCGCGAAGGGATGCACGATGATTCGATCGGGCCGCGCCAGACGCTCACCGTGGTAGGCATGGCCTCCGGTGGTCTTGGTCGACGCACACCCGACGAGAACGGCGACGGCGAACAGGCATGGCGCGAGAGAGCGATAGCCTTTCATGACAAACCTCCTACTGAGATTGAGAATGCATCGAACATGCACATGTTCCTGCACATGTTCCTGCGTCGGCCCCGGGACCCTCAGGCCATCCACGCTCCCAGGTACAGTGGACCCGATCGAACTTCAAACAAGCCGCCACAGCCCTTCGACGGCGATGCTCCTACGGGATACGTGGCGCTTCGCCGAGCGCGCCGGCCTTTTTCCTAAGATGATCGGCGGGTACGGCAATCGGGGATCGAGTGTGCTGGGGCACTACGGAACGATCGCAAGACTCCGAAGACCCGGCGTTCCTGGGGGGAAGGTCGCGACGCCCCACTCCCTGCCGCCGTCGGTCGTGAAGAAGGCGATAGCGCCAGGCTCGTTGTCGCCCCGGCCTACAGCGATCCCGTTGCGCGGATCTGTGAAACGAACGGCCTTCAGTGTGCCGGATCCGGTTGCGGGCACTGGCTGGGGCTTCCAGGTGTTGCCCGCGTCGCTCGTATGAAGGATCAGCGGTTGGCCCGTGTCGTCTGTGCCGACAGCCCAGCCGAGCGCCTCGGTGGCGAAGGTGATCGCATCGACGTCGATGCGGGAGTCGGTGGGGAGCGTGTCGCTCCGGTCGGACCACGTGCGTCCGCCATCCGTGGACTGCGTGAGGTCTGCAAGGCCCCGGATGGTCCAGAGCGTGGAGTCGCCGACGCACGCCACGGTGTTCGCCCGCACGCGGTCCGAGATGTCCAGCCAGCGACCGCCGCTGTCGTTGCTGAGTGCACAGAAGCTCTTGCGATTGAAGATGGAGGAGGCGCTCCTGCCGCACGCGAGCCCGATTCCTGTATCGGTAAAGCACACGCGGCGGAGTTCGGCAGTACTGCTCTCGAAACTGTCTGCCGGATCGAACGGCGTGAGCCGCCAGGTGGTGCCACCATCGGTTGTGAGGCGTAGGTAGACGTGACCGAGCATCCCGATCCCGATCTGCGGCACGAGCCCCCCCACGATAAGGGCGCGAGTCGCGTTAAACGCCGTCACCGCATTGAGTGAGCGAATGATGCTCGGGCCGACGGCATGAGTCTGGTCAGTCCACGTGTCGCCGCCATCGATACTCCGCAGGAGAATCCGCGTCCCAACGGCCCACCCGACGAGCCGATCCGCAAACGAGACGCCGGTCAGTCCTTCGGCTGGGCGCAGGGTCTGCCAACTACGGCCGCCGTCGCTCGACCGTACGAGAGCATTCCCCGCGGCCCATGCGCGGCCGATGCCACTTGGCGTGGCTGTGGCCGCTGGTGGGTTCGGTGTTGCCGACGCAGAGGATTCGTCACTCCCGCTACCTCCCGTGCCGCACCCGACCAGTGCGACGAGCGCGACTAGGACCGGCCACATTGCCGAAGCTCTATCACAGAGATGCCGACGAAGGCGGTGAGGCCACACGTTGGTCGGGATCGACGAGCATGTCTCCTTGGTTGCGTCGTTGGAGCAGCCACATGGCGCGGTTCGAGAGCTAGCGCCGGCAACTGACATGGTGACGAATCGGGAGGCGAGAACCTTTCGTCTTTGAGGAGGTCGAGGAGCCGTCGGCCGAAGGTCCGATCTTGCGCGGGCCGCGTCACGCCATCTGCGGTCCGGTGGCACTGTCCGCCTTTTGTCCGTGAATTGTGAGCGACGCGAAGCAACAAATGTCTACTCGCGGGCCGCGAAACGCGCGTTGACGTTCGGTCACTCGAGTCCGGGTTCGCCCCGCCGAGCGTCCCAGATCGTGACGATCTGAAGAGGGCTCGTGTCGGGCAGGTAGACGATCAGGAACTGGCGGTGCGGCCAGAAGCGATGCTCCGGGGATGCGAGATCCTCCTGGATGTGGCCGATATCGGGGTGACGGGCGAGGTTGAGGAGCTGGCTACGGATGTCGCGGATGGTCTTGCGCGCAGCAGCGGCGCCGCGCTTGTTCTCGTACCATCGGCGAATCTCGTGGAAGTCTTGTTCGGCGCGTGGAGTGAGGAGATACCGACTCATTCCTCCCGTTCGCTCTTGGCGAGGTCGGCGTCGAGGCGATCCAGGAATGCTTCGCCATCCGAGAACTCGCCCCGGCGCGCCTGGGCAGTGCCCTCTTCGACGGCAGCGCGAATCTGTGCGCGGTACTCATCCGCTCGATCGATGCTATTCCGCAAAAACTCTTCCGCCGACTGGTAGGGACCGCGCGCAACACGTTCTCGGATCTGGTCCTCGAACTCCTTGCTGACGTTGATCGGCATAGATGCAGTCTAGCATGCCCCGGGTCTCCGGGGCAGCCCCTCGGCCTGCGGAGTCTCGACGAGTAGAGACGAGTACCCTTCGACGCTCGAACTGGCGAGCATCGGTAGTCACGCCTGAACGGGTCCCACAGGGCCTCGGGGTTCGTTGCAAACCGATTTGCAAACGAACGCCGCAACACTCGACAACACAAGACATCACGTCCACCGCCGCACTTGAAAACCGGCAGGGCGCAAGCCCTCGTGGGTTCGCATCCCACCCCCTCCGCTCCTCTTGAGGTTTACGCTACCGTTCGGCGCCGCTCAGCTTGCTGAAGGTTCATCCAGAGCTTGGCGTTCTAACCGCCCATGGCCGTGCTGGGCTTCGAGGGGCAAGGGTTGCCGTAGGTAACCGGCAGGCGATGCATGCTGAGTTCTGTCGACCCGCGATCTAGAAGCGCGCAAATATAACTTAGCGTCGCGTAGCGTTGCGTCGCTCTACCCAAAACTACGGGCAGCCAGCCGAGGGCCCAAGGAGACTTCCGTGACCGTTCGTCGTTCGTTGACCCTCGCCCCGGTGCTGATTCTGGCGCTGCTCATCCTCAGCCCCGTCCGCGCGCAAACGGTGCCCCCGCTCAACCACTTCCAGTGCTACGACGTGGGTCGGACGCAGTTCGACCGGCGCGATGTGAGCCTGCTCGACGACTTCGGGCCAAGCATGGTCGAGGTCCGACGGCCAAAACTCCTGTGCGCGCCCGTCAACAAGGACAACGAGAATCCCACCGCCCCGCTCGACCCGGAGCACCTGGTCGGCTACGAGATCCGCCGCGACGCGCCCCGCTTCGAGCGTCTTAATGACGAGGTCGTCGAGGATCAGTTCGGCACGCTCGTCGTTGATCTGCAGCGCCCCGAGCGCCTGCTCGTGCCCTCGGCAAAAGGGTTGGTCGGCGCCCCCGCCCCGCTCGATCCGAATCTTGTCGATCACTACCAGTGCTACAAGGTCCGCGGTGATCGGCGGCGCGTCTCCGACATCCCGGTCGAGGATCAATTCGGTGCCGGCGTTACGGACGTCAAACGCCCGCTTCGACTCTGCCTCCCGGTCGACAAGCAGGGTGAAGGTATCCTGAACGCCGCGGCGCGGCTCATGTGCTACCAGATCAAGCCGGGCCCGCGCGTGAACCAGGAGGTCGTCATCGACAATCAGTTCGGCGAGAGCGATCTCCTCGTGCGGCGCGCTCGTGAACTCTGCGTGCCCATGCGCACGCCGACGCCCACGCCGACAGTGAGCGCCACCCCGACCCCGACGGTGACCCCGACAGCGACGCCAACGCCGACCGCGACGGTGACCCCGACCGTGACGCCAACGCCGACCGCGACGGTGACCCCGACCGTGACGCCAACGCCGACCGCGACACTCACCGCGACGCCAACGCCGATCCCGACCGCCGCGCCGACCTGCACCGGAGCCGGCGGTGTCGAGGTCGGAGGGGCATGCTGGTTCGCTGGAACTCTTAACGGCAGTTGCACGGCAGCCTGCACCGCAGCAGGGCGCACATATGACGATGCCACGCGCACGTACGCCGGCAGCGCCGGATCTAGTCCGAACTGCGACGCAGTCTTAACTGCAGTCGGTCTAGGGAGCGGATTCGTAATAACGTTCAACTCAAACGCGTCAGGTTGCACGTATGATACTTCAAGCATGACCAGAATCCGCTTCGAATCACCCGCGACTACGGCTGGGGCGCTCCCCGGGGCAGATAGCCGCCGCGCGTGTGCCTGTATGTAACCAAGCCCGCGCATGGTGGTGTTCCCCCGGTCGAGGCCGCGTCTTGGCACGACGCGCTGCCCGAATACGGCCCACGCCGGGCGGACACCGGCCGACATGAGCGGACGCACGGGCGCGGAAGTTGTCGTAGCCAGACACGGGGGGCAGTCGCGGCTCGACCAGCGTGGCTTGTCCGCCTTTCGTCCGAGAACCGTGAGCTACACGAAGCATCAAGCGTCTAGTCGCGGGCCGAGAAACGCACAGCCGAGTAGGCTGCTGTAGCCTGCTGTCGCTCCCTGTTGCAGGGGACCGTCGACTTGAAAACCGGCAGGGCGCAAGCTCTCGTGGGTTCGAATTCCACCCCCTTCGAGCGTGGGCGCTGTCAGCCCTACGCGTACCCCGTCGTGAGCAATCCCAGCGTTTGGTTCCTCAGAACTGGATCGCCGTCGTCGGGATCCTGACACGCACCGGACCGGGAAGGCCGAGAGCGCTGCTGACAGGTGAGGCGATCGACGGGCCGGTGCACGCGACCGCTCCGAGAACCGGACTCGTCAGGCCGGGCACGCCGTCGACGTGTACGCTCGCGCCAATGAGACCGTTGTCGAGGAAGCATTCGCGCGCGACGGAGCCACACGTGTCACCAGGAAACGGGCAGTCGGAAGAAAGCGAGCAATTTCGATACGTCTCGACCGGGCCGCAGAAGAGCTCGAATGGACCCGTGGCGCATTCGCCCTCGTTGCCGCCCGTCGCTGTGCACGCAACGTCCCCGCAGCAGCCCCGCCGATGCAGCGTAGCCCACCGCAGGTGATCGCCGCCGGACAGTCGGAGTCGGCGTTGCACGGCTCTTCCCCCGCGGTGGCGCAGGTATCGCATAGACAGGTCAAGCCGCCCGCACCGAAAGCTCCACACATCGGACCCGAGGCCTGTACCGTGAGCGCAGTCGTGCCCGTCGAAAGCGGCAACGTGATCGGCGACAAGAGAATAGCCCCCGGGGTGGGGCAATCGAAGCTCACGTCCATGGCGAACAGCGTACTCGTCGCGTGCGCGTCGCACGTCAGGCCGGCACGCGACCCTGCGGCACATGTACCACCGCGCACTCCATCGTTTAGCGTAGCGTCCCCCTCACAGGCCGGACAGGGAGCGTCCACTTCTAAGGTGAGGTCGATCGCCGAGTCGATCGGGAGCGCAAAGGCCGCGCTGCCAATATCGAAGTTGGTCGTGCCCGTCACCAGCCCCGCGATCGCGCTCGTCAGACAAAGACCGACGCCCCCGACACCGACCGGCTGCGGCGGTCCGAGGAAGAAGCTGCAGGAACACGCCCCCGGGCAGTCGCTGTCCGCCGTGCAGACGACGGACGAGTCGCACGCGCAGCGCTGGTTGTCGTGGCCGGTGACGTTGGCAATCGGGCCATCCAGATCGCACTCGCCGCAGGGCGTGCCGGCGCCGGCACAATTACTCACGCCCAGGGTCACGCGCCCCAGGAACGGACCGGTCAAATCATGTCCGAATCCGCTCCAACCGAGATCGTAGTCGAGCGCGTCGCCGTTGTCCCCGTCGAACTGAAGGATCGATGGACACGCGCCACCTGCTGTCGGCGTGGGCATTGGCGTCGCGGTCGGCGTTACGGTCGGCGTTGCCGTCGGCGTCATCGTCAGAGTGGCGGTCGGCGTCACGGTCGGCGTTGCAGTCAGTGTTGCCGTCGGCGTCACGGTCGGGGTCGGGGTATTCACGATCGCCCCGACGACGTCGTCGACGAAGGCATCGACCTTCGCTTCGAGGCTCGTCCCGTCGCCAGGCACGTCGCAGAGTGTCTTTGGCTTTGCCGGATCCTGCTTCGCATACACCTTGTCGGCACAGCCCCGCATCAGAACCGGGTCGACGAACTTGTCGAAGCACTTCTGGAGCCTCGAGGCATCAACAGGCTCGCCACGCCTGATCGCCTTGTCCCAGGCTTTGAGGATACACGCACATTTTTTCGCGACGCATTTGGCCAGCGCCGCGTGACATGTGTTGGGAGATTCCAGCGCGGGATAGTCGAGCGCCACGTCGGTGAGGACATCGTCGACGAACGCATCCACCCTTGCTTCGAGGCTCCCGGTATCGCCCGTGATCGTACAGAGTGTCTCTGGCTTGGCGGGGTTCTGCCTGTTCTCGAGCTTCACCAAGCAGCCCCTGGACGGATCGAGGCCGCCGTCGAATTTGTCGACGCACTTCTGGCGCTTGGCGCCGTCGACCGGAAGACCCTTCTTGAGCGCCGCGGCTTCGACCTTCAAGAGACAGGCGTTCTTCTTGGTGATGCATTTCACCTTCGCCGCATCGCACTTGCTCTGGGCCTGCACCGAGACAGCAAGGCCAACCAAGAGCCCCGCAACCAGGCACGATTCGACAATCCTCATGGTTCATCCTCCGCTGATTCGCCTGCGCGACCGGGTGCCGTGACCAGCCCGTTCAATTCAAGAGGCGTTACGATCGAGGGAACAGCGTGAGATCCGAGGGAACAATGGTCAGCAACGACTCGTTGAATTCGCTTTCTGGCGGGCGACCGTCACATGTGAGCAAGGTTGGATGTGGGTGCGAGGGTGATCAAGATTCTCGTCGGATGGACTCTCGGGCTGTGCCTCGTCTGCTGGCGGCGTACGTGTCGTTACCGCGTGGTGAACGATCCGCGGTCTCGGCTGCGTGCGCGGGGGACGCCTTACATCTACTCGCTACCGCACGCGCACCAAGTGGCCGCGGTGTTCGTGAACGACGAGTCGCGCGGCCGACTTGCGGCCATGGTCTCGCGCTCGCGCGACGGTGATCTGCTGGTTCCGAGCTTGACCTTGCGAGGCGTCAAGGTGGCACGCGGTTCGACGCGCAAGCACGGGCGGGACAAAGGTGGTCGCACTGCTGCGATGGCGCTTGGCGATCTGCTCATGCAGGGGATCCCGGTCTTGTTCGCCGTCGACGGACCGCGCGGTCCGCGGAATCACGTGAACCGCGGCGTGGCCGACCTGGCGCGACGCGCGCATGCCCCGATCCTACCGACAGTGGTCCTACCGTCACGGCGTTGGATTCTCGCGAAGACCTGGGATCGATTTCAGATTCCGCAGCCTTTTTGCACGCTGAGCCTGATCTTTGCGGATCCAATAGTGGCGCGCGACGGTGAGGGCAGCGAGGCGCTTCGCGAGCGCGTAGCCGAGGCGATGAACGAACTCGAGCGGCGGTACGATCCGGTTGAGGCGGCGCGAGCCCTCGGGGACTGAGGTGCTCTCGGATCGCGGAAGCGGCCGTGTTTGAATGATCGCGACCCGTCGCGCTCCGCGTCCAGCTCCTGGCTGGCGGTCGATGTTGGGAGGCCACCCGCTCTGACACCGGCGTGCAGAAGAACGACAGATCGTTCTCATCAATTGGAGCGGATCGTGGCTCATTTCCTCAATTGTTGAACGCCGATCGCAGTGATCGGCGCTGTAACTGATGGAAATCAGGTCGTGCCGTAGAGCCTCGGCCTGGCATGCGATGTGCTTCTCTATTCCGCACGAGGCTATTCTGCGCTCGCCAGGAGGAGACCAGATTATGAGGACGCACGTATTCAAGAGTCTGTCGGGGGGTAGCGCCATCGTCGCCGCGGCGTTGTTATTGGCGGCACCGGTCCATGCCGAGACCGTGAAGTGCCAGCGCACGATCGCCAAGGAGTCGGCGAAATTCGTGAAGACGCAGGTGAAGGCGCTGCAGAAGTGCGAAGAGAGCAAAGTGAAGGGCAAGCTTCCGCCTCTTACCGATTGCGACTCCGAGCCGAAGGTCGAGGCGAAGATCGAGAAAGCAGGATCGAAGCTCAAGGCCAGTATCGAGAAGCGCTGTGGTGGTGCCGACAAGCAGTGTGGAGGCGATCTGACAGGGGAGGACGGCGGCACGGCGCTCGGCTGGCCGACGATGTGTCCGGACTTCGATGATACGCCGGAGCTGCAGTGCATCTTGGCCATCGGTACGACGGATTGCACGGGCATCGCGGACTGCCTCGAGTGCATCGGCGACGATCTCTCCGATCAGGCGATGGAGCTCTACTACTCCAAGCTGGTTCCGACCGACCCTTCGGCCCAGAAGGAGCTCAACACCTGTCAGCAGACGGTGGGCAAGGAAGCCTCGAAGTTCCTGCTCACCAAGTCGAAGGCGCTACAGTCATGCTGGGATCGACGGATCAAGGGCAAGCACGCCGACGAGTGTCCGGACGTGACCGCGACGACCAAGATCACCAAGGCCGAGGCCAAGTTCCTCGCCAAGTCGTGCAAGCGTTGCGGCGGCGCGGATGGGCTCTGTGACGGGACAGGCGACTTCACGGCAGCGCAGATCGGTTTCGAGAACGACTGCCACGACGTGACCGTCCCCTTCGGTGGGCCGAGCTGTAAGCAGGATCCCGTGACGACGCTGGCTGAGCTCGTGACGTGTGTGAATTGCGTGACGGAGTACGGGGTCGACTGTCTCGATCGTGCGCAGGTTCCGCAGTTCGGTGCCTTCCCGGCGGAGTGCTCGCCGGCGCCCTGAGCGCGGTGGCGTGTCTTAGTTCTCCGCTGGACGAGAACAGCCTCTCGGCGGATATGCACAACGAGGGCGGCGATCGCGGATCGCCGCCCTCGTTGCCTTTCAGGATCTCCACCGTATCTGGCCCATTGCTTCCCCAGAACTCGTGCGAGAAGGTACAAGACTCTGCACTCTACGAATGTCGGGAACGCCCGTCGTATTTGCAGAACGTTACATCCGCTTGCAGCAAGCAGCCGGCATTCCTGGTCTTGGGAACCGGCAGGGCGCAAGCTCTCGTGGGTTCGAGTCCCACCCGCTCAGATCACGGATCAGGGGCGTTTGAGGGAGGACTGCTCTTCGTCTAGGGTTGTCCAACCTCATTTCTTGGAGTGTCGGTATGTGCCCACTTCGCATCCACCTTGGCCGGTCGTTCTTTCTTGTTGCGCTGGTAGTGCTCCTGCCCGCGTTCCCGCTCGCGGCTGCTCCGCTCGAGTCGGACATCCTCCGACTCGCCGACGCTGGCCCCGTGGCCGCGATGCCGACGGCGCTGGCTGCGGCCGACCTCGATGCTGACGGCGTGCCGGACCTGATCGTCGCCTACACGGCGGCGGATGAGACGACGCTCGTCGTCTACCCGGGCGACATCGCGGCGGTGTACCCGGCCGGGGACGTGCCGCGCGCGCTCAGGCCGACGGCTTTCCTGGCCCCGCAAGTATTGACGACGGTTCCGGGAAGGGTGACCGCGCTTGCGGCGGTGGACGCCGACGCCGATGGTCGGAAGGATCTCGTCGCGACACGCGCGCTCGATGCGGCGCTACTGCTGGTCGCGGACGCGGACGGCGGCACGGTGGAGGGCGAGACGCTCGATGCTGAGTCCTTCGACTTCCTGCGGACGCGTGCGCGAGCGTCCACGCGACGACAGCGCGAGGCGGTCGAGTCGACGTCGTTCGCGGACGAGGCGGACGCTGTCTACGCCGCGACCGCAGCGGGGGACGCCGCGAGCTATCGGTCGTCGGCCGAGGTCCAGCGTGCGCGCAGCCTGCCGTCGACACCGGTCGTCTTGACCCCGCCCGCTGACGCCTTGGCCGTCCTGCCCATGCGTCTGAACCGCGACGCAATCGACGATCTGGTGGTGCTCCGCCCCGGCCTGTCCACGCCCCAGGTGATACTTTCTCGCGCCGTCGCGACGCTGGTCGTTACGACTACGAAGGACGAGAACGGCGCCTGCGACGCCTCGTGCTCGCTGCGCGAGGCGATCGTGGCCGCCAACGCCAATCCCGGCCCCGATGTCATCGAGTTCGCGATTCCCATGACCGATCCGGGCTACCAGCCCGTCACCGACAGCTGGCTCATCCTGCCCAAAGGCACGAGCCTCCCGGAGATTACCTCGCCGGTGACCATCGACGGCCGGACGCAACCGGGCTTCACGGACCGACCGCTGATCGAGGTCAGCGGCGAACTGTTCAGCGACGCGGAGATCGGTCTCCAGATTGCTGCGTCCAACACCGTCGTCCGCGGGCTCATCGTCAGTGGCTGGCCCGAGGTCCTCGCGAACAACTCGAGGGTCTGCGGGTGCGGGATCGTCCTCGATGGGGCGAACGACTGCATCATCGAGGGCAACTACGTCGGCACCGACGCGAGCGGGATGCAGGTGAAGCCGAACGGCCAGAGCGGCGTCGCCATCGCCCGTGGCGCCGACAACCTGATCGGCGGCACGACCGCCGAGGCGCGGAACGTCATCTCCGGCAACCGCAAGGGTTTCCAGTTCGCGGTCGGCGTCGCCGTCTACATTCGCTCGAGCAACACCGACAACACGATTGCCGGCAACTACATCGGCGTCGACAAGACCGGCTTCAACGCGCTGCCGAACGGCACCGGCGTGCTACTGAACGGCCCCGACAACACGGTCGGTGGCACCGATCCGGGCGCCGGCAACGTCATTGCGGGGAACGCCAAGACGATGGTGGATGTGAACGAGGCAGGAGCGTCCGCGGACCGCAACGAGATCCTTCGCAACTACATCGGACTGGCGGCCTCGGGTATGACCGCTCCCAAGGAGGGATTCGGTTGCGGGGTCACCTCGTTCGATGCGGATGACACGGTGATCGGTTCACCCGGCAACGGCAACTACATCGCGGGCAACGGCTGCGGAATATTCATCGCTCTCGGCAACGAGAGGCGTTCGGTCAGCGGCCACGTCGTCCAGGGCAACATGATCGGCGTCGACGCGCTCGGACGACCGCTCGGAAACGACGGCACGGGCGTGACGCTCAGGAACGTCTTCGACGCGACGATCGGCGGCACCGGCCTCGGCGAAGGCAACGTCATCGCCAATAGTACGTTGGGGGGAGCGGGCGTCGCAGTGAGCCTCACCATGGACTGCCCGGGGTGTACGAGCGGCACCTTCCGCAGCAAAGAGAACCGGATTCTCTCGAACCTGATCTTCAACAACGCGGGGCGGGGCATCGATCTCGGCGCCGATGGTCTCACGGCGAACGATGCCGGCGACGTGGACGAGGGCGCCAACGATCTGCTGAACTGGCCCGTGTTGACCGGCGCGTCGTCGACCGGCAGCGACTCGACCGTGGACGCCGAGGCGCTCACGATGGGACCGGCGAGCGGCCAGCCCTACACCCAGCAGTTCTTCGCCAACGTGGCCAGCGACTCGTCCGGCAACGGCGAGGGCCAGATCTTCCTCGGGGAGGCGGACCGGTCGGCGGACGGGAGCCCCGTGTCGGTGAACCTCCCCGTCCCCATTCCGGACGGCTATTTCGTGACCGCGACCGCCACCGACTCACTCGGCAATACCTCGGAGTTCTCGAACTGCGTGGTGGCGAGCGGCGGACCGGTGCCGGTGCCGTCGGCGACGCCATCGCCCATTCCCGTTGAGACGGTGTGCGACGATTGTCGCGACAATGACGGGGACACGCTCGTCGATCGCGATGATCCGGACTGTCCGCCGCGGAGCTACGGCTCCGGCGCAGGCGTGCCGGGGAAGAAGCGCGCGAAGGCAGTGTCGAAGTGTCAGAAGACGGTCGCCAAGGCGGGGACGGCCTACGCGACGAAGCTGCAGAAGCTCTTGCAGAAGTGTCTCAAGCAGGCCTTGACCTGCGTCGAGCAGAAGGCGGGCGACGCGGGGTGTCTCGAGAAGGCCGGCAAGAGCTGCCAGAAGGTGCTCGACACGGGCGAGAAGCTCGAGGACAAGACCGAAGCGAAGATCACCAAAGCGTGCGACGAGCCGCGCGTGCTCGCCGCCGATCTGCTCAATGCGGCGGGCCTCGGCTACCTCGCCGAACGCCCTCTCTGCCAGGGCTCTCCGGCGTTCGTGTCCAATCTCGACGACGCCGGCGACCTCGGCCGCTGCCTGACGCGCCTCCACGAATGCCAGGTTGGCCAGCTGGCCTCGCAAGAGAACCCCCGTGCGCGCGAGCTGGTGCAGTTGACCGGCGTCAACGTGTTCAGTTTTCGGTGCCTCCTCAATCCCGGCGCGAGCGGCGGGGGGCAGGGAGTGGGCGATGCCGCGCAGGCGAAGCGGCTCGTGAAGTGCGCCGCCAGCATCCAGAAGGCCGTCGGCAAGTTCGGCAAGGCCCGGCTCGGCGGTCTGCAGAAGTGTATGGCCAGCGTCGGCAAGTGCCTGCAGGAAAAGCCGGGAGACGCGAAGTGTCTCGCGGGTGCGCGCAAGAAATGCGTCAAGATCGCCAGCAAGGTCGGCGACGCGCCAAAAGGGGCCGCCACCAAAGCCCGGGCCAAGATCGTCAAGGCGTGCAGCGGTGCCGATGTCGACGTACTGGCGGCGGTCGGCCTCGGCCAGGGGGCGACCTCCGACTACTGTACCGCGGCGGGCGTG
>JAJCZP010000089.1 GCA_029262315.1 Deltaproteobacteria bacterium | reverse complement strand
CCACGCAGGCACCTTGTAAAATGTCACGTCACGAAGCCCTCGTGGAGGGTCACGTCACACGGACCGGGTGCACTCCGGCACGTCGTTCCGGGGTGAGTTCACGAGGCGGGACACTTCATACACCTCGAGGGCGCCCTCGGTGTAGGAGCGGAGCAAGGCGCGCAACGTCTCGGGATCCTCATCCGGCGCGAGCCATCGCTCCCGAGCCGCCCGGTCGAGAATCACCGGCATGCGGTCGTGCACCGGAGCGAGATCGGCGTTCGCGGGACAGGTCACGATCGCGCAGGTGGTCAGGTCCTGTCCGTCCGGACCACGCCAACGATCCCACACGCCAGCAAACGCGATGGGCCGTGGCTCGCGTGGTCGGGCCAGGAACGGCACGCGCACGGCACCGTCACGGCGCCATTCGTAGAAACCATCCGCAACGATGAGGCACCGCCGCCGCCGAAAGGCGTTCCGAAACGCCGGCCGCGAATGCACGGTCTCCGCGCGGGCATTGATCGCACGTGGACCACCTCGCACGTCCTTGGCGAACGATGGCACGAGCCCCCATCGAAGCCGTCCGACCCTCCGAGCGGCCGCGCCCGCGATCGCCAACACCTCATCGCCCGGGCAAATGTTGTAGCGCGGAACGAAGTCGGTCTCGGCGGCCGCGACCGCCTCGAACTCGTCGCAAATGACCTCCTGGGGGCTCGAGCGCACGAATCGGCCGCACATCGCAACACGCTAACCGATGCGCCGTGCCTCGGTCCACCTCAGGCGAGCGCGTGATCGGGCGCCGATGCCCCCACCGGCTCGTCACCAGCGATCCGGATGAGGTACAGCAACGGCCCGATGCTCCCGAGGCCCAGCGTGAGCAGAATATAGGGAGCGGCCGCGATGCCCCGCTGGCGCGCGTCGCGCCACATCCACACCATGACGAACGCGAGCGCGACCACCAGATCCACGAAGATCTGTAGGGAGACGGCATTCGCGAAGATCACCTCGAAGAATCCCATGTAACTGTAGTGGTAGACGGCGTATGCGGTGAGCGCGACGAAATCTGCGAGCACGAGCGACAGAGCGATTTGCTTCTTGTTCATACGTGGCACTCCTTTCACCCCCCGACGATTCAATTCGCGTGCCGCCGCAACACCTCGAGATCGTTGAGGCCCAGCCCCAGCGCTCGTAGCAGCGGGGCAACGGCCGTTGCAGGACGGCAACACACACGGGCCATTGCGGCCGCGGGCAGCCTGCGAAACAATCGCCGCAACGCGCGACACGGCGTGCACGGTAGTTGCAAGCAAGGAACCCATGAAGAGTGGCAACCTCGATTCCGCGTCCAATCCGCACAGCTGGGAGACACTGCCCCCCACGCCGTCCTCGAGCCATGCCCGATGGTGGGGCATGCTTGCCGGCTTCGCGCTCGGGATCGTCGACACGTGGATCACTCGCGCACTCGGCGTGACCTTCGCAATGAATGGTCACGAGGCCGGGTGGCTGGTGGCGTGCTTCTTCGGCAGCTCTTTCGCCTTCCTCGGTTTTCTGATCGGCTACGTCGTCGAAGGACGGCAACGCGATCGACATACGGCGGAAGTTCTTCAGGTACAGATGGAGACCATCAACGCCGCACGGGCCCGTCTCGTTCAGAGCGAGAAACTCGCCGCGCTCGGTCAGCTGAGCGCAACGATCGCCCACGAGGTCCGCAACCCGCTCGCGGTGATCCGCTCGTCGGCACAAACCCTGTCCGAAACCCTCCCCGCGAACGACACCGACGCCCACCGCGCGTGCTCGTTCATCACCGAGGAGATCGATCGCCTGACGAGCGTCACGGGCTCGCTCCTGGCATTCGCCCGCCCGCTTCGCCTGGCGCCTCGTCCCACGAGCGTTGCCGCGCTATTCGACGGCGCGCTCCTCCTCGCCGCCGACGAGCTCGATGCCAAAGGCGTCCGCGTCTCGCGGCACGAGGCAGGCGATCTCCCACATGTCCACGCCGATGGGGATCTCATCCGCCAAGTGCTGCTCGGACTGCTGCACAACGCCTCCGAAGCCCTGCCCGCGGGCGGTCAGGTCGAACTCGGTGCGCACGTCGTCGACGATACCGTCGAGCTCGATGTCGCCGACTCGGGTCCTGGTGTGCCCGCGGACCTGCGCGCGCGTATCTTCGAGCCGTTCTTTACCACCCGGAGTCAGGGCACGGGCCTCGGCCTGGCCGTCGCGCGGCACATCGTCGAGGCCCACGGTGGCCGCATCGCCGTCACCGAACGTGTGGGGGGCGGCGCGCGGTTCACGCTCCGACTCCAGACCGCGGCGGGAGCCGCCGTCGCGGCATGAAGCCGCGCGTCCTCATCGTCGACGACGAGCGACGAATGGCGGAGGTACTCGCCATGGCGCTTGGACGCGCGGGCTACGAGTGCGACACCTGCGACAGCGGCACGACCGCACTGGCGGCGCTCGACCGTCACCGTGCCGATGTCGTCATCACCGACTGGAAGATGCCGGAGATGGACGGCATCGAACTGCTTCGG
This sequence comes from Deltaproteobacteria bacterium, assembly GCA_029262315.1. Taxonomy (GTDB): domain Bacteria; phylum Desulfobacterota; class Binatia; order UTPRO1; family UTPRO1; genus JAJCZP01. Next base: position 1,860 of record JAJCZP010000089.1, on the reverse strand, counting down.
CAGCTCCGCGCGCGTTACCCGACGCTGCCGGTCATCCTGGTGACGGCATTCGCGAGCGTCCCCTCCGCGATCGCCGCGATACGAGAAGGGGCCTTCGACTACGTCACCAAGCCGTTCGACAACGAAGAGCTCCGAACGATCGTCGGCCGGGCACTCGCCCTCCGGCGACTCGAACGCGAGAACCACTACCTCCGCCAGGAGGTCGAGAACCGCTATACGCCCGACACCGTCGTGGCCGAGAGCGCGCGCAGCCGGGAAGTGCTCGATCTGGTGCGGCGGGTGGCACCAAGTCGCGCGACCGTGCTCATCCAGGGTGAGAGTGGAACCGGCAAAGAGCTGATCGCGCGTCTGCTGCACTACTGGAGCGAGCGGGTGGGCCAGCCCTTCGTGGCTGTCAACTGCAAGGCCTTCGCCGAGGGCGTGCTCGAGAGCGAGCTGTTCGGGCACGAGCGCGGCGCCTTCACCGGAGCAACGGCGACACGCGCCGGATGCTTCCAGCGAGCCGACGGCGGCACCCTGTTTCTCGACGAGATCGGGGAGATCAGCGCCGACTTCCAGGCCAAGCTACTGCGCGTGCTCCAGGACGGAGAGATCTTGCCTGTTGGAGGCACGCGACCCGCGACTGTCGATGTCCGGGTCGTCGCCGCCACCAACCGCGTCCTCCGCGACGAGGTCGCGGCGGGCCAGTTTCGCGAGGATCTCTTCTTTCGCCTGAATGTGATTCCCATCCAACTCGCGCCGCTCCGCGAACGGCCGGAAGATGTCCTGCCGTTGGCACGTCACTTCCTGGAGCGCCATGCACGTGAAGCGCAACGGCAACTGGCCTTCAGTGCCGAGGCCGAGGCGGCCCTGCAAGCGCACCCATGGCCTGGAAACGTGCGGGAGATCGAGAATGCCGTCGAGCGCGCCGTCGTCCTTGCCCGGAACCCCGACGTCTCACCCGAGGACCTGCTACTCCAGGAAGGCACCGGCGTCTGCGACGCCACGAAGGCGGCGGGAGGCTCACTCCAGGACGTGCTCGATCACGCCGCTACCGAACGGATCCGGGGAGCCCTCAAGGCGGCACACGGCCAACGTGCCGAGGCGGCGCGCGCCCTCGGTATCGACCGCACGACGCTCTACCGCATGATGAAACGGCTCGGAGTCTCCTGATGCCCTTCCGACGGCTCGCGTACCCGCTCCTGCTTGGGACCCTCACGCTGTGCGCGTTCGCGACCGCGCACGCGGACAGCCACGACACACCCCAGCCGACGCCGAGCGCGGCACTCTTCGAGGCGACGAGCCACCGAAAGTTCGACGCCGTCGAGCAATGGACGAGGGTCTTCGACGATCCGGCACGCGACGCGTGGCAGAAGCCGTCCGCCGTGGTCGAGGCCCTGCGGATCACCTCCGGTGCGGTGGTTGCCGACGTTGGCGCAGGCACGGGATACTTCATTCCCTACCTGTCCCGTACGGTTGGCCCCAAAGGCAGCGTACTCGCGGTCGAGACCGAGCCCAACATGCTCTCGCATCTCCGCGGACGGGCGGAGCGCGAGGGCCTCTCTAACGTCGTGCCGGTATTGGCCTCGTTCGACAATCCGCGCCTGCCCGCCGGGCGGGTCGACCTCGTCCTCTTCGTCGACACCCTCCACCACGTCGACGCGCGCCTCGCCTATCTCCGCGACCTACAGAGCGCCCTGACACCAACGGGACGCGTCGCTGTCATCGACTGGCTGAAGCGGGACATCCCCGTCGGACCGAAGCGCGATCACAAACTACCGCGGCAACAGATCGTCGCGGAATTCGAGGCAGCGGGCTACGAATTGATCGAGGCGCCCGACCTACTTCCGTACCAGTACCTCCTCGTATTCGCGCCCCGCT
>JAJCZP010000088.1 GCA_029262315.1 Deltaproteobacteria bacterium | reverse complement strand
GCGGGCGTTGTCTGAGTGCCCGAAGGGCGCGAGTTTCGCCCGCGCCCGGCCAGCGCCGCAGACGGATCGGCCCGTTTCCGCAGACGCCGTGACGCCCGCGCCCGCCTCCCGCCCGCGCAAACGGGGACGTGCCCCCGCTACCCGAGAAAGAACCGAGCCGACCGCGTAGCCAGCTCGATCACCGGCTCCCAGTACACACCGAGCACGATCGTCGGCGCCGCCAGGAAGTACAGCAGGATCGCGTTGTGCGCATCGAGGGTCACGACGCCCTCGTCACCTTGAGGTTGATCGAAAAACATCGTCCGCACAATGTTCGTGTAGTAGTAGAGCGCGACCACGCTGTTCGCGAGTCCGACCAGCGCGAGCAGGTAGAACTGTTCCTTCACGACCGCCGCAAAGAGGTAGAATTTCCCGATAAAGCCCGCCAAGGGAGGAAGCCCCGCGAGCGAGAACAGGAAGATCGCCATCGCCACGGCTGGCACGGCGCCACCACGCCAGGCGAGCCCGCGATACCCGTCGATATCCTCACGCCCCGTCGAGTTGGCCACGACCATGACCACGACGAACGCGCCGATGTTCATCAGATAGTACGTGACGAGATAGAACAGCATCGCCCGCAGGCCTTCATCGTTCAGCACGACGAAACCCATGAGCGTGTACCCGGCGTGCGCGATGCTCGAGTAGGCGAGCATCCGCTTCACGTTCTGCTGATTCAACGCCGCCAGATTCCCGAGCGTCATGGTCGCCATGCAGATGACCAGCATCAGCTGCGGCCACTCCACCCCGGCCAGGAAGTGCCAGCTCCCACCCTCCGCGGCCTCGGAAAGCCCCGGGTAAAAAAGCCGCATGAGGATCGCAAAACCTGCCGCCTTTGAACCCACCGACAAGAATGCCGTCACGGGAATCGGCGCGCCCTCGTAAACGTCCGGCGCCCACATGTGAAACGGCACCGCGGCGATCTTGTAACCGAATCCCGACAGGATCAGGACCAGCGCGATGAAGACGGTGAGCGGCTCCGCCGAGCCCGTGGCCAGCGCGGCGTTGATCTGGACGTAGTCGAAACTCCCCGCGATGCCATACAGCCAGCTCATGCCGTAAATCATCGTGCCGGACGCGACGCCGCCGTAGATCGTGTACTTCAAGGCCGCCTCGCCGGAACGCCGGTTCTGGCGGAGAAATCCCGTGAGAATGTACGACGTCAGGCTGACGAACTCGAGGGCCAAATAGGCCATCAGAAGATTCGCGGCCGACGCCATGTAGAACATACCGGCCGTCGAGGCCAGGAGCAGGCCGTAGTACTCGCCCTCGCTCGTGCTACGAACCTCGTTCGAACCGAGGGACATCCACACGGTCGCGAATGCCGCGAGAGAAAAGATCAGCTTGAAGAACACTGCGAAGTCGTCGACGATAACCATCCGGGAGAAGATCCAGCCCTCCCCCCAGCCGAACAGACCCTGCGCGATCCAGGTGTCCGTGAACGGAATACGCAGACCGATCGAGAACACCAGCGCCAGTGCGCAGGCGAACAGCGCGAGCGAGCCGAAGCCCTGCTTCCCCCTGACGAACGGGTCGAGGAGAAAGATGAGCGTCGCCGTCCCGATGAGAATGATCTCGGGATACGCGTACGCGATGCTCTCGAAGGTGCCGAGGTCCATGGAGTCCCTGTCGTCAGCGGAGCGCGACGGCCGTCGAGGCCGCGCTCAGCACCACGTCATTCAGCTTCAATAGGGAAGTGTTGATCAAGTCGAGCACCGCGTGCGGATACACGCCGAGCACGACGACGATGACCCCGAGCGGCACCAGCGTGGCAAGCTCGCGCGCATTGATCTCCGACAGGCCCACGTACTTCTCGTTGGTCGGTCCGAGCCACACGCGCTGCATCGTCCAGAGCATGTAACCCGCCGTCAACACGACGGCGCTGGCGGCGATGATGGTCAATCCGGGATACGCCTGCCACGCCCCGAGCAGCACCAGCACTTCGGAGATGAACGCCGACAGGCCAGGCAGGCCCATGGCGGCAAAGAACGCGAGCGCGGTCACCCCGGTGTAGACCGGCATCACGCCAGCCAACCCGCCAAAGCCGTTGATATCCCGGTGATGCGCACGATCGTAGATGACACCGACGAGCAGAAAGAGCATCGCGGTGACGGTACCGTGGTTGAACATTTGCAGGACCGCGCCGTTGATGCCCTGGGGGGTGAAGGCCGACATCCCGAGCATGACGTAGCCCATGTGGCTGATACTGGAGTACGCCACCAGCTTCTTGAGATCGGTCTGGGCCATGGCGCACAACGCACCGTAGATGATGTTCCAGGTGCCGAGCACCGCGAGGAACCAGAACGCGAAGTCGGCGGTCGCCTCCGGCAGCATTCCGTAGTTGATGCGCAGGATGCCGTACGTGCCCATTTTCAGCAGCACGCCAGCCAGGATGACCGAGATAGCCGTCGGCGCCTCGACATGGGCGTCCGGCAACCAGGTATGGAACGGGAATGCGGGGATCTTGATGGCAAAGCCGATGAAGAGCGCCAGCCAGAGGAGATGCTGCGTCGTCAGGCCGAGGAACACCGGATCCTGGCTGTAGCTGCCGCTCAGCGCCATCAACTTCACCATGTCGAAGGTGTGCGGATCAGCGGAGAAGTACAGGTACAGCATGGCGACCAGCATCAGCACACTGCCCGCCAGGGTGTAGAGAAAGAACTTGATAGCGGCGTACTCTTTGCGCGGACCACCCCAGATGCCGATCAGGAAGTACATCGGCAGCAGCATGACCTCCCAGAAGATGTAGAAGAGGAAGAAATCGAGGGCGACGAACACGCCCGTCATGCCGACATCGAGGAGCAGGAAGAGCGCGAAGTAGCCTTTGACGGCCTTGTTGATCCCCCAGGAGGCCAAGATGCAGATCGGGCACAGGAGGACGGTGAGCAACACCATCGAGATACTGATGCCGTCGACACCGACGAAGTAGTCGATGTTGTACGAGGCGATCCACGGCGCACGGACGACGTACTGAAAGCCCTCGGCCCCGCGATCAAAGCTCTGGAAGAGATTGATCCCGAGCAGGAGCGGCGGCAACGTGAACGCGAGCGCCGTTTGCTTGATCAGGTTGTGCGCGCTCGAGGGCAGGCACAAGATCACGGCCGCTCCGAGCAGCGGTAAGAACACCATCCAACTGAGTACGTGGTCCATACGTCAAGCTCCAGATCGACAGCAGGTCACATGAGCCGCGCGAGAAGCACGACCGTGACCGCCCCGACGATCACATACAGATAGGCGTTGATGCCCCCGGTCTGGACGTGGCGAAGCCGCGTCCCGAGCGCATACGTGCGATTGGCCAGCAGGTTGACGAGGGCGTCCACCACCCGGTTGTCGAACATTCCGTTGAACGCGGACACACGACGCGTAATGGCCGCCGTGGCGTTGACGATACCGTCGACGATCGCGCCATCGAACCACGCCAAGAAACGCGAGATGAGGAGCGTCCCACCGATCACGACGAAGTTGTAGATCTCATCGACGTAGTACTTGTTCAGCAGCAGCGTATAGGGGCCACCGCCCCCGATCGCCGCCACGCGTGCTGCCGAGAAACTCTGACGGAAGTAGAACAGGTAGGCGATGAAGACGCCGGTCGCCGCCACGGCCACCGAGATCATCATCAGGGTCCACTCCATCGCGACATCGTGATGTCCGTGATGCGCACCGCCGTGGGCCCCGTGCTCGAACACCGGCGCCAACCACGCATGAAAATGGTTGCTGCCGCCGAGAAACTCCGGAACGCCCAGGAATCCCACCAAGAGTGACCCCGCCGCCAGCACCACCAGCGGCATCGTCATCGCGAAGGGCGACTCGTGGATGTGATCTTGCACCTCCGGGTCGGCACGACACTCGCCGAAGAAGGTCATGAACACCTGCCGGAACATGTAACAGGCGGTCATCCCCGCACCCGCGACGCCGATGACCCACAGCACCGGACTGCCGTACTCGCTCGACCACGCCTTCCACAGAATCTCGTCCTTCGAGAAGAACCCGGCCGTGAGCGGCGTCCCGGCGATCGCCAGCGTCGCAATCAGGAACGTCCAGAAGGTAATGGGCATCTTGGTACGGAGACCGCCCATCTTCCGCATGTCCTGCTCGTTGCTCATGCCGTGAATCACGCTCCCGGATCCCAGGAACAGACACGCCTTGAAGAAATCGTGGGTCACGAGGTGGAAGACGCCAGCCGTCCACGCGCCAACCCCCATCGCGATGAACATGTAGCCGAGCTGGCTGACCGTGGAGTAGGCCAGCACCCGTTTGATGTCGTTCTGCACCAGGCCAATCGTCGCCGCGAAGAAGGCCGTCGCCGCCCCGATACCCGCGACCACCGCGAGCGTCTCGGGCGCCATCGCGAACAGGAAGTTCATGCGTGCGATCATGTAGACGCCCGCCGTCACCATCGTGGCCGCGTGAATGAGCGCCGAGACCGGGGTCGGCCCCTGCATGGCGTCTGGGAGCCACACGTAGAGCGGAATCTGGGCCGACTTGCCTGTCGCGCCTACGAACAGAAAGAGCGTCGCGAGGGTAGCGACCGGCCATCCCCAGAAATGCATGTCGGCGATGCTGCCGGCATGGTGCTGAATGTCGCGAAACGCGAGCGCGCCGTGCCCCTGGCTGTCGAGACTCCAGAAGATCAGGAAGATACCGAGCAGGAAGCCGAAATCGCCGACCCGGTTGACGATGAACGCCTTGTTGCCGGCCGACGTGTTCTTGTGATCGGTCCACCAGAAACCAATCAGGGCGAAGGAACACAGGCCCACGCCCTCCCAGCCGACGAACATGACGAGCAGATTGTCCCCGAGCACGAGGGTCAGCATCGCGAAGGTGAAGAGGTTCAGAAACGCGAAGAAACGCCAGAAGGCCTGGTCGCCGTGCATGTACCCGGTGGCGTAGATGTGGATCAGGCCCCCGATCCCGGTAATGACCAGGATCATGACGCACGACAACGGATCGACCAGAAAGGCGATGTCGGCCTTCATGGTGCCGATATCGATCCACCCAGCCACCCGATCGAGCAAGAAGCGCGACTCCGGCTCCAGCGAGAGCAGGTGCAGGAAGGCCTGGACCGAGATCGCGAACGCCAGCAGCACGGGAGCGCAGGCGAGAATGGCGATCCCGCGCTCGCCGAAACGACGCTGAATCCCCGCGCCGGCGAACCCGTTCAGCACCGCCCCGATGAGTGGCAGCGCGGGGATCCAACGGATGTATGAGACTGGGGTCAGTTCCATCAGATGCCGTCAGTACCGCAACGTGTCGGTGGCTTCGACGTCGATCGAGTCGAAGTTTTTATAGATGCCAAGCACGATGGCCAGTCCGACGGCGGCCTCGGCCGCGGCCAGCATGATCACGAAAATCGCAAAAATCTGTCCGTCGGTACTCGACCCACCGTAGCGGGCGAATGCTACGTAGTTGATGTTGGCGGAGTTCAGGATGAGCTCGACACCCATCAGGATCCCGATGGCATTCCGCCGCGTGAGGACGGTGTACAGGCCCAAGACGAAGAGCAGTAACCCCACCGTCAAGAAGTGCTCGAGGCTGATCCCGTGCATCCCGTTCCCTAGCCCTGCGCGTCCCGAAGCTCTTTGCGCGAGATCGCCACCGCTCCGACCAGCACCGCTAGAAGGACGAACGACGCCAGCTCGAAGGGCAGCACGTACGTCCCGAGAAATCCCGTGCCGATGGCATAGGTGCTGGGCGCATCCGGCAAATCGGTGCCCAGGACCCAGTTCGTTCGATAGATGGCCCGTCCCATGATCAACCCGACCCCGCTGACGATGAGGAGCGCCGGCACGCGCCCGACCGAGCGATTCGAGATATTGGCGGTGGCGATCCGGTGCGTGAGCATCACGGCGAAGAGCATGAGCACCAGGATGCCGCCGATGTAGACCAGCACCTGCGCCATCGCCACGAAATCGGCCGCGAGGAAGACGTACATCGCGGCCACGCCGAGCAGCGTCCCCATGAGCGCAAACGCCGAGTAGACGACGTTCGGTGAAAATGCGACGCCCGCGGCACTCACCACGGTAAAGATCGCGAACGCATAGAACAGCACCACTGCCAGGGACACTGCCCCTCCCTTGCTCTCCGAATCGCCGCGCCGGGGCGCGGTCGCTACGACGCGTCAGCCTCGCCCGGCTCCGAGGAGCCGCCGGGCTTAGCAAAGTCGTCCAAGTACCGCAAACCTCGATCGAGGAACGGCACGATTTCCGGATCAGTCTCCGGACCCTTTGATGGCTTGTACGCCGCCACCGGCGTCTTCACGAAGCGCCGGAGCATGCTCTCGAGCGAATAATCGGCGCCCTCGAACTGCGACGTATGATGAATGGACCCTGTCGGACAGGGCTCGCTGCAGAGCCCACAATACATGCACTTGGCGATATCGATGTCGAACCGATTCAACATCATCGCCTTGGTCTGCTTGTCCTTCTTCGCTTCAATGACGATGCAATCGATCGGACAGGCACGCTCGCACGCCAGACATCCGGTGCAGATCTCGAGATCAACTTCGAGGATCCCGCGATACCGGAACGGCAACGTATCCTGGATGGGAATGGGGATCCTGTCGGGGTACTGGACGGTGTAGGGGCGGCGCACGAAGTGCGAAAAGGTGATCGACATCCCCTCGAAGATCGAGGTGACCGTCTCTTGGATATTCGAGAAATAGCCTGCCACGCGCTCCTCCGTCCCCTTCGCGAACTAGATGATCGGACTGTAGTAGTAATCCGACGGCTTCAGGTTCGCGCGACGGAGATGGAAGCGCACCCGGCGGAAGAACACGACGACGACCACCGCACCGAGCCCCGTCATGCCGAACTGCACCAGCCGCCCGAGCGTCTCGGGGACGAACAGCATCCAGGCGGCCGTCCCGAGCATATTCACGATGGCAATCGGCACCATGTACTTCCAACACACGGTCATCAACTGATCGACGCGCACCCTGGGCAGTGTTGCCCGCACCCACATCGCGACGAACACGAAGAAGTACGCCTTGAGAAAGAACGTGCCGAACTGCGCCACTGCCAGGAGCATCGGGTTGTCGGTGAACGCCGGCACCTGCCAGCCACCGAGGAATAGCGTCGTCACGATCGCACCGATGACGTAGAGGTTTCCCCACTCCTCGAGAAAGAAGAGCAGGTACCGCATGCCACTGTATTCGGTGCAGAAACCGGCCACGAGCTCCGACTCGGCCTCGGGAATGTCGAACGGCGTCCGGTTCCCCTCGGCCAGGGCGGCCACGAAGAATACGAAGAACGCGGCGAACGTGAACGGATTGTAGAAGAAGAACCAATCCCACGGCGCCCACCCCTGCGCGCGGATGATGCCCTGCATGCTGAGCGTGCCCGTCAGCAGCACGATGGGAAATACCGACAGCCCGGCAGGGATCTCGTAGCTCACGATCTGCGCGGCGGATCGGATGCCGCCCAGCAGCGACCACTTGTTGTTCGACGACCAGCCGGCCATCAGGACGCCGACGACTACGATCCCCGTGACGGCCGTGATGTACAGGATACCGATGTTCAGATCGGCGATGATCAGCGACGAGGTGAACGGAACGGCGGCGAAGGTGGCGATGAAGCCGACGACCACAAGGTACGGCGCCAGCGAGAAGAGCCACTTATCGGCCGCCGACGGGATGATGTCTTCTTTCAGCAGGTTCTTGAGCCCGTCGGCCAGCCACTGCAGGAAGCCCTGCGGCCCGACTCTGTTCGGACCGATGCGCGACTGAATGCGCGCCCATACGCGCCGTTCGAGCCAGCTGGTGATCCCGGCAATCGGCAGGACGAACCCGAAGACGACCAGGGCGCCGAATGCCACCATCACGAGTGGCGCCGCCAGCGAGAACGGCACGCCCGCGAGCGCCCCTCCTTCGGCGATCAGCGACAGGACGAGATCCTTCATCAATCGGTCCCTCTCATCGGTCGATCTCGGGAGCCACGAGGTCGAAGCTCGCAACCACGGTGATCAAGTCGGCGATCATGAGCCCGCGACTCACCTGCTCGATGATGCTCGTGGCGGTGAAGGATCCGGTCCGAACCTTCACCCGATACGGATATTCGCTGCCGTCACTGACGCAGTACCAACCCATGTCACCGCGCGCGCTCTCGATACGGACGTACGCGTCACCCACGGGTGGCTTGAACTTCCGGGGGATCTTGGCAAGCACCGACCCCTCGGGAATCTGCTGCAGGCACTGGCGAATGATCTTGCAGCTCTCTTGGATCTCGCGAATGCGCACCATGTAGCGGTCGAAGCAGTCGCCGAGCGTCCCCTCTTCGCCGTGTCCCACAGGCACGTCGAACTGTAGCTCCGGGTAGATCGAATACGGGATGTCGCGGCGCACATCGAAATCGACCCCCGACCCGCGGAGATTCGGCCCAACCAGATTGTAGTTGATGGCCTCCTCGCCCGTGATGACCGCCACGTTGATGAGACGCTCCTTGTAGATCTTGTTGAAGGAGATGAGGGCATTGTACTCGTCGATCAGCGGCTCGAAGCGATCGATGTAGGCGAGCCCCTTCTCGGCGAAGTCGGGCGGGAGATCCCACGCCACGCCGCCGATCCGCATGTAGTTGAACGTCAGGCGGGCGCCGCACAGCTCCTCGAGAAGATCGTTGATGTGCTCGCGCTCGCGGAGCGCGTGGGTGAACGGCGTAAAGGCGCCGATGTCCATCCCCATGGTGCCCACGGCGATCAGGTGACTCGAGATGCGATTGAACTCGCAGGCAATGACACGACAGTACTCGGCGCGGCGCGGCACTTCGATGCCCGCGAGCTTCTCGCAGACCATCGCCCACCCCTGATTGCACGGCATCGCCGCAACGTAGTCGACGCGGTCGGTGTACGGCATGAACCCGTGATAGCCGACCTTCTCGGCGATCTTCTCGATCGACCGATGCAGATAGCCGACGTCGGGCACCGCCTCGGTCATGACCTCACCGTCGGCCCGCACGACGAAACGGAGCACGCCATGCGTACTCGGGTGCTGCGGACCCATGTTGAGGGTCATCTCTTCAGTCGCGAACCCGTTCTCGCGCAAGACCTGGACGTCGAAACCACCGAGACTCATCGTACCCTCACCGCTAGAGCATACTTTCGCGCTTGGTGCTGATGCCGTGGTACTCCGTCGGCTCGACGAAGTCCTTGCGCAGCGGGTGGCCCACCCAGTCCTCCGGCAGCAGGATCCGGCGCAAATCCGGATGCCCCTCGAACACGACACCGACGAGATCGAAAACCTCGCGCTCCATCCAATTGGCGGTCTTCCACACCGGATCGACGGTCGGCATGGACGGGTTGTCCCTCGGGACACCAACCTTCAGGACGCAGGTGTGACGCAGCGAGTACGAGAACAGGTGATACACCACCTCGACCTCGTTCCGATCGGGATAGTCCACCCCCGACTGGTTCGTCAGGCAGTCGAACGCCGTATCGGCCTCGGCGTGGAGCCAGGCTGCAACCTCGACAATCGCGCGCGGCTGGATGCGAATGGCCGGATCGCCAGCATCTTCGCTCTCCAACGCGAGGACGGCGTCGCCGAATCGCTCCTTCAGTTTGCTGTAAATCGCTGCAGTATCCATACGATAAGGCTGAGGGCTCAGGCGAGCGCCGGACGGCTCTCCCCAGTACTCCGAACCAGCCACTTCTCCTGCATCATCTTCTCTTGAAGCTTCAACAGGCCCTCGGTCAGCGCCTCGGGACGAGGCGGACAGCCCGGCACATACACGTCGACCGGAATCACCTTGTCGACGCCATCGCAGACCGAATACGCAAGCTGGAACAGCCCGCCGCAGTTGGAGCAACTCCCCATGGAGATGACGTACTTCGGATCGGGCATCTGCTCGTAGAGGACCTTCGTGCGCAGCGCCATCTTGAGCGTCAGGGTGCCGGCTACGATCATCAGGTCGGACTGACGTGGCGTCGCACGCGGCACCGCGCCGAAACGATCGAGATCGGACCTGGGACCGCCCGTCTGCATCATCTCGATGGCGCAGCACGCCAACCCGAAGAGCATGTACCAAAGCGATGATTTCCTGGTCCAATTCAGCATTTCATCGACCTTGGTGGTGACCATGAACTCGGGCATCGTATTCAGCAGCGACATAGATCCTCCTGAGTAATCACGCTGCTTCCCACGGCGATCACGCGGCTTCCCGCACGTCGGACTCTGCTTCCACCGGCAATCGCTTCACCCATTCGAGGTCACCCTTGGCCCAGACGACCACCAACCCGATGGCCAACACGCCGACGAAGAGGAGGATCTTGGCGAAAGCCGCGATCCCGTGTCCCGCCAGCACGGCATCGCGAAAGACGACGATGACCGGGTACATGAAGGCCAGCTCGACGTCGAAAATGAGGAAGACCAACGCGATGAGATAAAAGCGTATGTTGAAGTTGATCCACGCATGTCCGGTGGGCAACTCGCCGCACTCGTAGGTCGCAAGTTTCTGCGCCAACGGGTTCGCCGGACGGAGCAACCGGCCCAATCCGAGCATCATGCCAGCCAGGCCGAGGCCCAGGACGAGGAAGACCAACACATTGCCAAAGTTGAAGTACATTTTCGGGTCACCACGGGCGGTATCGAAGGAAGCCATCGATCCGCGTATCGCGCGGCATTGAACCGGATATTGGTAAAGAAATCAAATCAGTTGGGGCGCTTGGCCAGCGGATACACCAGTAGCACACCGCCATACTCGTCGGGCCCTGCAGCACGGCGACCAGCGGCTGATGGCTCAGAGGGAAGGCTCCAGCCGGAACCGGTAGCGGAGCTTGCCACGCAGTGCCCCCCCCTGCTCGAGCACGCGAAAGCGACTGCGCCGCGCCACCGCAACCGCGGCCTCGTCGAGCGCAGGAAATCCGGACGAACTGACGACCCGAACGCCACCGACACTGCCGTCGGCGTTCAATTCGAGGGCGACCTCAACGGTGCCCTGCCACCCCCGACGACGCGCCCGAGCGGGATAATCTGGCACGGGGCAAGCCCGACACCACGGCCGAAGATCCGCGGACGGGACACTGGACCCTGTCGATGCCAGACGCTGCGCGGATGACACCGTACCTGCCCCTCCCGCGGTGCCGGCTTCCATTGGCGGGCTCGCCGCGACGCCCTCGCCGGCTTCCCGGAGGTCAGCGGAAGACGCGCGCGGGTGCGGGGATCTCTCCCTAGCCGGTTCTGTGGCGGCATCGCCGCGCGCGACCACCCGTCGTGGGGGCTCTGCGGCCGCCGGCACTTTCGGAGAAGTGCGAGCCTGGGCTCGTGGCGGCTCCGCCTTGGACTCTTTCGCACGCATCCGCACCTCGGCGGCCGCACGAGCCGGCGCTGTTGGCGGTAAATCGGCCTTGGGCTGCCGCTCGCGTGCCTCGGCCGGCGCGGCTACGCGAGCCGAGGCCGCAGTCGTCCCGCCGGCTCCTGACCGTCCGACTATCGCGACGGAAAACCGCGGCCCGGACGCCCCCCCCCCTGCCGCCCCGGCGGCGCCCTCCGGAACCACCCCCCGCACCAGGGCGAGGAGCCCCGCGTGGCACACGGCGGAAAGGGCGAGCGCCAACGCGAGTCGGCGCGGTACTGTCAGCTGATAGGCGATAATCGACTCCGTGACGGGCCGTCGGCGCCTTGTCAAACCGGACCAGGTGTGGGGCCACCCTGCGAAACGATCTCCAACCCCATTGCGGGCAAATCTCGCCAAACGCGCGAAATCACGCTATGAACGAGGCTAGACAGTCCGATTCGTAGGAAGCCCCAAGGAGCCATGACATGACGACCCTCGCAAAGCGCTCGAGGCGCACCCTCGCGACCGCGACGACTTCGCCCCCCCACCCGCTGGCCGGTACCCGCATGACCAATGCGGAAACGATCGTACAGGTCCTGGCGGACGAGGGCGTCGATACCGTCTTCGGCTATAGCGGCGGCGCCATTCTCCCGACCTACGACGCCATTTTCCGTTACAACAGCAATCACGCGGCTGACGAAGAGATCCGTCTCGTCGTACCCGCAACCGAGCAAGGTGCGGGCTTCATGGCGGCTGGCTACGCGCGCTCGAGCGGGAAGGTCGGGGTGTTCGTCGTCACATCGGGGCCGGGTGCCACCAACGCGGTAACGCCGATCCGCGATTGCCAGGCCGATTCTGTTCCCGTCGTGCTAATCACGGGTCAGGTTCCACGCATCGCGATGGGCACCGACGCGTTTCAGGAAGCTCCCGTATTCAACATCATGGCCTCGTGCGCCAAGCACGTCTTCCTCGTCACCGACGAGACGAAAATGGAAGCCACGGTGCGCACGGCGTTCGACATCGCCCGCAGTGGCCGCCCTGGTCCGGTGGTCATCGACGTGCCCAAGGACGTGCAGCTCGCCGAGGAGGAATTTCGCGGCGAGGGCCTTCTGGCGCTACGCGGATATCAAGAACGCCTTGCGGAGCTGAACGACTCGACCCTCTCGCCCGCCCAAGGGGAAGCGTTCTACGAGCTTCTCGAAAAGAGCGTGAAGCCCCTCATCTATGCCGGTGGCGGCGTCATCAACAGTAACGCCGCCGACGAGCTCCGCGCGTTCGCCGAACAGTTCGGCATTCCGGTCGTGACCACCCTGATGGGCATCGGCGCGATGGACACCACCAACGAGCTGTCGCTGCAGATGCTGGGCATGCACGGCACGGCGTATGCCAACTACACCGTCGAAGACTGCGACCTGCTGTTCGCCGTCGGAGCGCGTTTCGACGACCGGGTGGCGGGCAAGGTGAAAGAGTTCGCGCCGCACGCGTCGATCGCCCACCTCGACATCGACGCGTCAGAGCTCGGCAAGGTGAAGAACTTCGATTGGGCGCACGTCGCCGATGCCAAGCGCGGACTCGCCGAGCTCCGTAAGGCGGGCCGCGGCTTCAAGAAACGCTTCCCGAAATGGTTGGCACATGCCCACGGCCTGAAGGCGAAGTACGGGCTCAACTACAAGCGCGAGAGCGAGCTGATTCAACCAGAGTTCGTGCTGGAAACCCTCAACGGCATCACCAAGGGCAACGCGATCGTCACCACGGGCGTCGGCCAGCACCAGATGTGGGCTGCCCAGTACATCGACTTCAAGCGTCCACGCACGTTCCTGACCTCCGGAAGCATGGGCACCATGGGTTTCGGGCTCCCCGCGGCCGTCGGCGCGCAACTCGCCAATCCGGACGCGCTGGTCATCGACGTCGACGGCGACGGCAGCATCCGCATGAATCTTGGGGATCTCGAGACCCTCACGACCTACGACGTCCCTGTGAAAGTGCTGCTCTTGAACAACCTCGGCGACGGCATGGTCCGCCAGTGGCAGGACCTGTTCTACGCCAACCGCTACTCGGGCACCGACAAGGCCCTCCACAAGAAGGACTTCATCAAGGCCGCCGAGGGCGACGGCTTCGGCTTCGCCAAACGCGTCACCAAGCCCAAAGACGTCCGCGCCGCACTCGAAGAATTCGTGCGCTACGAGGGACCGGCCTTCCTCGAAGTGATGGTCGAGCACGCGCACGTCTATCCGATGGTCGGACCCGGGATGGGCTACAAGGAAATGATCACGGGCGACTACATCGCCAGCCGGGATCCGGACCAAGAGTCCGATTCCGGCGGCGACGGCTACTTCTAGCGCGACGGGCTATTCGAAATCGTGGCGACGGGCTATTCGAAATCGAGGCGGAGGTTGTACTCGCGACCGATGTCGAAGATCTCGTACCGCACGGGCTTGACCGTCGCGGCAAGTTGCTCGACGTCGCCGCGCGAGTAGAACCGGATGTAGCACCGGAAGTACGTGTAGCGCACGTACCGCTGCGGCGTGAGCACATGCCAGCGCTTCGGAAGGCTCACGAAAACCCGCCGGCGCGTAGCCCGCGCCAACGCGCCCAACGCCGCTGCCGGGTCCTTCATATAGTCGAAGAAACCGATCGCGATTGCGTAGTCGAAGCTCTTCTCCTCGATGGGATAGGTCAGCAGGTCGCCGAGCTCGAACCGGCAGACATCCCCGACGCCCTCGGCCGCGGCCTTCTCGCGTCCCAGCTGGAGCATCGTCTCGCTGAAATCGAGTCCCAGCACCTCGCTGGCTCCGGCCTTCGCCGCGGGGATGGCGTAGCGTCCTCCGCCGCATCCGGCATCGAGCAACGTCCGGCCTTTCATCGGATCGAGTGCCTGGAAGGTCTTCTCGAACCGAATCCGCATCTCCTTGCGCAGGCTCGTATCGACGAATCGAGCAAGCATCCCCTTGCCGCCCTCGTCGTAGATGTGATCGAAATCCCGCGCGTAGCCTTCAAAGAAGTCTTTGGCGCCGCCGTCGGACGCCCTCAAAGTCTGCTCCATGGCCACGTTCTGTATCACCAACTGCCCGCGG
Organism: Deltaproteobacteria bacterium; assembly: GCA_029262315.1. GTDB lineage: Bacteria > Desulfobacterota > Binatia > UTPRO1 > UTPRO1 > JAJCZP01. The sequence continues at coordinate 6,919 of JAJCZP010000088.1, read as the reverse complement.
CTTGTAGATGCTTTCTGGCCCGATCTTCACTGAGCTTTCCTGGGCAGCTAGAGAAAGGGAGGCGATGGCGACGAGCGTGAGCGATTCGACGACCCTATGGGCATTCCTGGCCGTGCTCGCAGGCACTGTCCTGGGATGCGCGAACGGCGATCGGCCAGCGCCGAGCCCCACCGCCGAGGTCGCCAGGGGTCGCATCGAACGAATCGTTGTCGCGACCGGAACCATAGAACCCGAGAAGGAAGTAGAGGTCCGCCCTCGAATTTCCGGAATCATCGAGGCCGTTCACGTCGAAACCGGCCAGATCGTCGCCAAGGATACGCCTCTGGCCGAGATCGACCGGGAGTTGCTCGAAGCCCAGGCTGCCGAAGCTCGCTCAGCGCTCAAACGCTCCCAGGTCGAGGAGCGCTACGCAGGGCTCGAACGCCAACGCAGCGCCGCCCTCCAACGAGGGGGCACCGTGGCCGCCCAGGAGCACGAACGGGCCGAGTCGCGCCACGAGGTTGCCCGTGCGGGCGTATCGCGGGACGCGGCCGCCCTCGAGTTCCTCGAAGTTCAGCTGCGGCACACCACGGTCGTTGCCCCGATGGCCGGAAAGATTCTCGACGTCGACGTCGAGGCAGGCGATGCCGTCTCCGCGGTCACTGCGGTCACGGGCGGCACGCGCCTCTTGACCATCGCCGCCGATGACGTGCTGCACCTCGAGGGCCTGGTCGACGAAAACGAGATCGCGCGTGTCGTTGTGGATCAACCCGCGCGTCTCCGTACCGAGGCCTTCGAGGGAGAGGTGTTCGCGGGCCGCGTCCGCAAGATCAAGCCAGTCGGGGAGCGGGAGCAGAATGTGACCTATTTCGAGGTCGAGGTCGTCGTCGAGGATCCCGCGGCGGCGCGCCTCCGCCCGAAGATGTCCGCCGACGCCGACATCATCGCCGAGGTGGTCACGGACGCGCTGATCGTTCCAGAGGCGGCGCTGCTCTACGAAGGAGACGAGGTCTACGTCGATGTGCTGACGGGATCCGAAACCGACGACGCCGAGCGGCGCACCGTGACAATCGGCATCGTCGACATCAACAAGGTGCAGATCCTGAGCGGCCTGGAGGTAGGCGAACGCGTCCTGCTCAAATGAGTGACGCTGTCATCGCGCTCCAGGGCATCACCAAACGCTACGCCAGCGGACGCGTACGCGTCGAGGCGCTGCGCGGGATCGATCTCGTCATCAGATCGGGTGAAATGGTCGCGATCATGGGGCCCTCGGGCTCCGGGAAGACGACCCTCATGGAAATACTCGGCTGCTTGCTGCAACCGAGCGAAGGACAGTATCGATTCAAGGGCCGTCCGATCCACCAAATCCCCCCCGATGGCCTGGCGGCACTTCGGGGCACAGAACTGGGCTTTGTGTTCCAGTCGTTCAACCTGCTGCCGCGGTTGACCGCCCTCGAGAACGTCGAGCTACCCCTCAGCTACCGCGGCGTGACCGCCCGCGAGCGCCACGCACGCGCTCACGAGGCTTTGCTGCGGGTCGGTCTCGCGGAGCGTCTCCGGCACCTCCCATCGGAGCTGTCCGGGGGGGAGCGGCAACGCGTCGCCATTGCGCGTGCGCTCATCAATCGTCCCAGTCTCATTCTCGCCGACGAACCAACGGGAAACCTCGATTCCCGCACCGGCGAAGAGATCATGGCCCTGCTCCATACGCTGCACGGCGAGGGGAATACCGTCGTGCTCGTCACGCACGACACGCGCATCGGCGACCAGGTCGAGCGCCGGGTCGCCATCCGGGACGGCCGCATCGAAACGGACACCCGCAGCCCCTGACCATGGTGCTCGTCGAAGCCATCCGCCAGGCATTCCGTACACTACGCACCGAGAAGCTGCGCTCTTTCCTCACCATGTTCGGCGTGCTCTGGGGCACGGCGTCGGTCGTCTTTCTCGTCTCCTGGGGGCTCGGGGTCCAGGCGATGATGGAAGCCGGCTACTCACGCGCAGGGAAGAATCTCATGCAGGCCTGGCCGGGAGTCATCGGCGAGCAGTTCACCCCCGCCACCGACCGGCGCGAGCTCTGGTTCACGACCGCCGACGTCACCGCCGTCCGGGAGCAGGTACGGATCATCGACGCCGTCGCGGGCGAGGCGCGCATGTGGTCCACGGTCGTGTTCCGGGAAAAGACCTTCAGCACCGACGTCCGCGGAGTCGAGCCAGCCCAGACCGAACTCCGCGGGGTGCGCATGGCGGCCGGGCGCGGCATTTCACGCGCCGATCTCGACCATCGACGGCGCGTGGCCGTCCTCGGCACCGAGGCACGCCGGCGGCTTCTCGGCGCACGTGGAGGTATCGGCAGCTGGATCCGCATCAAGGGGCAGCCCTTCCAGGTGATTGGCATCCACGCGCGTGTGGGCACGCAACTCTGGCGTGACCAGGGCGAAGAGCTGGACGCGCAAGTCTGGATTCCGCTCACGGCATTCTTCGCGTTCGGTCCGCGCTTCGGGAGCGACGCGGACATCGTCAACACGATCCTGCTTCGCCTCCGGGACCGGCGCGACTACGACGACGCCAAACGCGAGGCGCGGGCGATCATCGGACGCCGGCTCCGCGTCTCCGCCACCGACGAGGAAGCGGTTCGGATCGCGAGTTCGCTCGACCAACTTCGGAAGCTTCCACTCGAGCAAACGAGCACCGTGCTGCTGCTTCTTGGCACGACAACCCTGCTGATCGGTGGAATCGGAATTCTCACCATGATGCTCGACTCTGTCCAGGAGCGTCGTCAGGAGATCGGGGTCCGCCTCGCGGTCGGGGCCAGGCGTCGCGACATTCTCGGGCAGTTCTTTCTCGAGACCTTCGTCATGACCGCATTGGGGGGCCTGGCGGGAATCGCGCTTGGCGTCGCTGGCTGTCGGGTGCTGGCGTCGTTCGAAACAGCCGACTTGATTCCGCTCCCGATCCTGCGGGCGGAAATCGTGTTCATCGCGCTCGGGGTCATGACGGGGGTGGGCATCGCCTCCGGCATCATACCCGCCTGGCGTGCGGCCAAGGTCGATCCGTCCGTCACGCTGAGGGCCGAATGAACGGGCTCCGGGATCTGGCGCGGGAAACTCTCCGCAGCCTCCGAGCGCACGCGCTCCGCTTCGGCGTGACGTCGCTCGGCATCGTCTGGGGAATCGCCATGTTGACGTTTCTCGCGGCGATGATGGACGGCTACGACGAGAACTTCACGCGACAGATCAACAAGATTGGCCAACGCGTCGTCTTCCTCTTCCCCGGCATCGTCACCAAGAAGCACGTCGGTCAACGCGGCGCGCGGCGTATCGAGCTCGAGGTGGACGATCTGGACCGGATGGCGAGGCTCCATCACGTGGAAAAGGCCGCTGCGCATCTCTGGGTGGGGCCGCGGATGATGCGAGCAGGGCGACGGACCAAGCTGGTGTGGACCTGGGGAGGCTCGGCGGACACGATCGCGATCCGCAATTTCGAGATCGCCGCCGGGCGGGCGCTCACCCGCCGCGATGTCGACACCCGCGCGCGTGTCGTGTTCCTCGGCGCGACGACCGCCACACGCCTGTTCGGAACGGCGCATCCGATCGACCGCGCGGTCCATATCGATGGCATCCCCTTTCGTGTCGTAGGGCTTGCCGCGCCAAAGGGCGAGCAGATCGTCCACATGGGGCCCGCCGACGACGAGATCGCCATGATCCCGGTCACGACGGCGCAACAGTGGTTCACGAAGTCGGACACGATCGGCAATCCGATCTTCGCGCCAAGAACGCGAGAAGCGAGCTGGGACGCCGTGACCTATGCTCGCTCGGTACTCGGGCTCCATCACCACTTCGGAGCCAGCGATGACACTGCGATGGACTACTTCAATATCGAAGAAGCCGTCCAGATCGTCCGCAATCTCGGAATCGGCCTTCGCATCTTTCTCGGTACGGCCAGCCTCATTACGCTGCTGGTCGGCGCCGTCGGTGTCATGAACATCATGTTGGTCGTGGTGAGCGAGCGGACAAAGGAGATCGGCCTCCGCAAAGCCGTTGGCGCGTCGAACACGGCGATCTTCCGGCAGTTCGCCGCAGAGACTCTGACCGTGACCGTCGCCGCCGGCCTGCTCGGCATGCTCCTCGGCGGGCTCTGCATCGTGACCACGGCCGCTATCATCGGTGAGGGCTCACGGACCAACGCGCCCCCCGTGCTGCAGCCCGAGGCAGCCCTACTGATCCTCGGGACCCTCGCCGGTGTCGGTCTCCTGGCGGGCGTGCTGCCGGCGCTCCGTGCGTCGCGCATCGATCCTGCGACCTCGCTACGAGGAGGCTGAGCCAGGCGCGGAGGCCGTGAGATTCCTCCGCGGCGCTGCCGGTGGTCTGGTCGAAGGATCCTGGCGGCCTCCTCAGGAGGCTGCCGCACGCTCGAGGTCGTAGGTTTCGCGAAGGCCGTCGGAGTATGGACGGTTGCGCCAACCGAGATCCTGCTCGATACGCGCGTTGTCGAACAACCGCCGGGTCGGAAGGGGAACCGGCAATCGGATGCGGGCGACTTTGCCGCCGACCGCGCGCCAGGCGCGAGTGAACTCCCAGAATGTTCGATCCTCGCCGGTGACGTTGTAGGCTTTACCCACGGCAATAGGCTGCTCAAGAGCAAGCACAATGGCCTCGGCGACATCGCCCGCGTACACGAACGGAATACGCAACGCCACTGGCATCACCCCTACCGGAAATCCGACGAAGCGCTTGAAGATACGGGTGAAGTTCTGGTCGAAGGCCCCGTAGATACCGCAGGGCCGCACCGTCGTCAGCTGCAGCTCGCGCGCCGCCGCGCACTCCCACGCGACCTCTTCCGAAACCGCTTTCGAGATCGGGTAGGTATTGGTGAACGAACGCCGGCTGTCGGCGCTGTACTTGGGATGGTCTTCGCGGATCTTCGGCTCGTGCCGCCCTTTGTAGACCGCGACCGACGACACCTGAACGACACGCGTCACGCCGGCATCGGCGATTGCGTTGAACACGTTTCGCGTGCCGGTCACGTTCGTCTCCTGATGCTCGCGCCAGCGTTGGTTCTTGAGCGAGAAGAGCGCGGCGTTGGAGACCACCGCGTCGACGCCTCGTACGCCTGCGGCGAGTTGGCCGGGCTGCATCAGATCCGCCTTCCGAAGCTCCACCCCACGGGCGGCGAGCTCGGGCACCCGACCCGGATTCCGTACTACGCCGACGACATGGGCCTTCCGGGCCAACAGCACGTTCACGATGTAGCGGCCGAGAAAACCCGTCGCACCGGTAACGGCAATGCGCGCGCCCGCGAGATCCATGGCGGCGGATCCTAGCAGAGGCCGGGCGCGGTTCGTAGTGCGAGCGTAGACCGGCCCGCGCGCCGTCCCGCCGAAACGCACGAGGCCCGACACCCCTCACCGGGATGCCGGGCCTCATGGTCACCCCCGACCGGAGCAAAGCTCCGGTCGGGGAACGCTAAACGTGATTGGTTAGGGCAGGCCCTCGGCCGTGCCGAAGAGCGTGACACGTCCCGCTCCCGGCAGGCCGGCCGCGGAGTTCACGCCACCGGCGATCGTCGGCCCGACGCAGAACGTCGCCGCCAACGTCGGGGTCGCCACATCGTTGATCGGCGCATCCGGTGCACCGATCGCGTCGATCGAACCCGTGACGACACCGCCATCGAGGAAGCATTGCCGCAAGGTGAAGCCACACGTGTCCCCGGGGAAGGGGCAGCTGCTCGGATCCCCAGGCGAGCACAACCGGAACGTCTCCGTCGGCCCACACTTATCGTCGAACGGCATCGACCCACAGACGCCGCGGCCCGATCCCGGGACCAATTCCATACACGCCGTCGGGGTCGTACAGGCCACGAACTTCGTCGGCTCACCTGGAACACCGCATGAGCCCGAGGCGCAATTCGCCCCCACGTCACACGGGGCCCCGGCATTCGCGCCGCCCTGACACCGTCCCTGGCCGCACTGCCCGGCCAGCGACGTACAGATACTCCCACTACAGGTCGCCCCACTCGGGCAATCCGCGTCCGCGTCACAGTCCTGGCCGCCGCACGACGTCCCGCCACCCGTGTCCGGACAATCCGCCAGCATCGTGCAGTACTCGTTGGCATTCGTCCCGCCGCGACACACGCCCGACACCGGACAGTCCGCGTTCGTGTGGCACGCCGTGGCCGCCGGATCGTTGCAGGTGTCACACATGCACTTGAAACCGGTGAACCCGAATGCCCGACTATCCGGACTGTCCGCGGTCAGCACCAAACTCTCCGTCCCCGTCGAGTTGGTCAGGTCGATCGGCAGGGTCGCGATCGCCGTCCCCTGATCGTACGCGCACGCCAGACTCGTCCCGTTCACGCACGTGCCCGTCCCCAGCCCCGTGCAGCACACCGCCGGCGCGCCCGCACCGGCGCAGTACTCGTTCGGATCGCCCGACGCGACCCCGTTGAAGCCCGGCTGCGGATGGCGCCCGTTCACGTCACAAGCGAGCCCGGCCCGTATCCCCGCGTCGCACGTGCCGTCGGCCGCGCTATCGTTCGCCGCCAGATCGCCGAGACACGTGTGACACGGCTTCCCGACATCGGACGCCGTGAACACCGACGACCGCAGCCCCAGCGTCGACGCCGTCGAGCCGAGCTCGAGATCCGCCGTCCCCACCAGGGCCCCCGCGATCCGGTTGACCACGCACGTCCCAACACCACCCGCCGACAGCGGCAGCATCGAGCCGAAGAAGAACTCGCACGTCCCGGCCGGCGCGCAGATGCCCGGCGCCGGACAGTCCGTCCCGACGACGCACGTCGCCCCGTCGCTCGCCCCGCCGACGCACTGCGTGAAGCACGGCGTATCCGTCGTGCAGCTCACCGCCGTCGCGTTCGAGCACCGCTGACTATCGATCTGTCCGGCCCCCGCCAGCGGATTCGCCAACGGACCCGTCAAATCACACAC